>NZ_SJPV01000008.1:82273-437847 GCF_007860135.1 Novipirellula artificiosorum
CGTAAATCATCCCGTCAACTCGGCGCCAAGTTGGCTCGATCGAGTCTCACCGCCCCCATCTCGACCAAAAGTGAACCGCTGGCCGTTGACGCTGCGCACAGCCTCCACACCTTCCGCGAATGTTTACTTTGAGAAGAAAGCAGACTGCGCACGTTGGAGTGGTAGGCTTTAGCCGATTCAGCAAGGATCCAGCACGCAATCGGCTAAAGCCTACCACTCCAATGATTCATCCGGGCTAGGGGACCGGGCGATCATATTCGACGCCGCTGGGATTGCTGCGATCAATTTCATCTGGCCAAACGAAGTCGCCACCATATTCTTGGCGGTGCAGTTGCTGCGGATCTTTGGTAGGCCGCGCCAGACGCATCGCGTTGAGATCCAGCCAGAGAATGATTCGGTCCAAGTCTTGCTGTGAAAAGGCGCCTGCGTGCAGAGCAGCCTGATGCGTCGGATTCATGAGCGCTTTGCCCATTCGAGATTCATTGAAACCAAAGCGGTAGGGAGTGGAACGGTAACCGCCGTAGGGGCCGATTCCATCGTTGTTGTTGCTCGAATCGAACCACCAGATGTAGTCGGAAAGTCGGTTCGTTTGACCTGGATCGGGAACCACTGGCTCGTTGTCGTTATAGGCATAGTCGGTCAATGCGATGTCCTGTTGTCGATGGCATTCAACGCATGATTTATCAAAAACGGGTCGGACAAACCCAAAGGTCATCGGGACGACGCCCCCCACATCCGGTTCCAAGGGGGAAGGGTCGCGTTGGAAGGCCATCGGGATTGCCTCGCCGCGTGGCGCGGCTTGCCATTTGTCTTCATGACAACCGACACACATCAGTCGCTCGCCAGGATGGACGTAAGTGAGCGACCGCATGGTTTGCACCGCAACACCGTTCTCGTCTAGAAGTTGGAACAACAGCCCCTTGTTGACCGGAGCCTCGCAGTACACGCTGCCGTCCTCCTCAACGGGCACGGTTCCCATCGAGGCGCGGCAGATACCTCCTTCACTCCATCCGGTGGAGGGGGCCTCGATGTTGCCGACTCCCCATTTGCGTGGAAAGAGCTGAACAATGCGCATCTTTGCGATCTTCACATCTTCCGGCCAATCAAAATCGGTCTGCCGGACATTCAGCACTGCCAGGGTGGCTCGCTGATGATCGGAAGCTTCAGCACGTTCACCTTGCCAAGTTCCCATCGGATGTTCAGGAGGCTTGGGGGTGGCACGCAGCGGTCGGGCCGTTAGGTAATGCCCACCCGCATTCAGATTGCAATCGCTAATCAATTCCCTGTTCCCGAATACGTCCAGCAGATAGAGACGCATGTTGGTTTCGTTGTCATGTTCTTGAAGCGAACCTGCTTTCCGATCCGAGATAATGCCCCAAGGAACAAGGAAAAAATCCTCACTCAGAGGCCACGGATCGAAATAGGCGGAATGGGGTCGTATCGGTGTGTAACGAATCCCCTGGTACAACCCCCGTTTTGAGTAGTCCCCACATTCCGAGGCGAACGGCAGGCAATCGGGCGTGATGGTTTCCACCTGAGACACTCGGTAGTCATCCCGAATGCCTGTGTTTATCAAGATAGGAATGCCATACGGGGGTGAATGATGCGACGAGGCAATGGCGATGTATTTGCTCGAATCTGGAATCGCTCGCATAAAGTACTCGGCAAAAGGCCGATCGCCGCGTCCGTCCACGCTTGTGCTCCAACTGCCATGCGGAAACGCGTAGTTTCCGTGAGGCGAGCGAGGATCCCTGCCGTCGGGAAAGCACCGCCACAGATTGTGTGCTGCGGAAAAATCGCGGTCGATGTAATCCCAGCGCATGTAGATCAGCATCCCGTCGTTGTCGACCGAGGGATACCGTTCATTCGTTTCATGGAAGCTCATTCGTACGACGTCGCTGCCGTCGGCCTTCATCGAATACAACACACATTGCTTCGTCGTATCGTTATTGTTGCAACGCACCGTGATTTCGGCGCGAGTCGAGACAAAGGCGATTCGTCCATTCGGGAGCCAGATCGGGTCCAGGTCTTCATACTTCCCCTCGGTCAACAAACGCAACTGGGTACCGTCCGCATTGACCGATGCAATCCGGTGAATTCTCGATTGACGGTGAACCCAGGCAAAAACGATTTTTGTTCCGTCATGGGACAGATCAAACGAGCGGACCGCTCTGCCTAAGTCGAGCAATCTCTGCCCTTGCCAAGGACCGTTCTCGAAACGTGAATCCTGCAGCAGATTTCTAACCCGTGTACGACCGCCCTGAAGTCCCGAAAGCACGTAGAGACCGCCTTCATCAAGGACCGTCGTGCCCCAGCATTCCTGGACATGGCCGTAGTTACTGGTCCAGCGGTTAAACAGAATGTCATCAAAATTCAGAAGTGGGTTGCTCAACACGATCGAGCGATTCAGACGACGCAGTTCCAGGTAGAGGCTTTTGTCGGCATCTGCATCCTTTTCCCCTTTGGAACGGGCAAACGTAGACGCCTTTTGGCGAAACCGTTCATACTGCTGCTGCAATTCATCAAGTTGTGTCCCCATCTCTGATGCATTGGGCGTCGCTTGGCGGATGGCATGCAGTTTTTCCAGCAGGGCTGCGGTGCGCCGCAGTTGCACATCCAGCGGACGACGGTCATTGACCCAAATATGTGCATGACGATTGGCAACGTTGTTGGCTTGGGTACTGGCTTGGGCACCAGGCGTGAACAAGCCCGCCTCGCCGCCGCCATCGGCAATCAACCCCTCCAGGTACGCATAGTCTTGCTCCCAAGATGCTTGGAGCTCGGCTGGCGAAGGCGTGAGGTCTTGATTCGGCAGTTGGCTTTCGCTTGCATCGGCCGCGCCACTCAGGAAAGCGATCACAATCCCGACGAGACAGGTTCTCATTGAGGTAACAAGAACTCGCCCGATTACTGATGAAGTCTGCATTCAAATGTTCCCTTGTTCGTTCCCATGTCGGAGCCCTGCACTTCGGTCACCCGTAAACTGCGATTGCGTTCAGAGTCACTCGGTTTGGATTGGACCGATGTAATCTTTCGCGACCACGACATCGTCAAACCAAACGCGATTGACATGTCCCGCCGTGCCTTTGGTGATGTACAAGTACAACCAGACGAAGTTCACGTTCAACGCTTTCGCGGTCCGAAAGCGGAAACCTTCAAAAGGATCACCGCCAGGCGAAGTTGCAAAATACTCGCGGTCGCCAGTTTTTGGATTCCAGCGAACTCCCTCGCCTTCTTGCCCAGGGTTAAACTTATCGAAAACCCATTTGCCACTTGGAAATCCTTTGCCCAAGTGGCTGACCGGTTTTCCTTCGATCCAGAGTGCCAACTCGCCGTTGGTCTCTCCGACATCGTTCATTCGGACCATCACTTCGATGCAAGTCCAATGTCCGCGAAGCACGCTCAAGGAATCGTCTTGAATGAACTTGTTTCCCCAAGTCTGGCCGCGAGGTGGGCTGCCTCGCATCTCGCACCAATAAGCGTAGTAGTCCCAGGTCCAAGTCTTGCCGAAGGGCTCAATGCCGACCCAGAACGATTTGTCGCCCGCGGTGGGTTGCCCCGCGCGGACCGAGGGCCATGCGGTCGAAGGGTTGTTGCCGCCAACACAGGTCCCGAAATGATGCACAGGTTCACAAGCCTCGTCGAACTTGACGTACATCCGCGTGTAAAGTTGATCGTAGCCGTCATCGAGCCTTCGATAGAGATCGGCTCCGGTTCCTGTTTCGGCCGTCTGACTCATCAACAGCGACTGCTTGCCAGAACTTGCAGCCGGCACATCGTCACTGATCGACATGATCTCGGGGTTGCGTACGGTTTCCCATCGCTGTCCGATCGCATCCAGGTCGCGCCGTTCAAAGTTCTCAGCGAACACAACACTCGGGTGTTTCTCGATTCCCTGATCGCGAGCATACTGTGATGCGATTCCCACGCCAGCGGCGATCTCCTGCGCAACACCGTGACCTGTCAGTGCCACCGTAACCGTCACGGCGACCATCGAGATTTCGAGCAGCAAGTGCCTGGAATTCGCTTGGGTAAGAAATTGCGAGAATGTCTTCATCGAGAGCGTTACCAATTAGGGGGCTACCGCGATCCAGTTCGAAACGACTTCATGTGCGAGCTGCGGGCAGGGTGTCGGACTCACGCTTGGCAGTCAAATGCTCGGCACGACAGTGCCCCGCCCCAACTGCCTGCCGTACAAAATAGATCGGGATGCCTCAGCGCGAGTGACACAGAACCTGCGCCGCCCATCGAGAATCCAGCGACAACTCTTCCGGACGCATTTGCCTTCGTCGGATACGACCAGTCAATCAATGGAATCAGTTCATCAACGATCATCTTTTCCACATCGCCGCGATAGCCACTCATTCCGCCATTCGGATTGACCCATCTCACTTCACGCTCTCGCTGTGCTGGAGCGTTATTTGTGAGGAGAAGCGTGGCCAGGATGAGAACGAAGGTTCGCATGATTGAACGACCTTGTGGTGCGGTGGGTCGGAGTGGCGGAGGGAGGTTCCATTCTATCTTGCGCGTAGGCTAACATACAGTAGGCCTGCATTTCTTCGCATTCCCTGACGGATTCAATGCGCGGCCATTGCTCCAAACTCCTCGGGCAGTTGCCAACGGCCAAGCGGCGAGGCGCGACGGACTGCAGATGGGCAAGGCCATCTGCGTCAAGGTCAATCGCAAGAATGCGGGCCCCCGCCTGCAAAAAAACAATCGACAATCGCACGTCCGATGCCTTTGGCCGCACCGGTGATTGCTATGGTTTGCTCTTCGAATGGGGGATTCATGATGTGTTGAGTCTCTATGCAAACCGATCGATCCAAAGACGGCCCTCGCGATCGGGAAGCCTGGTCCTTTGCGAACAACGACTGGCCGTCATGCACTTGATCAATCGTAACACATAAGTGGCCACCCAATTCTTAGCTGCAACAAATCGCATAGGCGTGAGCGCTGTTGCGGTAACGACACAACACCGGTGCAACGTCATGCTAGCGATGAGCCATCGAAGCGTTGAGGCGGCGGAAAGCTGCAATGCGATCAAGCAGCGTCATTCTGCCGCACCCCGATCCCCTCTTGATGTTAGCATTTCATTGGCGAAGAAAACTTAACGAAAAATATACGAAACCGTGTGTGTGCTGCTTTCATTCTTGCGCGGGAGCACTACATTGAAGTTTAGTGAAAAGAACTAGCATGAATGTCTCGCATTTCTGAACCGCTCATTTCGCAAACCAGGCAAGGGGCTTGTACCATGCCAAAGGAAACCGCCGCGGTCATCGAGCAAATTGCTCGTCAATACGACCATGATCCCACACGGTTGATGGATGTGGCCCGTGCCGTCCACGGACGACTCGGGCATCTCTCAGAACTTAGTATCGGCCTGATCGCCCAAAGCTTGGGGATTCATCGCGCCCAAGTCCGTGACATGGTCAGCTTCTACGCATTCTTCTCGCGTTCCCCACAAGGCAAGAACGTTATCCGCGTCTGTACGGCCGTTGTGGAACGCATGCAGGGCGCGGACGAGTTGATCGAAGCCTTCGAGAAGGAGCTCGGTGTCTTTCTCGGTGAGACGACCGAGGATGGGAAGATCACGCTCGAGAAGGCTTCCTGTATCGGCTTAAGTGATCAAGCTCCCAGCGTACTGGTTAACGGCATTGCGTTAACCAGTCTTCAGCCCGAGGATGTTCCTGGTATCGTTGCTGCGATCCGGGCGGGCGAGGAGATCGATACGCTGCCGCAAGCACGTGTGCGGAAGAATTTGCGGCAGAGTGGCCCCATCTTGCTTGGACCGTATGACAGCGGTGATGCGTTAAGGAAAGCGATTCGCAAATCACCAGCCGAAATCATCATTGAACTCTACGCCTCACAGGTTCGAGGCTGTGGTGGCGCGGGGTTCCCCACGGCTGCCAAATGGGAAAAGTGTCGAGTATCCGAAGGGAGTGCTCACTACGTGATCTGTAATGCGGATGAAGGGGAGCCGGGGACCTTCAAAGATCGCGTCATTTTGATGGATAATCCTGAGCTAATGTTTGATGGGATGACCATCGCTGGGTACACGATCGGTGCCGAAGAGGGGATGATCTACCTGCGTGGCGAATACGACTATCTGCGTGGCGATTTAGAGCGAGCGTTAGCCAACCATCGCCAGCTCGGGCTGCTGGGACGTAACATTTGCGGTCTCGAAGGTTTCAACTTTGACATCCGGATTCAAGCGGCCGCGGGTGCCTACATCTGCGGTGAAGAATCGGCATTGATTGAATCGCTCGAAGGCAAACGTGGCGCTCCGCGCGACCGGCCACCTTTCCCCGTTGAAAAGGGCTACAAAGAGCAACCGACGCTGGTCAATAACGTCGAGACTTTCTGCTGTGCGGCCCGCATTCTCGAAAACGGAGGCGAATGGTTCTCGCGTCTGGGGACGGTCGAGAGCAAAGGGACGAAGCTGCTGAGCATCTCGGGCGACTGCCAATTGCCGGGAGTCTATGAAGTCGAGTACGGCATCACGGTTGAAAAACTGTTACGACAAGTGGGGGCGGAGGACGCTCAGGCGGTACAGATCGGCGGTCCCTCGGGCAGTTGCATCGGACCGAAAGATTTCTCTCGGCGTATCGCCTTTGAAGATCTCGCGACGGGCGGATCGATCATTATCTTCGGGCCCGGTCGCGATCTTCTTGAGTACATGTATCAGTTCGGTGAATTCTTTGCCGAGGAATCTTGTGGCTGGTGCGTTCCTTGCCGTGTTGGCACGACCCTGCTGTTGAAGGAGATGCGTGCGGTCCTTGATGGGCACGCAACGCACACCGAGTTGCAGGCAATGCAAAAGCTGTGCGGGACGATCAAGACGATGAGTCAGTGTGGCTTGGGGCAGACCGCACCCAATCCCATCCTCAGTACGCTCAAGCAATTTCCTGAACTGTACGAGGCTCGACTGCAATCGGGCGATTACTTCCCACGCCTGGATTTGGCCAAAGCGGTGAGGGCGGGCTGCGCCAGCGCGGGTCGCGAAATGGTTCAACTTGAGCCACACGCCTCCAACGGGAATGGCAAACCATGTGATCCCGACCCAACACCGAAATCGGAGGGAGTCCAACGATGAGCGATAACACGATCACCTTCACCATCGACGGAAAGGAAGTTCAGGGCGTTCCGGGTCAAAAGATCATGGAGGCTGCGGACGCGGCCGGAGTTTACATTCCCCGGCTTTGTCACCACAAGGATCTACCGCCGCGGGGTCATTGCCGGCTTTGTGTGGTCAAGGTAGATGGCCGACCCAAAAGCTCCTGCACCATTCCCATCGAGGACGGCATGCAGGTCGAGAACGATACGGAGGAACTCAATGAGCACCGCCGCATGGTTTTGGAAATGATGTTTGTCGAAGGGAATCATTTTTGTCCCTCGTGTGAATCGAGCGGCAATTGTGAACTCCAAGCCGAGGGCTATCGGCTCGGGATGATCACGCCAACGCTTCCTTACATCGAGAGCCACCGCGAGATGGATGCAACGCATCCTGATATCTTCGTCAACCGAGATCTTTGCATCCTCTGTGGTCGTTGCGTGCGTGCCTCGGCGATCCAGGACGGTAAGACCGTGTTTGCTTTTGAGGGACGGGGCATCCACAAGGTGATCACCGTCAATGCCGAACATGGTCTGGGCGAGACGCTGATGGATGTCGCGGATGCTGCCGCCAGCGTCTGTCCGACGGGGTGCCTGCACACGAAACGCCTCGGCTACACCATCCCCGTTGGACAACGCAAATACGATCACCGTCCGATCGGATCGGACATCGAACAGGCAGCCCACTGACGCACCAAGCAGCAAAAGGGAACTTCCATGTCCAAACCGACGATCGCCACAGGGCACTTTACCGGCTGCTTCGGCTGTCACATGTCGCTCCTTGACATTGATGAACGCATCCTGCAGCTAACCGAGTTGGTCGAGTTCGACAAGTCGCCCATTAACGACAAGAAACGGTTTGATCGGATGGTCGATATCGGGCTCATCGAAGGGGGCTGCAGCAACGATGAGAATGTAGAATTCTTGCAGATGTTCCGAGACAACTGCAAAACGCTGGTTGCGGTTGGCGCTTGCGCCTTGACCGGCGGTGTACCAGCCATGCGCAACACCGTTCCGCTGCGCGAGTGCCTCGAAGAAGCATTCCTTAGCGGCCCGTCGGTTGTTGACGGCATTATCCCAAACGATCCCGACTTACCGGTTCTACTGGATCGGGTCTACCCGGCTCATGAAGTGGTCAAGATTGACTATTTCCTGCCGGGATGTCCACCATCGGCTGATGCAATCTGGGCTGCGGTCGTGGCTTTGCTCGAAGGGCGTGAACCGACGCTCGATTACGAACTCCTGAAATACGATTGACCTGAAAGGCTGAGACGATGACCGCAGCGACGCAACAAGGCACTCGAAAAATCGTGATCAATCCAGTCACGCGAGTCGAAGGGCATGGCAAAGTCACCATCCAGATGGATGAGGCCAACCACGTGCAACAGGCACGCTTGCACATCATCGAATTTCGGGGCTTTGAACGCTTCGTCCAGGGGCACTTCTATTGGGAAGTCCCGGTCCTGGTGCAACGTCTCTGTGGCATTTGTCCGGTCAGTCATCATCTTGCCGCGTCTAAGGCGTGTGACATGATCATTGGCGCTGATCCGATCACGCCCACCGCCGAGAAAATTCGTCGGTTGATGCACTACGGGCAGACCTACCAGTCTCACGCACTGCACTTTTACCATCTCGCCTCGCCCGATTTGCTGTTCGGATTCGACGCGCCGGTCGCGCAGCGCAATGTTATCGGTGTCATTCAAGCACATCCTGAGATCGCCAAGAAGGCTGTGTTGATGCGGAAATTCGGTCAGGAGGTCATCAAGGCCACGGCGGGTAAAAAAATTCATGGCACGGGCTCGATCCCCGGTGGCGTCAACAAGGTTTTGTCGCAAGAGGACCGCGACCGACTTGCCGCAGAGGTCGATACCATGATTGAATGGAGTGTTGAAGGCCTGCAACTCTGTAAGGAAGTCACGCGTGCGAATGCGGAAAAACTACTCCCCTTTGGCACGTTTGAATCCAATTTTCTCAGCATCGTTCGCGAGGATGGTTGCTTGGACTTGTACGATGGGAATCTCCGCGCCAAGGATGCAGACGGCGAGATCATTTTCGATCAGGTCACTCCATCAGACTATCTCGACGTGATTCGAGAAGGGGTCCGCGATTGGAGCTACATGAAGTTCCCCTTCATTCGTGATCTGGGCCAGGAAAAGGGATGGTACCGCGTCGGGCCGCTCGCACGGATCAACAACTGCGACTTCATCGACACGCCGATCGCCGAGGCCGAACGCCAGGAATTCATGACGCTTGGCAGCGGGCGCCCGATTCATGCAACCATGGCGTATCATTGGGCGCGCATGATCGAGTTAGTCCATTCGGCTGAAAAGATGCGTGATCTCTTGGCGGATCCCGATGTGCTCAGCGGTGAACTGACCACACAGGGCGAGCGTTGCGAAAGCGGCATTGCGATTATCGAAGCCCCACGCGGCACGTTGATCCATCACTATGACGTCAACGACGACGACCAGGTCGTCAGGGGCAATTTGATCGTTTCCACCACGCACAATAACGAAGCGATGAACCAGGCCGTCCGCGTGGTCGCCGATCAATACCTCGAAGGACAGGCTGAAATCAGCGAAGGGATGCTCAATTCGATTGAAGTGGGGATCCGGGCCTACGACCCCTGCCTCAGTTGTGCCACGCATGCGTTGGGCCAGATGCGACTGTGTGTGCAACTGATCGGTCCCGACGGGACGATCCTCGACGAGCGTTCTCGCGAATGAACCACCTGCCTTCCTTGATCATGGGATGCGGCAACCCCGAACGTGGCGATGATGGGTTGGGGCCGGCGCTAATCGATCGGCTGGCGAGGCTACACCGCTCGGATATCGAAACCGACGCCGACTATCAGCTCAACATCGAGGATGCAGCCGCCTTGGTGGGCCGCCAACGTGTCCTGTTTGTCGACGCCAGCGTCTCGGCTCCCGAGCCGTTTCTGCTTGAGCCGCTCGAGCCGACCTCCGAGATCGCTTTCACCAGTCATAGTGTCACGCCTGGAGCCGTGTTGGCCCTTTGTCAGGATCACTTTCATCACAGCCCTGAGGCTTGGGTCATGGGCATTCGCGGCTACCGATTCGAGATGGGTGACGGGCTCACCTCTGCGGCCCAGGCAAACCTTGATGCAGCTTTCGCACACGTGATTGAATTGCTGGATCGCTGGAAGGTGATCTCTCCCGAACCATGAAAACATCATGTCATGGTAACAAGCGACGTTGCGAGTCGAGCCAATCGAGCCAATCCTGCATCCCTTCTCCCGTCTTCGCGGAAACGCGTAAGACCTCCATCGAGGGTCGAACTCGATCAACACTCGCTCGCGCTGCCGGTTCATCAAATTCCACGGCGTCGGCAAGATCCATCTTGGTAATCAGGGTGGCATCCGCGGTGTTAAATATCGTCGGATACTTAATCGGTTTGTCCTCGCCCTCGGTGACGGAGAACAAAACGACGCGAAGATTCTCCCCGAGATCGTAACTAGCAGGGCAAACAAGGTTGCCCACATTTTCGATGAATAGAAAATCTAGCGGTACATCGCGCCAAGCCTCAATCGCCTCGCGAACCATCTCCGCTTCCAAGTGACAAAGCGTTCCGGTGGTGATTTGTTTCACCCTTGCTCCGCTGGTCGCCAATCGCGCAGCATCGTTTTCGGTCGCCAAGTCACCGACGACCGCTGCGACTCGAAAGGGACCATTCAGCATTTGCAGCGTCTGCTGCAGCAACTGCGTCTTCCCCGCCCCAGGGCTCGAGACCAAGCTAACAACGAAACACTTTTGCTCGGCAAACTGTTTACGAAGCTCCCTAGCAACCACATCGTTCTGTTTTAGAATCTGTGTCCGAACTTCAACTAATCGTGTCATGCAGATCGTCCTTCACCTCAAGTGCTGAAATTTCCATTTCGCGTCCGCCAACAATGCTTCCTGTCATCCTACCACACTCGCAACATCGAAGATCATTAATCGACACGGCTGCTCGGTGACCACCGCATTGGGGACAATCCAACATCAACTCGGTCTCTTCGATGACAAGAGCTACATTTGGAAACGAGGATTCGCGAGCAATCTCATAGGCTGGTTCAAGCGCTTCCCGCACGACTCCTGACATCGGTCCAAGTCGTATGTGAATTGCGACCAGTTCGGAATCGGGGTATTGATTCATCGTTTCTTGAGCCACTTCGAGAATGCTCAATGCGATCGAGAGCTCATGCATTTCAGGGCTCCTGGAATCCTTCGAATGAATTGAATAAAGAACGAGCGAGAAAGGCAAAAACTTGCGTCGTTTGATTCAACAGATTGGGGGGCATGTCGCCATGGTACCAGAACTGCAGTCCTGGCGATTTTCACCGCCATGCCACTGCGAGTGCTCTAGCATATCCTGGGAAGCTGCTCGCCAACGGGTATCGAAACGATCCGCTTTGTCCCCACCGCGGTACGGGAAACCACGAGTTGGTTGTCATCTTCGACCACGTGGCCGACGATCGCCGCGTCGCAACCGAGTGGATGAGCCCTCATCGTGTTCAGCACTTGATCAGCGTCGCTCTTTGCGACAATCGCAATCAGCTTCCCCTCGTTTGCAACCAGCAAGGGATCGAGCCCCAGGAACTCACATGCCGAGCGAACCGGCTCTTTGATCGGAATGCACTCGTCATCCAGTTCGATGCCACAACGGGATGCTGCAGCAATTTCGTTCAAGCTCATCGCGACACCACCTCGCGTGGGATCTCGCATGGCGCGAATGTTCGTTGATGTGTCGAGCATTTTCTGAACCAGATCCGCTAGCGACGCACAATCACTCAAAATGGGACTCTCAAAATCTAACCCTTCACGGACACTCATGATCGCAACACCATGATCTCCAACCGATCCGCTAAGGATCACGGCATCCCCCGGTTTTGCTTGATCAACAGCGATCTTGCGTTCTGCTGGCAAAACGCCGATGCCCGATGTATTGATATAGCATCCATCGCCGTGCCCGCGCTCGACCACCTTTGTATCGCCGGCGATGATCGCCACGCCTGCGTCTCTTGCCGCACGTCCCATGTCCTTGGCGATGCGAATCAATTGTTCCATCTCGAAACCCTCTTCGAGAATAAAACCAGCGGTCAGATACATCGGACGCGCTCCGCTCATCGCCAAATCATTGACGGTTCCATTCACGGCGAGATCACCGATGCTGCCGCCAGGAAAAAACAGCGGCTGAACAACAAACGAGTCGGTCGAAACGGCAATCCGTTGGCTGGGCAAACAAAGCGGGGTGGAATCACTCAGAAGCGTGACATGTTCGTTGGCAAACGCTGGTGCAAAAATGTGTTCGATCAGCTCTGCGGATAGTTTTCCGCCGCCGCCGTGAGCAAGAATGACTTGCGGATAATCTCGCAGTGGCACCGGACAAAGTGGCGATGCGATGTTCAACGTGGAAGGCTTCATAAGGTCCTCGAGTCAGCGATAACCCGAGACTCCGGGAATCGAGTGTTGGTGTGGCCGGGATGGATACGGAGCGAGGGTGACGCCGATTGCGAACCTGCTGCCTAAGGATGCACGAATCGTCCGTAATTGTAATACGCCGCACAGGCTCCTTCACTCGATACCATGGTTGCACCGAGTGGGGTCCTTGGCGTGCATTGCTTTCCGAACGCTTCACACTGGTGCGGCTTCAATGCGCCACGCAGCACCTCACCAGCACGACACGCATTGGATTCCTCGGGTGCAATGTCTTCAACCGCGAATCTCCGCTCCGCGTCAAACTCAGCGTACTTGGGTTTCAGGCGCCAGCCGCTTTGAGGGATCACGCCAATCCCCCTCCAAGCACGATCGGTCGTCTCGAAAACCTCATCAATCGTTGCTTGAGC
The DNA here is from genome assembly GCF_007860135.1 of Novipirellula artificiosorum. NCBI lineage: Bacteria > Pseudomonadati > Planctomycetota > Planctomycetia > Pirellulales > Pirellulaceae > Novipirellula > Novipirellula artificiosorum. The sequence goes on from NZ_SJPV01000008.1 coordinate 95,229, forward strand.
CACCTCGTTACCGGCTTCGGTGACGACTCGCGGAAAGGCGTTTTCGACATGGGACTGACCGGCTTCGAGTTGGACCACGGCTCGGCGAATTCCGTCGAGCAAATCCAGCGGTTCAAAGCCGGTCACCACAATCGGAATGGAATACTGGCTCGCGAGGCGATGGTACTGATGAAACCCCATCACACTGCATACGTGCCCGGCCGCCAGAAAGGCCTGCACACGATTGCCTGGCGAATTCATAATGGCCTCGATTGCCGGCGGAACCAGCACGTGCGATACGAGCACCGAGAAATTATGGATGTCTTGCTGCTGAGCGATCTTGACCGCCATCGCGTTCGCCGGTGCCGTCGTCTCGAAACCGATTGCCAAAAAAACGACTTCACGCGTTGGATGTTTGCGAGCCAATTTGACAGCGTCGAGTGGCGAATAGACGATCCGCACATCACCCCCACCCCCCTTGATACGATAAAGGTCCGAAGTCGTACCCGGCACGCGAAGCATGTCTCCGAAAGAACAGAACAGGACATTGCGTCGGGCTGCAATTTCAAGAGCCTTATCAATCACAGAAATCGGAGTGACACAGACCGGGCAACCGGGCCCGTGAATCATCTCGATGTTCTGCGGCACGATCTGATCAATCCCATTGCGAATGATCGAATGGGTCTGACCACCACAAACCTCCATGATGGCCCAATTACCCTTACAAATCCGAGCAATCTCAGCAGCCAGTTTCAGAGCCTTTGCCCCGTCACGGTACTCGCTCAAATGCTTCATGAATCCTCTCCACTGACACGCAGATCCTCGAGTTCATCGTCCAATAACCCGAGTTCCGCAAAGGATTCCAACGTCGCTTGTGCGGACTCCTCATCAATCTGGTGGATCGCGAACCCAACGTGGACAATGACATAATCGCCGATTTGAACCTCGGGCAGGTAGACCATGCAAACCTCCTTGACCACACCGCCAAAGTTCACTTTGCCCATCGGCGTGTCGTTGTCGGCGTAGAGCGATTCGATTTGTCCCGGAACAGCTAAGCACATAATGGAAAATGATGGTGTGGGCGGAAAGGAAGCGACCAGTCCATTTGATTGTAGGGCAGTTGGCTGCACGCGACTATCCAAAATCCTCGCAATCAACTTGCCGTCCTATCCACGCCTGCCCCAAAGCGAGGCCGCCGTCATTTGGGGGGACCGTGGTGTGCGTTAAAACCTCGAATCCCTCGTCAACCAACCGTCGCCGAGCCAGTTGCGTCAGCAGTGCATTTTGGAATACCCCGCCCGTCAGCCCGACTTGATTGATCGCGGTTGCTGTCCGAGCCTTGATGCTGATTTTCACAATGGATTCGGCAATCGTCAGGTGAAACCTCGCCAAGATTTCGGACGCGGGACGTTGGTGATGAAGGTCAGAAACGACTTGCTCGATCAGTCGCCCGGAATCGACCTGTGTGACATCCGCGTTGATTACAGCAATCTCATAGGGCTTTATGGATGCTGCGTGTTCATTCATTGTGACGACACGTTTATCGGATCGAACCACACGATGGCCATCGTGCAGTGGCGAACAGGCTGAGGGCACACCCTTTCGAAAAACATCGCTCGCGATGGCCTCGGATTCCATGGCTGCTTGGCCTTCGTAGCTCACTTGATGACGTACACCACAAAGCGAAGCGACGGCGTCAAACAACCGCCCCATACTGCTGCTGGGGACACAATGAAAGCTTCGCTCCAGTTGTTGTTGAAGCAGCCGTCGCTGCTGCGGAGGAATCGATTTCACGCAGCGCAGCGAATCAGCCCAGTCGATTCCAGCTTGAAAGAGGTGAGCCAGAGCCATGCGGGCTGGATAGCGAATGCAGGCATCACCTCCGGGTAGTGGCACATAGGACAGATGAGCATACCGCTGAAAAGCAAATGCGTTTGCGATCAGCCACTCGCCACCCCAGATCGCACCGTCTGTTCCATAACCGGTGCCATCAAAACAGACACCGATGATCGCAGTTTCCGGTGCGACGGAATGCTCGGCGAGCAGTGAAGCGACATGGGCATGGTGGTGTTGTACTTTCCGCAGTGGCACGCCATGTGTTTTTGAAAAACGTTCTGCCCAAGCAGACGACAAGTATCCGGGGTGCATGTCGGCGACGACGATTTCAGGTTCAACTTGATACAATCGCAGCAGATGATGAACCACTCGTTGCATTGCCAGCAACGTCTGTTGGTTGCCCATGTCGCCAATGTGTTGGCTGAGAAAACACTGGGTCCCTTTTGTTAGGCAAACGGTTGCTTTGATCTCTGCACCCACGGCAAGCAGCGGAAGTCCGTCCGTAGGCAATGTGATCGGCAGCGGCGCGTATCCGCGCGATCGTCGGATCGGGAGTGATCGATCCTCGACAACGCGAATCACGGAGTCATCGCAAACCGTTTCGATTCTCCGGTCATGGAGCAAAAAAACATCAGCGATCCCCTTCAATCGATCCATCGCGTCATCGTTTTCGAAGGCGATGGGTTCGTCCGATTGATTACCCGAGGTCATGACCCAGACTTCCCCCCTGTCAACCAACAAGGCATGCAAAGGCGAGTAGGCCAACATCACACCGATGAAGTCGTTTCCCGGTGCGACGGATTCGCACCAATCATGAGTGTCCGGCTGTCGCCGCAGCAAGACAATTGGACGTTGGCGGCTGACTAACAGGGCACGTTCGGTATCGCCGAGAATCGCAAACCGCTCACAGGTGGCCAAATCGGCAACCATGACCGCAAAGGGTTTTGCGGCGCGGTGCTTTCGTGAGCGTAACTTGTTGACCGCGACTCGGTTGTGGGCATCGCAGGCCAAGTGAAAACCGCCGACGCCCTTGATGGCGACAATTCCGCCAGCGGCGACCCTTTGTTTGACCATTTCGATGGCATCGTCATCTCGGCAAACCGATCCTGAGTCCCCAGGAACGAACCATACCGCAGGCCCGCATTCGGGACATGCGTTTGGTTCAGCGTGGAATCGCCGATCCGCCGGATCGCCGTATTCATCGCGGCACGTAGGGCAAAGGCGGAAATCGGCCATGGTCGTCGCATCACGATCATACGGCAAATCGGTGATGATGGTGTACCGTGGCCCACAAGCAGTGCAATTGGTAAAGGGGTATCGGTAACGCCGGTTCGTCGGATCCTCGAGCTCTGCCAAGCAATCGGAACAAATGCTCACATCCGGAGACACCAGTGCCAGAGGATCACTTTCTATCTGACAGGTTTCGATGCGAAAGGTCGATTCATCGCCCTGCTTCTCGATCACCTCATGACACACATCGCTGACGATGGACAAGGGGGGGGCTTCCGCTTGGATTCGATCACAGAAATGCTGCAGCGTGCTTCGGGGGCCCTGGATCTCGATCAAAACGCCAAGTGAATCGTTACGGACCCATCCTGCGACTCCTTCGGTTCGTGCTAAATGCCAAACAAAGGGCCGAAACCCTACGCCTTGCACCACTCCTTTCACACGAACCCGCCAACGTTCGACTTGCACCATTGACCTCATTGAATCTCGGTTGTCCCGCAAGCATTGTACCCGATCTTTCGCTTCCCGCCTTTGGTCGTGACGGTGTCTCCCCGCCGCAGTTGGAAATGAGTGGCTGTGTTCGGAAGCCACAGCCACTTCAAGACTACGCAAATTCAAAGTCCGAGTTGCCCCAAGGAACCTCGGTTTCGGCGTCACAGTGGATCACCTGTAGCGTGTAGAATGGTGGAATAATAAAACGGCTATTGTTGACAACGAATTGGCAAGCTCGCTAGTAACAACCCACCACGAAAAGGCTAGTAATACTACGATGTACCGTAAAACCAAGTTAAACCTCACTGCATTGCCAAGTCGCTGCATTGTATGTTGGGCAACAGGGGTGGGCTTCTTTTTGGTAGGGGTGGGCTTCTTTTTGGTGGCTCTTCTACCCGTGGCATTGGTCGCCGAAGAGCCGCACCAAGCCACACGGCCGCATCCACAAGTCGAATCCTCGCTTGCTAAAATTCAATCGACGGTTGCGAAAGGACCGTTCAAAGCGGAATGGTCGTCCTTGGAAAACTATGAAATCCCACAGTGGTACAAGAACGCTAAGTTTGGAATCTTCATTCATTGGGGCGCGTACAGCGTTCCCGCCTTTGGAAGCGAATGGTATCCGCGGCAAATGTACATTGACGCCGAACGTCGCGGTGACAACTTCTTCCAACACCATCTTGAAACCTATGGCCCACAGAAGTCATTTGGCTACAAGGACTTCATTCCACAGTTCAAGGCCGAGCATTTTGATGCGAGCTCGTGGGCAAAGTTATTTAAAGAAGCGGGTGCTCGTTATGTGATCCCGGTTGCCGAGCACCATGACGGATTCCCAATGTATGATTGTACTTTCACCCGTTGGGACGCCTCGGAGATGGGGCCAAAACGAGATGTGATTGCCGAGCTTTCCAAGGCCGTGCGTCAAGAAGGCCTCAAGTTCGGCGTCAGCAGTCATCGAGCATTCAATTGGGTCTTTTATGTACGTGACGCATCCTTTGATAACGCCGACCCGCAATACGCCGACTTGTACGGCCGCCCGATGCCTTTTCTGTTCAATGAAGATGCTGCCGACTACCAGAAGAACTTTCCTCCGCAGGACCAGCAGTTCAAAGATGACTGGCTCGCTCGCTCGTGTGAGTTGATTGACAAGTATCAACCCGATGTATTTTGGTTCGACTTTGGGATCACACCGAGGCTTGAGGGTGACACTTACGCGAAGAATCCTTTCGCTGACCACTTAAAGCAATTTGCAGCCTATTACTACAATCAAACATCACCCAATCCGGAAGGGTTGGGAGTCATTAATTACAAATGGGGGGCGTTCCCGGAAAAAGCTGCCGTGCTGGACAAAGAACGTTCGAAAATGGCGGAGATCCGTAAACCGTTCTGGCAGACCGACACGGCGGTGAGTTCAAGTTCGTGGGGCTACACAAACAACCAGCGTTACAAGACGCCTGATCGTTTGATCGACGATCTTGTTGACATTGTGAGCAAGAACGGTTGTTTGCTGCTCAACATAGGTCCGCGTTCGGACGGCACGATTCCTGAGGAAGACCAAGCGATTTTGAAAGCGATCGGAGGCTGGCTCAAAATTAATGGCGAGGCGATCTATGACACAACCTATTGGAAGACATTCGGCGAAGGACCAACGGCGGTTTCGACGGGACATATTTCGGAAGCAAAGGATCAACCTTTCGTCGCCGAAGACCTGCGTTTTACAGCTCGCGGCGAGATCCTCTATGTCACGGGCTTAAAGTGGCCCAGTGACAATCGGGTCACGGTTACGTCGCTCGCGAAAGACGCTGAGTTTTTCCCCGGTCGTATCGATTCCGTTTCCCTGTTGGGTACCGATCAGAAACTCGATTGGACACGCGACGAGCAGGGCCTCACGGTTCAACTGCCGTCCGAAAAACCATCAGAGTTCGCCTATGTCTTGAAAGTGACAAAGTAGGGATCAAAATGAAGAAATCAGCAATTCAAGTCGGAGCCGTGCTGGTGGTGTTGGCGTTACCGCACATCGCCAGTGCAACAAATATGAATCCCGACAAACCCAACATTGTCGTGATCATGGCGGACGACATGGGATACGCGGACACTGGGTTTACCGGCGCGACGGATATTCAAACCCCGAATCTCAACGAGCTCGCCGCGAGCGGCGTGACCTTTTCCAGCGGATATGTGACGCATCCCTATTGTGGTCCACGCTGTGCGTGATCAGTTCTTCCTCGATTCCATTCCCAAAAAGGCAACGTCGGGTGGCTACCAACCTACGCCCATTCCGACGTTCAAGTAAGGTTCTTCCGCAGAATCGGTGAGTCACCGAATACAAGCTGACGACATTCTGCTCACCTCTCTCCCAACCGATGCTTAGTAGCGATAGTCTGCACCGTCTCGGCTGCGATCGCAACTCGCTTCAAGCTCAGCAAGCTTCTCGCTCAGTTCCTTGGCTCGGTCTGGCAATTCGGTGCAAAGGTCATGCTGCTCGAAGGGGTCGCTGCTTAAATCAAACAGCCGTACGCGTCCATCCTGCTTTGCTTCTTGAAGTAATTTCCAATCACCTGAGATAATCGCTTTGCCATCGATTCCTTGATGAAGACGACGGTAGCCGAAAAACAAGTCTTTGCCACGATCCGTCACTTTACCTTGAATCACTTGTAGCAAATCGATCCCATCGATCGGCCGTTTGTCTTTGTCGGGCATGACAAGACCGGCCAGTTTGATGATGGTTGGGAAGTAATCGACGGTCGCGCAGCGGGTGTCGGTCGACGTGCCTGCTGGAATCACACCGGGCCACTCTGCGCATGCCGGCACCAATAGACCACCGTCATACATCGTATGTTTGTGTCCGCTAAACGGCCCCGCCGATGCGACTCCTTTTTTTGCCAGTCCATCGGATGGACCATTGTCGCTACAAAAGAAAACGACGGTGTGTTTCTCGATTTCAAGATCACGCAACTTTTCACGCAACCGGCCAATCTGCTCGTCCATTGCTGTAATACAGCCGTAGTAGTTTTGTCTCGTACGACCCGATTTCGCGTAGAGCTTTTTGAACGCTTCCCCGGCGACAACGGGTTCATGCGGGGTGTGGAACCAAACGGTCGCAAAAAATGGCTGGTCTTTGTTCGACTCGACGAAGGGGATCACGCGATCCATGATCACGCGACTGTCATCACCGTCCAAGTTGTCTTTTGCCTCTTGTCCGTTGTGTACGTACGGAAAGCCACCTTTCCAAGGTTCGCCTTCCTGCCCGCCCCAACTGTCCCAGCCACTGGGTGTGACCGTCGGATTCCAAGTCGGAACCGCGCTCGTCGTCGCGAAGTATTCATCGAATCCATGGTGTGAGGGTGGCGAATAGAAACCTCGCGTGCCGACTTCCTCCGGCTTCACCCAACCGATATGCCACTTGCCAAAGAAACCCGTTTGGTATCCCTTCTTCTTCAGCATTTCGGCAATCGTGATTTCCCCGACGCGCATCCCGCCGGTATGGGCTGCGAGGATTCCGAAACGAAAGGGATAGCGTCCCGTCAAGCAACTGCCACGCGTTGGCGAACAAAGCGGCGCTGCGGCATAGAAGCGATCGAACCGAATGCCATTGGCTGCCATCTGGTCCAAGTGTGGCGTCTGGATCTGATCGTTGCCGTTGAAACCGACGTCGCCCCATCCTTGATCGTCACTCATCATCAGGATGACGTTGGGCGAGGGCGCTGCTGCATCGGCGGACATCGAGCCCACGAGCATGACGACGCCAAAACCGAGCATGCTGAGCACGCGGGACGTTGGTTTTGATAAAGATTGTATCGTTTGGATCACATTTCACCTCGTTGAGAGTTTCTTTTGCATCGGTCTGATCAAGCCACACCACTTTGAGTCTTTTTGCCTCCGTCAACGCACAGCGTTCTACGATCTTGACAAATTTCGCTGGAGCCCAGGCGTCTGACGCGGCAACACGAAAAATCAATTTGCTCGTCAAACCCTACTGGGATCACTATGTCGCAATAGGATCCGATCCAAATCATCGATCCTTAATGGCTTGACTAAGTGGTCATCGAACCCCGCATCGAGTACGGCTTGGTGGTCAGACGCCTGTCCGTAGCCAGTCAACGCAACCAGATAGATACTCATCGTGGATTGTTTCTTTCGTAACTGACGTGCTATTTCATAACCGTCAATTCCAGGCAGCCCAATGTCGACCAATGCCAAGTCCGGCATCTCTGACTCAATCAATCGCAATCCACTCGGGCCGTCCTCGGCACTTTTAACGCTGAATCCTTGAAGCTGCAAGATCCCTTCAAGCATCTCACGCGCGTCCTGGATATCCTCAACGACAACAATGCTGTTGATGTTGCCTGTTCTTGAAGCGGCTGTGATGGAGGGTGACGCCACTTCGGCCGGATCGGGCGTGAGGGTCAGCGGCAGACGAACGCGAAATTCGCTACCGCGACCCTGACCGTGACTAAAGACTTCGACGGAGCCGTCATGCATTTCGACAATTGCTTTGACAAGCGTCAAGCCAACACCGATTCCGCCTTGACTACGTTCGAGCGTATTGTTGGTCTGGACGAACATCTCAAAGATTTCAGGGATCATCTCGTTAGCAATCCCGACACCCGTGTCTTTCACGCGGATTTCGACCTCGTTCGCGTCGCGGCGTATCGTCAGTGACACTTTGCCCCCGGCAGGCGTGTACTTGCTTGCGTTACGTAACAGATTCACAACCACTTGTTGCAAGCGAACCGGATCCCCGTCAATGAACAGCGAACCCTCGTAGCAATCGAACGACAATTCCAATTCATACTGTTTGAAGGAATCCTCAAGGGCACGAACCGCCTCTTGCACCGTTTCGACAAGATCAAAGGTCTTTCGTTTCAATTCTATCTTGCCTAGCGTGACTCTTGATACGTCCAGCAAATCATCGAGCAAGCGTGACATTTGATCCGATTGTTGAATGACGACCTCGGTGGCTCGTTTTTGATTCACCTCACCTTCCGTCGTGGCGGCGATCAACCGTGCGGCATTGACGATGGCACCAAGTGGGTTGCGCAGTTCGTGCGATAGCATCGCTAAAAACCGATCACGTTGACGGACGGCATCGCGAATTTCGTCTTCCGCTCGCACTCGGTCACTGATGTCTCGGGCAATCACCGAAGCGGCGACCATGTCACCACGATCATTTCGTATCGGCGAAATCGATACGGCAACATCAACCGTCACTCCGTCCTCACGTAGGTGTTGAGTTTGTATGCGCTGGACGGTTTGTGAATTCGTCAAGCTGTTCAACACACCCAGGACTTCTTTTCGTTGGTCCATGTGGACAAGCAGCGATAGATGTTGGCCGATAATTTGCTTGGTCCGTCCATACAGTTGTTCTGCTCCGGCATTCCATGAGCGGATCATTCCAGCTGAATCCACGCGGAAGACTGCATCATCGGATTGTCGAACAATGTCGGAAAGCTCTGCGAGTTGCGACTCCGCTTGCCTAAGACTCGTAATGTCAATCAGAGTCAAAACGACTCCATCGACTGAACCTCGTGAAACATACGGCAAGATTCGCATCAAAAAGATGTACCCCTTACGGTCACGGACCTCGCGTTCATACGGGGCTTCTGACCGCAGTACTTGTCTGATTTCTTGAACAAGTTGATCGTTATCGAGGTTGCAAGTGCAATTCTCGATTCCTCGACCAACATTTTGACGTATCCCGCTGAAGATTCGAGTGATGTCAGGCGTGAATTTGCGGACTTTCAATTGGCGGTCAAGAAAGATCGTGTCGACATGAGTGCTGTTAAGCAGGTTGTCCATGTCATCGGTCAACTCTGTCAATTCTGCGATCTTGCGTTGGAACTCCGCGTTCGCGGTCAACAGTTCTCCCTTGACGCGATGCAGCTTTTCGTTCGCATGTTGCAATTCTTGGTTGGATGCAACCAATTCTTGATTGGTCGATTGCAGTTGTTCAATTGAGGCCTTCACACGCGCGTGTGCGCCGCAAAGTTCCTCCTCGCGTGCGGCAACATCTTCCGTTGCGGCAAGCTCGACTTCGGGTTCAGCGGCCGACTGCGGTGGGGTTTCGATACCGTCCCGGACATCGAACTCGATTAAGAACGATTTCTCGGAAGTGGCTGGATCCTGCAGTGGCCGAACCAATAGCTTCAGATTCAGTGGACCATCAGGACGCTCGAGGCGAAGGCCCGCAACGTTGACCGTTGTCTGCTCTCGCTTGGCACGCTGCACCGCGGTGACAAGAGGAACACGGATGTCGGCGTGAACTTGATCAGCGACATTGTTCGAGACCCGGCTGCCGATGGGCCGAAGGAATTGAGTCGCACCGGCAAAAACATGCAGTATTCGATTGCTCTCGGAAATCAACATGCTCGGAGGCATGTGGAGATTCAAAAGTTGATCGTAAGTATTCAGCAGCGGCAGATTTGCGTCGGGCCGATCCAACGCTGCCTTTGACGGATCCGAGAGCGAGTCTAGAAATACCTTTTTCGAATTGATGCTCGTCACCCTATTATCCAAAGAATGGATTGGCTTACCCCGTTCCCATCTTATCAGATCGCACTGGCGCCGATCAGGGCAGGTCTTTCGCCCTGGGGAGCTTCACGCCGCGGGCAGTGCAGCAAGCAACTCACGTCAAGTAGGGAACCCGTTTCGCCGTGTGGTTAAGAATGCTGGTGGTCGGGTACCCGCGAAAAATGCGTCGAGCCGTCACCGCATTGTTAGCATTGAGCCAGAATGTAAGCTTCGCTGCTTTGCCGGCTTGGCTGCCTGGATTCGCCGAAGAGGGTGTGGCTTAGTTCGAAGCCAACCTTTGTATCGCAGCGGCTGGTTGTTTCCATCTGGCGTAGCCGACATAGCCTTTTAGCCACTGGTTGAATCCGAGTCACATGGTAGAAAGGAGCGGTATTGAAACCCGAAGGAACAACATGGCAACGGAAATCGAAAGCCCAGCGCAGGGGAATACTTCCAGGAAGACCCAGAAGACGGTTGTTTTCTTGGTCGTTGCGGCCATCGTGGTCATTACGTACACGCAGTTGGGTGACCTGTTGAGCCTTGAAAACCTCGCCAAGCACGAAACCGGGCTCCGTGAATTCCAAGCCGATCACCCGATCCTGGTCTACGGAGTCGCGTTTTTCGTTTACGTCGTCGTGACGGGGCTTTCGCTCCCAGGCGCCGCCGTGTTGACGCTCGTCTACGGTTGGTATTTCGGACTGCTGCGCGGTGTGGTGCTCGTTAGCTTTGCGTCGACCGCGGGAGCAACGGTGGCATTCTTGCTGAGCCGGTTCCTGTTTCGGGATTCGATTCGGAAGCGATTCGGCCAGCGGCTACAGAGTTTCAATGAGGCATTGGAAAGGGAAGGTCCCTTTTTCTTGTTCACCATGCGACTCATCCCGGCGGTTCCGTTCTTTGTCATCAACGCGGTGATGGGATTGACGCCGATCCGAACTCTAACGTTTTGCTGGGTCAGTCAATTGGGGATGCTGGCAGGGACAGCCGTTTACGTCTATGCCGGCTCAAGCGTCCCCGACCTTCAAACGCTTGCGGAGGATGGCATTGGTGCCGTTTTCAGTCCGATCCAACTGGCTCAAATCATCATCGCATTTGCAATCCTTGGCATATTTCCTCTGATCGTCCGTTTGACCATGAAATGCATCAAACGGCCCAGTTCAAGCAAAGGCGTGAAGGCGCAAAGGAAACCAAGTGACCATGAGTGATCTCACCCAACTCCAGCCCTACGACGAATACAATCAACAACTCGAAGCGAACGTCCATCCTCCGCGTTGGAGCAACCCGACGCCATCAGGACGCTACAACTTGGTGATCATTGGGGCGGGTACGGCCGGTTTGGTGACCGCCGCCGGTGCGGCGGGACTCGGTGCGAAGGTCGCCTTGATCGAGCGCAGCTTGATGGGCGGCGATTGCCTCAACGTCGGATGTGTACCCTCGAAGGGAGTCATCAGCGCGGCCCGTGTGGCGGCGACCGTCAAGGTTGCAAGTGCGTTCGGCGTCGATGTACCTGGGGGAGTGAACGTCAATTTCGCTGCTGCCATGGAAAGGATGCGAAAGCTGCGAGCCCGCATCAGCCCAAACGATTCGGCGATGCGGTTCCGCGATCTTGGCATCGATGTCTACTTTGGACAAGGTCGTTTCATCGACTCCAGCACGATGGACGTCGAGGGTACGAAGCTGAACTTCAAGCGAGCCGTTATCGCAACCGGCGCCCGAGCCGCCGCCCCACCGATCGCTGGACTCCAACACGTCGAGTATCTAACCAATGAAAGCGTCTTCTCGCTGACCGAACTGCCGCGACGATTCGGGGTGATCGGTGCGGGCCCCATCGGATGCGAAATGGCACAGGCGTTTGCCCAGCTTGGCTCCGAAGTATTCCTGACCCTGTCCAATCGCGGCATCTTACCTCGCGAAGATCGAGAAGCAGCCGAGATCGTGCGGAAGTCGATGTTGCGTGACGGTGTGAAGCTGCTTTCCTTTGGGCGATCCGTCGAAGTCAAGAGCGAGGAGGGGCTGCGACTTGCGGGCCAACTCAACGGCGAGCGCCACGAGCAAACGATCGACAAATTGTTAGTCGCCGTGGGTCGCGTTCCCAACGTCGAACATCTGAACCTTGAAGGTGTCGGTGTCGAATTCGACAAAGCGGGCGTAAGAGTCAACGATCGAATGCAAACGACCCACCCACGCATCTATGCAGCGGGCGATATTTGTTCGCCTTATCAGTTCACTCACGCTGCGGATTTCATGGCTCGCATCGTCATTCAAAACGCCCTGTTCAAAGGCCGTAAAAAGTCGAGCTCGCTCACGATTCCTTGGACCACCTACACATCCCCAGAGCTGGCCCATGTTGGACTGAACGCTATCGACGCCAAGCAGAAGGGAATCGGCATCGACACGTACGTGCAGCACTTTAGCGACGTGGACCGCGCCATCCTCGAAGGGGAAGACGAAGGATTCGCAAAAGTTCACGTCAAGAAAGGCACGGATCAGATATTGGGAGCCACCATCGTCGCTCGTAACGCTGGCGACATGATCTCGGAAATCACACTGGCCATGACGCACGGACTCGGCCTGTCCAAGATCGGTAGCACCATTCATCCCTATCCGACGCAGGCCGAGGCCATCCGCAGGCTTGGCGATCAATACAGCCGGACCCGGCTCACCCCATGGGTCAAGACGTTGTTCAACAAATGGCTGGCGTGGACCCGCTGATCAAACCGCCGGTTGGAATCTCACCAAGCCGCTGGTGAAGTCGCCGATGCTATGTTGGCCCGCCCCTTTATGAGCGGCAAGACGCTAGCCAGCTAGGGTATCGCATGAGCAAACGAGATCGCATCATGACGCTGAAGCATGGCCAAGGTTTCACGGCAAATGTCGTAACGAGTATCATCGTGATCGGAGCCAGTCGCTTCGGCTTGCTCGCATCGTCGCCCCATGTTCGTTGTGGAGCGTTGTGCAAAATTTTTTGGAAACAGACAGGAGGGTAGGTGTGTCACAAGTACTCAACGCAACGTTCCCGTACTACCTTGCGAACGAGCCGATTGCCGCGAACGCGGAACTCGCGGTCACGGACAAATACACGGGTCAAGTTGCCACGCGCGTTGCGATGGCAGACAGCATGACGATTGATCGAGCGATCGCAGCTGCGGTCGAAGCGGCAACGCCGATGCGCCGGATGCCACCGTATGAACGCCAGGCTGTGTTGAACCACTGTGTGTCGCGTTTCACGGAGCGGTTTGATGAATTGGCCATGTTGCTCTGCATCGAAGCGGGAAAGCCGATCAAGGACAGTCGTGGCGAGGTTGCCCGCTTGATCGACACGTTTCGTATCGCGGCCGAAGAGTCGGTGCGGATCGGCGGTGAAGTCATCAACCTGGAAATCGCTCCTCGCGCCCGAGGCTATCGCGGCATGTTCAAACGGGTGCCGATTGGACCCTGTTCGTTCATCTCTCCATTCAATTTCCCGCTGAACCTGGCGGCTCACAAAATCGCTCCCGCGATCGCTGTCGGTTGCCCGTTTGTTTTGAAGCCTGCCAGTCGCACACCTCTCGGCGCCTTGATCATCGGTGAGGTTCTCGCGGAAACCGACTTACCCAAAGGAGCGTTCTCGATTCTCCCCTGCCACCGTGACGGAGCCGATTTGTTCACAACCGACGATCGGCTGAAGCTGATCAGCTTCACGGGCTCACCAGCAGTCGGTTGGGATTTGAAGGCTCGTGCTGGTAAAAAGAAAGTGGTCTTGGAACTTGGAGGCAATGCGGCCTGTATCGTTGACGCCGACGCGGATTTACAGGACGCAACGGAGCGGCTGATCGTCGGCGCTTTCTATCAATCGGGCCAAAGTTGCATCGGTGTTCAACGTATCTTGGCCCATGAACGCATCTATAGCGAACTGCGTGATCGCCTCGTCGAAGCCACCCGCAAACTGGTGGCCGGCGATCCCAAGGATGAAGCGACCTTCATTGGACCTATGATTTCGGAGACGGAAGCCGCTCGGCTCGCATCGTGGATCACAGCGGCGGTCGATGCGGGTGGGAAACTTCTTTGTGGCGGAAAACGAGACGCCGCCATGCTCGATGCGACACTGCTCGAAGATGTCCCAACCGACCAGGCCGTTTGCAGCCAAGAGGCATTCGGTCCCGTCGCGGTACTCCGTCCATTCAGCAACTTCCAAGATGCGATCAACGAGGCAAACAATAGTGCGTTTGGTTTGCAAGCGGGCCTGTTCACACGAGACCTCTACAAGATGCAATACGCCTGGGACGAGTTGGAAGTTGGCGGAGTGATTGTCGGTGATGTCCCTTCGTGGCGAGTCGATAACATGCCTTACGGCGGCGTCAAAGACAGCGGTCTGGGCCGTGAAGGTGTTCGTTTCGCCATGGACGACATGACGGAAGTCCGCAATCTCGTCATCCGAACTCCGCACAACAACACTCTATGATGTTCGATCACGGTCGCCGGTGATTCCGAACCGAGAAAGTCGTCCATGACGACGACGCGGCCACGCATCTCGTCGTGGCGAGCGAATGGCGGTGTGCGACCCGCCGTATAATCTGTTACAAAAGGATCCCGATACGGGATCGTCCGATCCAATCGAGCTTCGAGCTGGTAGGAAGATAAAAGTGGCGCAGTCCAGCCAATCCCCCTTGAACTGGAATTTTGATCGATGCAGTTGACCTTACTTCGACAGAAAGCGGAATTGGCCAACGCAGCCGTCCAGCGAGAAATCCTGGAGGGTGAGTTCACGCCACGACGGCAACCTTACTTCGACCAGAAACTGCGTGACAGCGGGCTTGATCCGTTGCGGGCGACCGGTATCGAGGTATTGCAAATCAACGTTGGGAAAGTGTGCAACCAGACTTGCACGCACTGTCACGTTGATGCTGGGCCGGACCGCCGTGAGGCCATGTCGCGTGAAACGGCCGAAGCCGTCATCGACGTGCTCGCAGCCACCGACATTTCGACACTCGACATCACTGGCGGTGCGCCGGAAATGAACCCGAATTTTCGTTGGCTGGTCGAGCAGGCCGCGCGGCTGGGTCGCCGTGTGATCGACCGCTGTAACTTAACCATTTTGATGGCAAAGGGTTTCAAAGACTTGCCTGAATTTCTTGCGGAACATGGCGTCGAAGTCGTCGCCTCGCTGCCATGCTACCTAGAAGAAAACTGTGATCTGCAGCGTGGAAACGGTGTTTTTCGACGGTCCATCGACGCCTTGCGGCGTCTCAACACGCTCGGTTACGGCCTTCCCGGATCGGGACGCAAATTGTCGCTGGTTTATAACCCGATCGGCAGGACGCTGCCGCCACAGCAAGACGAGTTGGAAGCGACGTATCGTCGCGAGTTGAAGTCGCGTTACGAGATCGTATTCTCGGAATTGCACACGATCACGAATCTACCCATCAGCCGATTTCTGGATGACCTGTTGCGGGCAAACAAGCTTGAGGAGTACTTGCAGACGCTGATCGACAACTTTAATCCGCTGACCGTCGAAGGTGTGATGTGTCGTACGATGTTGTCCGTTGATTGGCAAGGCCGGCTATTCGATTGTGACTTCAACCAAATGCTGAACATCGGGCTGGAGCAGGGGATGCCCCAATCGATTCACGATTTTGACGCGGCGTTGCTTTCCACGCGGGCCATCATGTCTGGCCGCCACTGTTTCGGTTGTACTGCTGGCAGTGGATCGAGCTGCCAAGGTGCCGTCGTAAACGTCAAGCCGAAGGCGTCCGCAGATCACTGAGTCGTTGGCCATCGTCCTCAGACGGTTGGGCCGAGCGAGGCCCTCGGGTGTGCTTTTCTTTTTGTCACTCGGGTGCAGACAGGTCGGCACGTGGCATCTGAGTCTGACTTTGCCAATCGTTGTCGTTCTGCTGGATCATGTCGGGGAAGTAGCGGTAATAGTTGCCGTACGTAAACACATTGTTGCTGCTACTCTTTTCCTGGCCCATCGCCTTCATCCGATTTCTGGCTTCGGCCTGATCACCAATCAGCAGCATGTATTGGTTCTGCGAGAGGCTCTCACCTTCACGATCCAACAGCGAGAGTTGGATGTGGAATTGTGTTTCCACTTGCCCGGCAATCTTCCAATGGATTTCCGTCAACTCGCTCGAGCTGTCCTTGCGAATGTGCGCGACCTCCATGCTCTGTTCGTGCAATCGCGTGCTGTTTTCATCCAACACCTCTAACTTGATCTTGCAGTCATTGTATTCCTGGTACGTGTCATTCACGATCCATACTTTGCCAATGAAGGTTTCGTCCTGCTTCCATCGGCGACGATCAAATTGCAGGTTCACAAGCAACGGTTGATAACCTCGCTGCACATAGCGGTAAGAACGTTTGGGCTGTTGATAGTTGTCGACAATCGCCCATTTCATATCGGGCCAATAGGTAATGAAGTGGCAAAGGGCGATGCCGCTGCAACGTGGTTTCGCTCTGCGAAAGTGTTCCACGGACAGCTGGAAAATGGTCCCCTGCGCGTCCTGCGTTGCAGCGACGAATTCTTCCAAGGAACCTGTCCGTTGGTCCCCGAACGTATCAAAGTTCTGCATCCGGAGCCGATGGAAATCGGCCCAATGATGCCCCCAACTGGGGCCGGGCGGCCAGAGTTCGTCCTCGGGAATGAACTTCTTGAGACTCTCAACCGACGGCACCGAGGTGATGGCAAGTTCCGGGACAATCGGAAAATCCAGGCTGCTGTACCAATCCTCCATCAACCACTTTCCCATCGAATAGAAATAGGAAAGAGCATGGACGGCCTCTTTCGGCTTATAACCTACGCTCTGAGCGATCGGGCACGTGAGCGGTGAATCGGGAACGTAGGGGAGGTCCACGTGTTGTTGCAAGCGACGTCCGAGTTCTTCCAGAAATCGTTTTGTGAATTGCGGATCGGACGCGCGTAAGAAGGCCTCTTCGCCACCTTCGATCAGAATCAAACTGGGATGATTGCGACGTTCCTTGATCGTCGCTTCGGCCTCGGCATAGATGCGTTCGACAAAGGCCTTCTCTTGCGAAATGTTGGCGGTCCCCAGCGGAATCACGTCTTGCCAGACGGTCAGTCCTACCTCGTCACAGTATTGATAGAATTCGGGGATTTCCGGCGGGTGCCAACCAAAGATACGGATGTTGTTCATGTTGGCGGCCTTGGCCAAGTCGATCAGCGTCTTGTATTCCTTGGGCGACGTGCGTCCGACAAAAATATCAGGTGGTCCACCCCAGCAAGCCGATCGAATGAAGTGATTCTTGCCGTTGAGCTTGACGGTTCGCGGGTAGCTGACTTCGTCCCTGGTGAAACCAGGATTCCAGTCCATCTTGATTTGGCGAATACCGAACGTCGTTTTCGACCGGTCGTGGACCTCGTCACCTTCTTCGACACGCAGTTTTGCTGTGTACAGGTTGGGTTTCCCCAAATCCCAAGGCCACCAGAGTTCAGGCTGGTCAATAGGAATCGAGGTCTTCAAAGTCTGCAGCCCCGGTTCGACGCTGGCCTGGATCTTGCCCGTGTGTTGGGGACCAGAGAAATTCTGGCCTTGCAGTGTGATCGGTAGGGAAACATCACAATTCCGGTCACTATGATTTTCCAACGTCACTTCAACCTCAACATCGGCTGAGCCGTCTGCGTTAAGCTTCGATTTGACATAGAGGTCGTCGACACGAACCTTCCCCGTCGCAACCAATCGCACGGGACGCCATATCCCAAACGGCACCAAGTCTCGCCAGTAATCACCGAACCACGGCGTCTTTAGCCCTGCCACTTTGTGATTGACCTGAGGAGGTGGATCCAGCTTGACCATCAGCATGTTACGGCCCTTGTGCCAGTCTTTGTCGGCATCAATCAGGTGGCTGACGTCAAAGGAGAATGGCGAGAACATCCCTTCGTGGCGTCCCAGGGCATGACCGTTGAGCCAGACTTCACAGCCGTAATCCACGCCGTCGAATTCCAGTCGCACAACCTTGCCGGACAGATCTTCGCTGACGTTGAATTGCAACGAGTACCACCATTCGTCGTACATCACCCACTGGGCCTTGACGCTATTGCGGCCAAAGTAGGGATCGTCCAGAGCGCCGGCCTTCCAAAGGTCCGTGTAAACATCGCCCGGGACTCGCGCTGGCATCCAAACCAATGTTTCAATGTCCGCTTGGGGCAATTCGTGTAGTCCCTCGCGGATCCCCTGACCGGGACGCATGCGTTTGAGCTTCCAACGATATCCGCTCAGATCCTGAACCAGCTGACCTTCACTCTTGACTTGATCCCCCGCTCCGGGCTGTGCCAGAGCCGAGTTGGAACTCGCAAACGAAGCGAGCACGATCCAACAGCAAAGATTTCTTCCCATGATATTCTCTCTCATTCCTGCCAAGTTCATTTCTTCAGCAGTCCTCGATGCGACGTCAACGCCTCTGCTAGTCAATCAGTCCAGTCAATCAGTATAGGTTGTCGTGCTCGACAAAGGCATCGTCCAGGCCATCCCGAGTGATTCACGCTCGACCATCTGCGGCAGAGAGTTCATCTTGCCGCTTCTCGCCCAACAAGCCAAGGGAAATCCTCCGAGAAAGCGAAATCGTCGTGAAGTCTGCCCCGCGTGCGTTTCAGTCGGTTGAACCGATTCTATCGCCATCCGCTTGCGAACGGTGCCTTTCGCCGAGGGAAAGTTACCATCGAGTGCGTTTTTCATGTGAGAATCATGAGCATCCGATCGAATGCCGTTTTTATCCAAATCCATGTATTGTCTACGGCATGCGAGTAAAATGGAGGCATCATTCCGTAACACCGATTCTGTGGCGATACCGGATCTGTGGTGCAAATGCTGGGTTCACTACACGCTTGGTGAATAGCGAGACTCACAATCATGTCCTTCCACTCTGTCCTCCACTCGACCGCGATTCGTCTGCTTGGCGTTTGCCTGTTGTCGGTCTTCGCAGCCAGGCTGGACGCACAAGAGAACCCGCAGCGAATTGAACCGATCAAGTTGAAGCCGGACGACGCTCCTCGACGCGGGCTTTCGAAAGTGGTCGCGGGTTCTCACGTCAAGGTATTTATCCCCAGCTTGCCCTATCTGTACACGTCGCATTCGATCAACGGTGCCCTGATCAAACCCTCGGACCATGATCAGGGTTGGGAGTATGACATGGCGGTTTCTCATCAGCAAATTGATGAGACGACCTATGAGTTCAAACTGCGGCAAGGCGTCAAGTTTCAAGATGGATCGCCTTTCAACGCAGACGCCGTCGTCATGAACATGGATGCCTTCAAGGAACAACCGGTGACGTACAGCAAGATCAATCAAGTGTTTGACTTCGCCGAAAAGATCGATGACGAAACCGTTCGGTTTCATTTGACGGAAAAGTACGGCTGTTTCATGAACGATCTGATTTGGATGCAGTTCTACACGAAAGAGTATCTCGATTTGAACGGCGGTTGGAACGGAAAGGCCAGTTGCCCGAATCTGTCGCGGGCTGGTCCTTACGGTTTGGGCCCCTATGAGTTGACCGAGGGATATATCGAAGGCGATCGACATAGCCCCAAGGCCGTCTTGAAAGCGAATCCCTACTACTGGGACCCAAGTTATCCGAAGGTTGAGACGATCACGGTTTACACTCAGTTGGATACGCTGCGTGCGAAGAATGCCGCATTGTATGAAGAAGGAATGGTCGACATTGCGTCAATCCCGCCTGAACATAAAGTGGAGACGATTCTTTCGCCTCATGCCAAGCTTGTGGTGTCGCCGTCTAACGACAACATCGCGATCCACATCAACATGATCAACGGTAATCCGCGTCTCCGCGAGACGGCTGTCCGGCGTGCCTTGAACGAGGCCCTCCACCAACAGAATTTGCTGGTCTTTGCTTTTGAACGCGAGGGCGTGTTGTCGCCCACGCTGGCGTCGCCCCACTTCCCCGGCGTTCGGGAAGTCGCTGAGAAACTTCGTCCCTACTCTGAAGTCGAATCCCCCTACTCCCAGCGGAAGAGGGCGGAACTGCAACGCATCCTGCAGGGCTTACGTTTGAAGGTACTCACGCAGGATCGTTTTCTGTCGATGTGGCGAGGCATCGAAACACAGCTCGGATACGTTGGGGTGACACTGGATGTCAAAGTCGTTTTGAGCGAGAAGGAAATCTTCGAACCTCTTTTGTCGACCAATGCCGGCCAAAACGAGGAGCAATGGGATTTGCTTGTTTGGGGAAACGATGATTGGTTTTTTAATCATCCGTTCACCGCATTCTTTGTTTACCGGACCCACAATGTTTGGAGCACGGTTTACCCCGATTCGATCATGGACGAGTACATTGAAGAGATGTTTCGCGCCAGCGTCGGCACTCCGGAGTTCGTTGACATTTCACGAAAGATCATGCGCCGCGCCTACGACGAGGCCTACATGTTGTTCGTGCCCACACCGCACAAGGTCTTTGCGGTAAATAAAGAAGTGGTATTTCGGCCCTATAAGATGGCTTGTTTTCCGTTGTGGAAGGTCCAAGTCACTCCGGATCATTGGTCGCTACGCAAGGGAACCATGGACGAGTCCATGAAACAGCCGGTCCAAATTACCCGGATTCAAGTCAAAGAAGGTGGATCGTGAGAAAACGGGCTTTGTTATTGAAGTTGCTGTTGTTGGTCTGCATCCCGGTCATCACGCTCATTGGGATGGGAATCTACGGGATGCTGATCACGCGATCTACCTTTTCGGATGCAGAAAATGTGCAGCGTGCAACGCTGGATATTTCGGGCCCCTTCAACCAACTCCGTCAACTTAGCTTGTTGATGGTGATCGCGCCCAACGAGGAACTACAGTTCGATTTCGATCAGCAGCAACAGACGGTCACCGCTCAGCTTGATGAAACCATCGATCTTTGGTCATCCGATTCTGGAAGCCTGCAAGGGAAAACGGCCTTTAAGGATTTGGCTGCAAGTTGGCAAGAGTATGTGCGGCTGAAGGATTTTACGGTTGAGAAAGTGAGAGAGGACTATCGCGAGGAAGCTTTCATCAACGCCATTGAAGCGGAGCAACAGCAGTTCGTCGACGTCGGTACGAAACTCAAAGCATGGACCGATGCAAAGATTCGCGATACCCGACAACGGTACGTTTCAGCGTTGTGGGTTTACGGTGCGATCGTTGCGTTGGTCACGCTTTGTGTTGCCTTGATTGGCATGGTGACGGCACGGCGGATTTTTCGTCCGATCGAGGCGTTAAAAAACACGGCCACACGCATCGCTCAGCAGGCCGAGTCGGGGGCTGACACGGAAGCCATGCAATCGCAAATCGACGTCACTTCTCAAGATGAATTGGGACAACTGGCTTCCGCACTGAGCCAAATGGTCGAGACACTGCGAACGGCGTTGCAAAATATTTCCCTCGAGCAGAGTCAAACCGAAGCCATTCTCAACTCGACGGCCGACGGCATCATCACCATCGGCCCAGGGGGGAATGTTCATGGATTCAATGCCGCTGCGGAACGTTTGTTGGGTTATGGACGCCAGGAAACAATCGGCCGAAGCATTTCGCAACTGCTGCCGGAATTGGATCGTCGACGTGGTGATGATTTCTCAAACGGGCACTATGGGGGCGAGCGAGAAGTGGCGGCGGTGACCAAAGGGGGTGAGCGAGTCCCGATCGCATTGCGCGTCAGCCGAATGGAAGACCAGGGTGAGCGGCTCACGATCGCGACGCTCCAAGACATCACTCAGCGAAAACAGGCCGAAGCGGATCGGCTTCGGATTTCGGGTGCCATCCGAAATGCAGTCAATCGACTTTCCGAGGCTAGCCGTCACATCTTGTCCTCCACCGAAAGCCAACTCTCGGATACACAACAACAAGCCGCAGCGGTCACGCAAACACTGACATCGATGGCCGAGGTCGCGATGACCTCGGAACAGGCGGCCGAACGGGCCGATGCGGTCGCCGAGTCGGCGCGTCGCTCAGACGAAGTGGGGCGGGCAGGACGCGAAGCGATCGAGAATTCGATTCAGGCGATGGGGCTTCTGCAACAAGAAGTCGAATCAATCGCCGAGACCATTCTGTCGTTGGCAGAACAGGCTCAAGCCATCGGTGAGATCACCGCGACGGTCAACGACATCGCGGAACAAACCAACGTGCTGGCGCTCAACGCCGCCGTCGAGGCGTCGCGTGCCGGTGAGCACGGCCGAGGCTTCGCGGTGGTCGCTAGCGAGGTCAAGTCGCTTGCTGGCGAGGCGAAAAAAGCCACCGCACAGGTTCGACACATTTTGGGTGAGATTCAAATGGCGACCAATAACTCGGTACTTGCCACCGAACGGGGGACCGGGGCGGTGACGGAATCGAGTCAGGTGATAAAGCAAGCGGGTGAAACGATCGCGTCACTGAACAAGACGCTGACCGATTCCGCACGGAACGCAACACAAATCTCGGCATCCGCCCGCCAGCAAATGATCGGCATTCAACAGCTCAACGAGAGCATGAAGGATATCGAAGACGTCGCCTCACGAAATGTCACTTCGATCGAACAAATCGAACAGGCGGCGAAGAACTTAAGAGAACTCAGTGACGAACTGGAATCATTGACGGCTCAGCATGCTCCCGATGCCTAGCCCCATGGCGTGAGATGCCGCCAGACAGAACCCATTTTGCGTGATCGCAGTGTCTTGATCGATTATACTCGTTTATAGCAGTGAACCACCAGCCCGAGATCAACGTGCGCATCGTCTACAAACTACTGCTAGCGACTGCTCTACCGGCAGCCCTTATCTGGCTGGTTGGAATCTATGCAACGAGTGTCAGCCAGGCTAGTTTGCACGATGCGATCGAAGCGAATTCCGTCACGCGCGCACGTGAGGTCATGAATGAGATTGATTGGATCATTCAGACCCGGGCCACCAACTGGCAGGCGTATTTGAGGTCCGAGCTCGTTCGCAGAACACTGTTGGAATCGAATGAAGAGTTCGCTGCCCAGCCTGATCCGCAAGCAGTGATCGATCAGCGGGATCAAGCGTGGCAATCGACGCCTGACGGTGTCGAAACCAGCCTGATGCAGCAGTTGTTGAACAACGACTTGGCGCGGGATCTACGAAACCGACTGATCGATCTTGATCAATCTGCGGGCTATCCGGTTTTCGGCGAGGTCTTCCTGACGAACCGTTTCGGCGCCAATGTTGCTCAGACCAGCCGGACATCGGACTATCAACAGGACGACGAACTATGGTGGCAACAAACCGCCGACGAAGGGGTCTTTATCGGTGATGCCGCCTATGATAACAGTGCCGGTCAGTATTCGATTGATCTCTGTTTGCGATCGGTAGACGATGAAGGCAAACTGATGGGTATCTTGAAGGCGGTGATGAACATTCGCGAAGTGGTGGACATCGTCGACGACACGGAACATCGCAGTCAGACTGATAGTCAGTTGATCTTGTTTAATCGTCAACATGCCATCATCCGCAGTTCTAACGTGTCGACACCAGAAATAGAGGACGGTTCTGCGTATTTTTCGGGTGTTACGCTGGCCCCTGACACGACCGAGTTCACGACCAGCTTGATGGATCCGGACACGGGGGAAGAACTGCTCTGCGCCTTCGCGATCTCACGCGGCCACGGCGACCTTGGCGGGATTGGTTGGACGGTGTTGGAAGCGAGAAAGCACTCGGCGGTCTTCGCACCCGTCGTTCAATTGCGGAGACGGATCATTTGGCTCGCGATCCTTGCAACCCTCATTGTGGCAGCCACGGGCTGGTGGATTGCTCGTTCGATAACGCGACCGATCGGCAAAGTGCTCGAGGGTACCACTCGGATTGGGCAAGGCGATTTTGATCACCGCATGGCAGTCAAAAGCAACAATGAAATAGGAAAGTTGGCTTCGGCTTTCAATCAGATGACGAACAATTTGCAGCAGAAGATGCAGCACCTCAAGGAACAGGAAGACGTGTTGCGTGTTCAGAATCTAACCCTTCTGTCACAGAGCAAAACGCTCGCGTCTCAGGAAGAAATGCTCGCTGCCCAAAAAGAGAGAGACAGGTTGTTTCATGCTGTGGGTGACGCCGTACGTCGATTGAATGCGGCCAGTGATGACATTCTGGAAACAACCTCAAACCAAGCGAGAGGGTCGCAAGAACAAGTTGCTGCGGTTTCGCAAACCGCTGGAACCGTCTATGAAGTCGCACAGATTGCCCATCAGACTTCGGAGCGGGCCAACCAAATGGTCATCGAAGCGAGTCAAGCCGAAGCGGCGGCCCAAGAGGGTCGCGACGCAATGTCAAAATCGATCCATGCGATCCAATCGGTCCGTACGCAAAGTGAGTTGACTGCCCAGACGATTCTGTCGCTCGCGGAGCGGGCACAAGCAATTGGTGAGATGACCGCGACCGTCAATGACATCGCCGAACAGACGAATGTATTGGCACTAAACGCAGCTGTCGAAGCTTCACGAGCCGGCGAACTCGGCCAAGGATTCGCGGTTGTTGCCAGAGCCGTCAAGGAACTAGCGGGCCAGTCGAAAGAAGCGACCGGACAAGTCCGCAGGATTCTCTCGGAAATCCTGAAAGCAACTGGAGAGGCTGTCGCGTCGACCGAAAAAGGCACGATCGCTGCCGGTGAAGCTGGCAATATCGCTGCAGAGACCGGCCATTTGGTCAATCGCTTGCTGACAACGATTTCAGATTCGGCACGCAGCGCGACGAAAATTTCGGAATCGGCAAGCGAGCAAGCATCCGGTGCGATCCAATGGAAGGAAGCGATGTCAAGCATCGAGTCGGTAGCGGTAGACAACGCGAAAGCGCTGGAACAAATTGAACAGGCCGCGATGGATTTGAGCAACTTGAGTGCCGAATTGGCAAAGCTCACCGCAAATACAACGATGCTGATCGACCAGGATACCCGCAAACTTTAGCATCTCATTGTGGTTCGATGCGGAATCACGAGGCATTCACCTTCGCGATTTGAAGGAGATGCGTGGCGATATCATCGAGTGGAAGCACCCGGTTGATGACGGTTTGCTCAATCGCTGCCTTGGGCATCCCGAAAACCACGCAGCTGGATTCGTCTTGGGCGATTGTGTACCCACCGAAATGATGGATGCGTTTTAGGCCAAGCACGCCGTCGCTTCCCATGCCCGTCATGATGATACCGATAGCGTTCTCTCGATACGTTTCAGCAACCGAGGCGAAGAGGTGAGTTCCGGCAGGCCGGAAACCGTCCATCGGCGGAGAGTCCGACAGACAAACTCGTTTTGCGCGTGACACGCCTAGATGATGGCCATGCGGAGCGATGTAAACCGTGGAGGGCATTAGGCTTTCGTGGTCCAAAGCGACTTTTACATGGAGCGGAATCACACCATCAAGCCAGCGAGCGAACCCCTCAATGAAACTCGGGACGATGTGCTGGACAAGCAGAATGGGAATCGGAAAATCCACCGGCAGCTCCCCAAGCACTTTAGCCAGCGCCGGTGGCCCGCCGGTTGAAGCGACGATCGCGATCACCTTCGAACGTAACGATGGGTCGTCAAGGGGAAGAGCTCTGATTGTCGATTGCTCGCTGGCCCGCTGGGAGGTGGCCTTTGGCGATGTGACCCCGCGGCGATGATGTCGAATCACTGCAACTTCTGCCATCGCCTTTACGGTGTCGGCGATCTCCTTTGCCAAAACATCAAAATGGGGGTGCAGAGGTCCGAGCGGCTTCTCCAACACCGTCAACGCGCCGGCGCGAAGTGCCAACATCGTTGTTTCAACTTCTCGAGCGCGAGCGCTTGCCGAGATGATGACAATCGGCGTTGGAACGTCGATCATGATTTCTTTCGTTGCGTCCAATCCATTCATGTCCGCCATGTTGATGTCCATCGTGATCACATCCGGACGCAACAACTTGGTCTTCGCAACCGCTTCCCGTCCGTCTACAGCAAACCCCACGACCCGGATTTCAGGGTCCGAGGTAAGAATCGCATCCAGAGTCTGTCTCGCCGTTGGCGAGTCATCGACGATCAATACATTTGGCATCCGTCACACTTAAACAAGTTGTTCCAATGTTTCAAGTAGAACCTTCTGGTCAAATGACCCCTTAACAATGTATGCGTTTGCACCCACCGCGATGCCTCGCTCCTTATCTTGATCGGACCCTCGGGCGGAAACCAGGACGACCGGCAACTCGGCCGTTGCCTCTACGGCTCGCAGTCTTTCTGTGAGTTCGAAACCGCTCGCACGCGGCATATCGACATCGCTAACGACTGCATCAAAAGTGTGCTCTTGGGCTATCTCCCAAGCTTCCTGACCGTCCGCAGCCATCATCACGATGTATCCGGCCGTTTCGAGGATGTTCTTTAGCAATAACCGTGTTGTCATCGAATCATCCGCAAGCAAGAGCTGTCTGCGAATGCGTTTGGGTGGTGCTGTGGGTACGATTTGCGAATGATGCGTTTGAAGCCCCAAGGCGGCGCGAACTAAGTTCGCTGCATTGATCACCAGAGCGATTCTACCGTTGGGAAGTAACGTGCATCCGGAAAAATAGCGGAGACGCCGGATTCGAGGACCGGGGTTCTTGACCAGAACCTCGCTCTCGGACATCACGTCGTCAACCGCGATGGCGACCCGCTGTTCACCTGCAGCCATCACAACGGCAAGCCTTTTGTCGGAGAGGTGGCTTTCGGACTCTCTCCCTTGTAAGCCCAGGATCGTCTCGAGTGCAACCAAACGGGTGGGGGATTCTCGAAGGATCAGCGTGTCACAGCCCGCTGATGATTTTAAATCCGAGCCTTCGAATCGAACCAATCGGCCAACGGAGGTTGTTGGAATTGCGTAAGTCTGATCGGCAACTCGAACCATCATGCAGCGGATGGTTGTCAAAGTCAGCGGCACCATCAGTGTGAAACGGGTTCCCAAACCCACTTCAAAGGAGACATCCACGTCGCCATGCAATGATTCCACCTGGCTATGGACAACATCAAGCCCAACCCCACGACCCGAAATGTCGGTAATCACCTTCGCGGTGGAGAAGCCCGGCGCAAACACCAACCTCGCCTGCTCGCGTGGGTCTTCGGGCACCTCGATCGCTCGCTTGCGTGCGACCGAGCAGATGCGTCCAAGGTCAAGCCCTGCCCCGTCATCCTGCACACGGACTTCGACTTGGCCGCCACGGAGCGATGCGGCAACCGTGATCGTTGCCTCCTTGGGTTTGCCAGCGGCAGCACGAACCTCGGACGCTTCGATACCGTGGTCGACCGCGTTCCGCACCAGATGCATCAATGGATCTTTCAGCCCTTCTAGCACCGATCGGTCGACTTCAACATCGGCGCCCTCAATTCGCAACGTCACCTGCTTGTTGCTTGATTTTGCAATGTCGCGAACGGCCCTCTCGAGACCGCCGCAGGCGTCGAGAAACGGCAACATGCGGACATGGTAGATCTCATCGTCCAACAAACCGCAGGTTTGCCCGAGCAAACGATTGTCCGCTTCCATCGCACTGGCAAGCTGGTCGACCTTGGTAGCAATCTCTGCGAGTCGAATCCCAAACTGTTCGGTGCGCGGCGACGCAGAACCCGCACCATGCAGCCGATGAGCGACTGCAGCATCGCGATCCTTGTTGGTAGATTGGAAATCGAACGCTTGACGCTGTGATCGGTCGCCGCTACGAGCGGGCTTTTTTCGTTGCGATGCCCTCCAAAACGACTTCAGGTCCGACATCATGTCACGCAGGTCGCTAGCGTCCTTGGCACGCATGTTTAGTCGCCCTCGAGCCACCAGCAATTCGCCATTGTGAGCCAGTAAGGCATCCAGCTTTTGAGCAGGGACTCTTATCGAGGCCACTTTTTCCGTCGGGTGTGATTTCGAATGCGACGGAACTGACCGCTTCGGCGTGGCCGCAACGTTGGTACCGGCTGGCACCTGCTTCTCCGGTTGCTTTCGATGCCGAGGCTCATCGCCCCCATGGTTTGCGAGGTTTGCCACAGGCGGCTCGACAGGCTTGTTGGGTCGTCCTGTCGATCCTTTGAGAGACCGGTCATCGGCGGGCAAATCCGCTGCTGCTTGGTTAGAGAGTGGCTGGTCCCAGTTGGACAAAACCACTTGGATTGGAGACGATTCCATACTCTCACCCCGACTCAGTCGATCGCCAGCATCGGAGATCGCATCGGTCACGACGAGAATCCGTGAGACCAGATCGGCATCAGCGACCGTTTTGCCATCGCGAACCTCCGACAACAGATCCTCCAAACGATGGCAGACTTCCTGGACTTCACCTAACTTCACCGCTCCGGCCGCCCCTTTCAAACTGTGCGTGACGCGAAACATTTCGGTTAACGCATCGGTGCTTGCTTCGGGCGACTCTGCTTTCTCCATCGCGAGTGCTTTCTCCGAGAGCGTTGTCACGTGCTCGCCTAATTCCTCAATAAACACAGGTAACAGCAAATCCAACATCGACTCTTCGCGGTTGCCAGCGGTTGAACTCGGGGGGACATCGAGCGGATTGGAGTCATCCTTATTCGCGTTCGGCGGACCGTCTGTCAGCACATGCTCGTTCATCGCGTCACTCGCAAGACGCTTTAAATCGGGGATCAGATCGTTCAGTCGCACTTCGTCAATTGGCTCGCCCAAACGCAATTGTGATCCAATCTCTTCAAACGCATCCATGGTCGCGAAAACCGTTGAAATCGCATCTTCGCTTGGCATGGATTGTTGTTCGCGGCAGCTTCCAAATATTTCCTCCAATAGGTGGCATGCGTTCCGGATGGGTTCGACGTTGGCCATTCCTGAAACGCCCTTCAATGTGTGAATCACACGGAAGATGTTGGTCATCGCCTCGGCTTGTTGGCCTGGATCCGGTCGCTTCTCTAAGCGGAGTAACTCACGGGTGATGTTGCTGATGTGCTCATGGAGTTCCTCGATGTAGGTCGCCATCAAGCATTCCGCGATTTTTTGTTTGTCCATGATGTTGATGCTCGCTAACTACGGGTGAACTTCCGTCAATGACGCGAGTTCGTTGCTCAGACCACTCAGGTTCTGAGCGGCTTGTTCGATCTGCACCAGCGCTTCCACACTACGCTGGGAAACCGAATCGATGTTACGAATTCCCTCGTTCAGTTGGCCGACACCCGCAGCTTGTTGGTTCGCCGACGCCGATATTTGAGATGCCATTTTCGCGGACTTCGCGAGCGTCTCGGAGAGTGCGTTGATTGTGTCTCCCGCTTTCGTGATGACGTCACCGGCATCGCCCACGGTTCGCGTGCCATGTTCCGTGGAAAGCACGGCCGCATTGGTTGCTTGTTGAATCTCACCCAGGATGGTTCGCACCTGTGCAGTCGCGCGCTTGGATTGTTCGGCAAGCGATTTGACTTCCGCTGCAACGACGGCGAATCCTTTTCCGTGCTCCCCTGCCCGCGAGGCCTCAACGGCTGCGTTGAGCGCCAACACATTTGTCTGTTCGGCGATGTCATTGACGGTTGCCGTGATTTCACCGATCGCTTGAGCACGGTCGGCCAACGACAGCATGTTTTCTGCAATCGATTCAACCTGATTCTTGACATCGTTCATCGCGGCGATGGAATCCTCAATCGCTTGCAGCCCGTTGCTACCCACGTCTTGGGCATGCTTGGCCGCCTGTGCGACTTCGCTGGCACGCTGCGCCGCCTGTGCTGCGGTCTGCGCAATTTCTTCCGCTGTTGCGACGACTTCAGCAACCGTCGCAGCTTGCTCTTGCGAGCCGGTTGCCTGCTCACTGGTTGTCGCAAGTATTTGTTGACTCGCGCTGGCCAGTCGCTGGACGGCCCCGCGAACTGCACTGGATAACTGATTGCGTTCCAATTCGTTTTGCTTCCGTTCGGAAACGTCTTGTAGCGTCGCGATGTAAAGCTGCTCGCCAGCGTAGTTGATCTCGGCGACCCGGAGTGCGATTGGGATCTTCAATCCATCGCGATGCAGGCCCGTCACGTGGGATTCCGAACCAAGGCTGCGAACCTCACCGGCCACCAATTTGCGTGATTCACATGTTGCTCGGTTGTCAAAAATCTGTGGGCTAAGAATCGATGAATTTTGTCCGATCAATTGAGATGCCGTGTATCCAAAAAGACTGGTCGTAGAAGCATTGGCCGACAGCAGTGTACCTTCGCGATTGATGGTCACGATCGCATCGGCCGTCGAGTCCATAATCGCATTGGTCCGGGCCTGCTTGTCCTCTGCGTCGGTAACGGCGTTTCTTAGTTTTTCCGCCATCAAACGGAACGAGGCGTCAAGCTGTCCGACCTCGCCAATTCCTCGAATCGGAGGAATATCCGCCGCCAGCTCTCCCCCAGCAATCTTATCTGCGGCTCGCGAGAGCGTGCCCAGAGATGCGGTCAGCACGCCCGCCGCAAAGTAGCCCACCAACAAGACGCCCAACAGTACCGACAGTCCAAACCATAGAAAGTAACGGCGAAAATCGGCAACGCTGGCCAACGCCTGCTCCGCAGGCTCGCTGGCCGTCACAACCCAGAATCGCGAAGGGTCAGCGGTTTCGAGTTGAAGCCGCTGAAAGGTTCCCAACACTGCCACGCCGTCGGGTTGTGAATTCCCAGGAATAGACTCTGCATAAGAATCGACTTCCGCTCCACGTTTGTCACGCAAGATCGCAGCTCGCACGGGATGTCGTTTATCAAATCGATCGTTGCTGAACGGTTTTGCGCTGGAAAGATCACTGCAATACACGAACTGCATGGTATCGTCGATGACCTCAATCGCATGGGGCGACGCCGCACGGCCGGCTCGATTGGTCTTGCTTGCGGCTGCAAACACTTTGGCGGCATCGACCACGATGACGAAGATTCCTCGAACTGCCGCAGGGTTTTCGCTTGACGCTTCCGAAAAGAAAGGGGCACAAATTCGGAACAAGGTGTTTCCATCACGAGTTCGCTCCACAGGCGTGACATGAAATTCGCCCTGATCAAGTTTGAGCCCGCGGCGGAAGTATTGCTCACCAGCGATCGCCGCCAAGTTCTCGGTATCCACATCGTACCCCGTCCCTCGGGCTCGGATACGAAGCACGCCGAGTCCGGCACGATCAAAAACGTCGCACTCGATACGTTCAGGGTTGCGTTCCATTTGCGCCGACACGATTGTGGCGAGCCTTTGAATCCAATCCTCGGTTGTCGACCCCTTTTCAACCGGGTCCGTTCCTGGATCCTGAGCATTGTCCCAACATCGAATCATACCTGGCAGCGGAGGGAATCTCGGAATCAGGACGGCGTCCGCGGCCGTGTCGATCAAGACCGAATCAAGGGCTCCTGCAATTTGATGGGTATGCGACATCATTTGGTCGAGAGTCATTTGCGTCACAATCTCGCGATTTCGCTGATACGCAAACGAGCCAATCATGGACATGGCAACGACAATCGCGATTCCAAGTAAAACGCAAATTTGCCAACGCAATGAACACCTGCGAATTCCATCCATCAAAACCATGTTGTTGCCTCACGTAAAACTGCGTGGTCGCAAGGGAGCAAGCGACCGGTCGGAACATCAAGGTCATGCAAAGGAAAGTGACGAACCCAAAGCGGATACAGGAATTGTTCGCTGATCGCGAATCGTGGGCCGACGTGGGGATTTGATCTTCGTCTAATCGGATTGGTCAACATACAACTCCTCGCAACTGAGAATCGCTTCACCGTTAAAAACCATCAAGCCCTCATGGGTGCAACCAATCATCAGCTCTCGATGCCCGCCGACAACCGCAGCAGGTTCGACCAAGTCTGCTCGCTGCAGAATCCTCACATGTTCGATTGCATCCACTGCGATTCCAAATTCGATGCGATCGATTCCAAGCACCAAGATCTGAGAGTTCGAAGCCTGTTTCCCGGGGATTCCCAGAAATGCTCGCAGGTCGACAATGGCAGTCACTTCACCACGAAGGTTGATCAGCCCAATAAAGTGGGCTTCGGATTGAGGGATCGGAGTGATTTCACTTGGTCGTGTCAATTCCAATACGAACTCTGTTTCCACCGCATACATTTCATCGCCGAGCCGGAACCCGACAACTTCGATCACTTCGGTGGAGTCCAAAACTTTTTCGGGCACGCGTGCCAATTGCCGAGCCCGGGCTTCAAGCACCCGTGCCGAATCAATCGAGGAAAGGTCCTCCGCCCGATCTAGTTTCTGCTGCGCTTCTTGCAAACGGAGCTTGGCGGCATTCCAATCGAATGGGTCGTTTGAATCGGCATTCTTGGCAATCATGAATTCACTCCCGTCGCCTTACTGATCGATTCTTGCCAAACATGCATTCACGTCTGCGATGATCTGCGTTGCAGTTGCCCGATCCGAATAGGGGACCATTTGATCGGGCGGAATTCGCTGACACAGTTCTCTGGCGTTGAAAAAATGTTTGCGAGCAGCATCCAATTGTCCTCTCTTGTGTTGGATTGAGCCACAAAGAAAATGAACCATTATGGCGGAACGGTCCAAAAACAGGGCGCGTTGCACCGCCAGAAACGCTCCTGTCGGACTGCCGGTGGTCAACAGCAACTTTGCCTGTAAAAAATGCAATTCGGCGACGAGTGGGTTTTTTTCGACGGCTGTCGAGCAAACTTCGAGTGCCGCTTCTTGGTCCGAGCGAGAAAGAGCTTGGATTTGACGGACAATGGAGTCCGAACCCCTTGGCGTGCTCGATGCAGGTTGGGGTGGCGGTGGCGGTTCCCTTTTCGCTTTGTTGGTCAACCGAGGAGCCGCTGATGGATCTGCCTTGGCCGATTTCATGTCGGGCAGCAAAGTCAGTCGGCGCTGATAGAACGAGCCGAACTCTGTCATGGTCGGCACAAAGTCCGCCATGTCGGACAATATCGGGTCACCGGAGGCCGTGACCAACCAACCACCAGGCCTCAAACATCGAAACAACCGGTCGGCAATTGCAGCGTTCGTGCTCGCGTCAAAATAGATCAGCACATTTCGACAGAAGATCAAGTCCAAGTTCTGTGTTCTCGACGCGCCGCTTGGGTATCCATCCGATGCAAGGTTCAATTGAGCGAATTGAACCCGCTTTCGAATGAGTGGATTCAGACGCAAGCAATCGTTATCGCATTGAGTGACGTAGGGCCCGACATGCGACATCGCCTCGCCTCGGAAAGACCAACGTCGATACGTTGCCTCGCGAGCGTTTGCAATCGCCTCACGCGAAATGTCAGTTCCGAGAATGGAGGCAGGCTGGTGCGTCTCCTCGCAAACGATAGCGAGTGAGTAGGCTTCTTCACCCGAAGCACAGGCCGCAGACCAAGCGTGAAGCATGGTTTGATCACCACGACGCATCCGCAACTCGGGGATCACTCGCCTGCGAACAAACTCAAAGTGCTTGGGTTCGCGAAAAAAATAGGTCTCTCCAACCGTAATCTCTTCGACCAATTCGTGGTAGATCTGCTGGTCATGCTCGATCAACCGAGCGAATTGGACAGGGGATCGAACCTCCACTCGGTCCATCACTCGCAAGATCGTCGCCCGGATCGCATCGGTCTGATCCGAGCGGAAACGGATTCCTGTCAGCCGTTGAACCGTCTGAAGCACTAACTCCAAATCGCGATCGGTCAGCATCGAAGTCATTGCATCGAATGCCCCGTTGAGGTGCCGGACGATGAAAGGGACAGCAATTCAGCGAAATGGTTTTGAGTAACCATGTTTCTTAGATTGATAACGGGAACCAGCCCCACGTCCGTCTTGGTGATGAATTCGATGTTGCTCGGCGGGTCAGCCACTTCGGATTCAATCGCCGTCACGTTGCCGCCGCCCTCGGAGTCGACCTGGGCCAATTCAACCGCGCGGTCAACATGCAACGCAATGACAAGTCCCCCGGCGTCAACCACAATAAAGTGATGCGAAGGGTGTAGCCGAACCGTTGGCAGTCCCAATAGATGACGGGTGTTCAAGACTGGCAGCACCTTGCCACGGAGATTGGCGACACCAAGCAACACCTCTGAGGATTGGGGAACGACTGACAACGCTACGGACCGCAAAACTTCCACGACGATCTCCGAGCGAAGTCCGAAGTAGTGATGATCACATTCAAAGAGGAGGATTTCTGTAGCCAATCGATATCTCGTGCTCGCCGAATTCGTTACTCCTTCCATTCTATACGAGATCCGAGGGGCGGTTGGAAGATAATTCGGTGGATCCTCAGCCTGATCCTCGTAACGACCCAACCTACGGCGGTCTTCACGGAACAGGGTTCTCAATGGATCGATGAAGCCATCGATTGCAAGGAGTTGGAAAACCAACGGACGGAACGGATTCGGCAAAGGGTCGGTGAAGAGGCGTTTTCGTTGGATCACCTCCGCTGAGGCGAAACGGCTACAATAGGAGCTTCATCTTTCCCGGGCGACATTCACGCGTCCCAAACATCAATACTCGGACCTGGCTGAAAAGTACAACGTCCGTCCTCGCTTGAATGGGTGCGCCTTGATTGAAGTGATTGATTTCGTTAAACGCTACGGAGACCTTGTCGCCGTGGGAGGCACGTCGTTTTCCGTTCCGGCAGGCGCGGTTGCTGCGCTGGTCGGCCCCAACGGTGCCGGCAAAACGACAACGATTCGGACGCTTTGTGGGATACTCCGTCCAACCAGCGGACGGCTGCGGGTTGCGGACGCGGATCTCGCAAGCGAGCCGCTTCTGGTCAAGAAACGCACCGCCTACGTGCCGGATGATCCGCCGCTGTTTGACACGCTTACGGTGATCGAGCACCTTCAATTCATCGCGTCCGCCTATCGGGTGATGGATTGGCGAGCCGATGCAGACCTGCTTCTGCAACGGTTTAACCTAAGCGAAAAAGCAAATACACTCGCCTCGGAGCTTTCGCGTGGAATGCGTCAAAAGGTGGCCATCGCCTGTGCTTACCTGCGACAGCCAAATGTCTTATTGCTGGATGAACCGATGACGGGATTGGATCCTCCAAGCATTCGCACACTCAAGCAGACGATTCGCGAACAGTCGCAGCGGGGGGCCACGATTCTTGTTAGTTCGCACTTGCTGTCGTTGGTGGACGATCTTTGTGACTTCCTGGTGCTGATCCGGGGAGGCAACGTTGTTTTTAGTGGGCCAATGATAGAGGCTCGTTCACAATTTGGCGGAGTCAGTGGGTCGCTGGAGGAAGTGTTCTTCCGATTGACGGGAGAGTCCGAGGACGCAGAAGTCGGGGCAGTGAGCGATGATTGATCCCGCGTTGACGACTTTGATGCGAATGCTGATGCGTGCGGGGCTCCGCCAAGCGGGACGATTGATCAGGAAACCGTCGGGAGCCATCTTGACGCTGGTGATGCTCGTGATGGTGTCGTTCGGACTGATTCCTAGCCTTGTGTTCGCATGGACTTCGGAGGATCCATCCCATTCGATTTTTGCAACGCTCTTGACCGGATCGATTCCACTTGTGATGTATGCGATGGCCGCGGCGATGATCGTCACGGGGGCTGGCGACTCGCTTTTGGAACTCAGGCCGCCGGAACTGCAGTTCGTTCTTGCCGGGCCCTTCACGAACTCACACATTCTTTCTTATCGGCTGCTGACATTGTTGCTCGGATGGATCCCACTTAGCGCGTGTCTTTCGCTTTTCATGCTGCCCTATTTCGGCAGCTTCCTGGGTGGTTTTCTTTGTCTTGCATTGGGTGGACCGTTCATCGTCTTGATCAGCTTTCAATACACGCTGGTCAAACCCAACCTGTCATCGGTGACGATCAAGGCGATCCGTTGGATCTCGCTCTTGAGTCTGTTGGTTGTTGCACTTGAGACATCAAGAAGCCTTTGGAACGCGGATGAAGAGTACTCCGTTGCGATGATCTCCCAATCGATCAATGATGGATGGGTGGCCCAATGCGTCAGCGTTCCTTTTCTACCTTTCGCAAAGTTGCTACACGGCGAATTCAGCGTACGCCTTTTGCTCAATGCGTCCATTTGCACCGGATTGGTTGCTTTGGTTGCACTCTGTTGCTACCAGACCAACAGCGGTTTTGCCGAGCTAGCCGTTGAAGGGGTTGCCAGACGACAAAAGAAGTTGGAACGAATTCGAGGCGGAAATGTATATGGGGTTTCCTCGCGCAAAATGGAACGCGTGCGGCGGGTTCCCGTATTTGGATGGTTTGGTGGTGTCGGACCGGTCGCTTGGTCACAGATCGTCATGGCAATACGTCGTACGGGACGGTTGATTCCTGCTGTCGTCTTCGTTGGCGTGGTCGCAGCGGTGTTAGCCGCCACGTTGATGCGTGTCGATCCCAACGTACTCAGTTCGGTGCAGCGGTCCTACGCCGTGCCGATCGCGCTCGCCGCATCAGCCTATTTGGGATTCCTGATTACGATGACGGCCCAAACCGGGTTTTCTGCAAACCGACGTTTGCTGACATGGTATCAAATGCTGCCCATCCAACCGATCTCCATCGCCATCGGAATGGTCGCTGGAACGGGCCTGCTGTTGGTTGCCCTTCAATTGGCGCTTTGTCTTCCCGCCCTCGTCGTGACATCGCAATCCTGGATCGAGTGTGCGTCCCTTTTCTTTGCCGGTGTCGCGTTTAGCATTGCATTTGCTTCGACCATCAATTTTGTCTCTGCGACCACGGGTTTGCGGCCAATGCCCCAAGGGACGCCTGATGTATTTCAGGGCGCGCGCGCAATGATCTATATGTTCGTGCTTGCGATCGCGCTGATTCCGACAATCCTGTTCGGGGGCGTTATGGCCGGCCTCGCAGGCGCGATGTTGGGTTTGTCGTGGACCGTTTGCTCCATCGCTGCCGGATCGGCCATGTTGAGCCTTCAACCGATCCTCTGGTGGTTCGCTGGCGAACGTTTCGTCCAAAGCGAACTCGACGGTGACTAGCTGGGTAACGCCACTTTCCTCTTCCTACAAGCTCGACGAGGGTCAACCAGCCCAAGCCGATCCATCCGACGAAAGGACACGCTTCACCGACTGTTGCCATCGCTAGCGATCGTGCTGCGTTTCAATTCCGAAATGGACTCGAACAGGGCTGACCTTCGACGGTCCCATTCTGCTGCGTCAATCGCCTTTGCCGTTTCGGTCACGCGCGGATCGACCGCCCACATCTCTGCAAGAAGCGCTTTCGCTTTCTCAACGGCGGCGGCTTGCTCAGGCCCAGCACTCTCGATCGCGTTTTCCAGCGTCGTGATGTACTGATGGTCGGTCACTCCCTCACGAAGATTCTCCCAGTCCAACGTGCTGACCATCTCCATTTTGGTTGGGTGGGGTGCGGCCAATGCGAAATAGGGAGCCAAGCGTTCGCCTTCGCGAACACCCACCAAAGCATCTTGGTCGCCCCAGAAATAGGTCCAGTGCATTTGTGCATTCAGTGGTGTTTGCCATAGCCATAAACCGTTGCAGATTCGGGCGTATTCCGGAGTCACATCGGTTCGCGTGATGTTGTAGTACGCCAAGCCCACGCCGCCTTTGCTTTCAAGTCTTTCTCGCAACGTCTGGTACGTTCGTTCGTCGTTGTCGATCCAAGTGTCGAGATTTCGGCCGTGAAAGAAGGGTGCTTCGACGAGCGGTTCGACCAACCGCCACTTGTCCTCTTGCCTTGGGTCAAACGTCAAACCGATGGGATTGTCCGTATATTCTCGGACGATGTTCGCTGTATACATCCATGGATCGAGACGCTCGCCGATAAAGACTTCATCGCTCCAAAACAGGACCAACGATTTCGGTTTGAGCGCAAACTTCTTTTCCAAATCTCTGACTGCCGCCGCACCACGGCTAACGGCATCACGAAATAGCATTTCTTTGGCCTGCAGCGACGGGATGTCGATCGCATGGGGTTCCTTGAACTCCACACCGATCGTGCGGGCAAGTTGTTCGACCGAGAACTTGATCGCATAAGGCGGGCTCATCGAGTGCTTCATTTGCATCCGAAGCGAATGCTCTGCCGCCTCGGTGATGGGCTGGCCAGACGAATCGAAAACGATTCCCTGCCAGAACATCACAGTCCTGGCGCCATGGGCGGCCATGTCCGCGAAGACGATCTCGGCCCAGCGAGGATCGGCATCGTCGAGTGAGCCACGCTTGATGTTCAGAAACGCTCCCGCTCGCTCCGCAGGTTGGTCCAACTTAAAATCACCGACCGACAAGTTGATCGGAATCGTCGAGACGAGTTGGTCTTTTGATTTCAAAACAAGATCACCTGAATACTCTCCGCTTTGGGTGTCCTCTGGAATGTCGATCTTCACAGTGATTAACCGAAGCTGCCCACGGTGGAACACCTTCGGCGGCTCGTTCCAGACAAACCGCCACACGAACAGGGCGTCGTCTTGTGGCCCCTGGTAGTGGACCGGTTTGAGCATCCGTTGCACCCAACCGATCGAAATGCGATCACCATCGATCACCCCTTTTCGACCTGATAAACGGGTCAGTTGAAGATCGGGGTGATCAAGCATTTGATTGGCAAATAGCGAGACCGCTACCGCTTTGGTTTCCCCCTTCGCGGCGTGCAACAAGATCGACTGGACCAAGTCGGCACGACCAGGCTGCTCTCGCATGTTCGGTGGCTCGGTGATGGAGCCATGGATCCAACCGACGGCGTCTCTTCCAAGAGGGCCTGTGAAATCCGGTTGGAATGGGTCTCGACGTTGGACGGTTACTGGGGCGACATTTTCAAGTTGGTTGGTGATCGAAACCTGGCCGTGCATCTCGGTATGCTTGGGTGACAAGATGCTGATGACATGTTTGCCGCCAGGAACGTCGTCGAATACGTAGACGCCATGAGCATCGGTTCGTTCAATACGACCGAAAGCCTTCACGGGAACATCTTTCAGCGGCTGTGCATCCCCATCGATGAGTGTTCCTCGCAGTGTGTGCGTGTTTTCACCTGCGAGATCGTCCTCAGCAAATTTGAGAATGCCAAAACGCTTCGGCCTGTGAAACTCACCACCCGTGGATGACCAAGCATTCCAGTTCCGCTGGCCCGGTACCTCCGTACGACAAACATTCGCACGCCATAAGGATCCCGGCGTGGGGAAACGGATTCCGAGATCCGAGAGGGGAATCTTCACCTCGACATTCCAGTAGTCAAAATGGTGGTACCCACCGACGATTACGCCATCCGCATCCCAAGCGGTTTCGTTGCCCGGGCCTATCCACTTGCGATCGTAAATGCCGCCTGCTGGATTGACCGCGATTTGATAGTAGGCATCGCCCGAAGTCGGAGGCTGCAGGAAAATCTCAATGCTATCGCAGCGGTGAATCTCTGGGGCATCATGTCCACTCGGTCCGTGGTGATGCGATTCCTGGCCTCGTTCCACCGCGCGAACAAACAGATAGAGGTTCTCGGTGTCATGAGCGATTTGAAACTCGGTCGCTTGGGGTGCCCTGCCTCCTGAAATTGCGTTGACGAGGAGGTTTTGTTTGCCGTGTTGCCATACGGGATCATCGGGTTTGCCATCGATTTTCACTGCCGTGTCGATCTTCGGAACGGTTGCTTGTGGTAAACCGAATCGTGAGGCATCACCGTCGACTTGACGAAACTCGCTCGTGTGCTCGTTCGGAACGGTGCGGCTACGGACCGTGTCGTTAAAAAGCCCGACGTTGTCAATCTCGATTGTGCCCGCGTCATAGAGGAAAATCGAAAGCAGCACCGAATCGACCTTTGATTCCGCAGCGATCGTGAAGGAATAGACCGCGGCTGTCCACGTGTCGACGATGGGTTCTTTGTTCCGAGTGGAGCTGTAGACGTAGTATTTGCCGCCGGCTTGGTTTGGAAGATTGTTTCCATCCGCGTCACGAAAGATCACACGCAACGAGGGTGATGCCCAGCGCAGATCGTAGAGTGGCATGTACCAAGCTCATCAAGCTTATCGAGCAGTCGACCGATGGATGCGTCTAAGTGCTCGATTGCAGCCAGATACATCGCGTTGTGAAAACCCACCTCGGGAGCACCTTGGTCACGATACTTCTTTACCAATTCGGGCGGTGCGGAAACCTTGTTGTGCAGTGTGTGGTGCGACAGGTAGTAGAACCAACGGCGGTCTCGATTCGCTTCGAAAAACTCACAAGCCGAATCGGTTAAGTGATCCACCCATTTGTCCCCTTCGTTCTGTGATCCCTTG
Organism: Novipirellula artificiosorum; assembly: GCF_007860135.1. NCBI lineage: Bacteria > Pseudomonadati > Planctomycetota > Planctomycetia > Pirellulales > Pirellulaceae > Novipirellula > Novipirellula artificiosorum. Next base: position 135,256 of record NZ_SJPV01000008.1, read on the forward strand.
TCTGGCCGATGGAGCTGCTTCCTTTCCATACAAACCTTCGGCTAACCGCGTGAGCACTTCGTTCACATTCGATTCCGGATCCTGCGAAAAGGCTTGAGCAATGGATAAGTTGGGCAATGAACCAAACCTCTTTGGGCAACTGCTGAATGATTTCCGTTCCATCGCCATGCCCTCGCCATCCCCAATCCCAGACCATCACTTTGGCCGATGGGTTTGACCGATGCACCCCATTGGTGATTGCTGTATTCACTTCGGCAATGATCTCCGCATCGGTACGGTCTCGGCAACGTGAACTCCTTGATGTCGGCAATGAACTGAAAGGCCGGTTCGTGCGGTTGGTTCAGCGATGGTCCAAAGTGTTCTGCGACCACTTGTTTGATTTCGGCAGCTCGTTGCTTCGCCGATGCGCTCGGGTTCTCCCAACGCACCGGAGCACATTTTGGTTTGAGCGAACCGAGTTTAATGAACAGAAAATCGTCTTCTCTCAAGGAAACGGCTAAGTCTTCAGCGGTCCTATCGAGGAGTATCAGGATCTGTTCGTAGGGCAGCAGGTGCCAATTTCGGCGTAAGATCGTGATGTACCCGCGATCTCGCCAATCGGGAAGCACCTTCTCGACTCGTTTGAGTCAAACATGGATGTTAGCTTGGTAGCGCCACTTTGTGTACGATTCACCGTCATTGGCTGAATCAATCTCGGTCGGAGTCTGGCTTGCACTTCCAGCCCCGGATGCGCTCACGCGATCCGGCCAATGGCTGAAATGCCTGCGGCATGAAAGATAACACAAATCCATCCGTCATTTGATTGACAGTGTAATACGTTGAACTTATGTGTTTGCGCGATTATTCGGGCTAGGATCTCGAGAAATGGAATACACCCTGAGCATTCAACAAATAGCGTGGTTTTTGGCCGGTTCTATGAAAGCAATTTGCCGTCTGCTATAAAAGTGTTTCCTTCCGAGTGAACGTAGATGCTTCCAGACAACGTTCCCAAGTCTCCCGCCCGCTAACGGTCCAACCACGTTAGGATTCGATTATGGATGGCCGCCAACGTCTCGATGCCACATTGAATCATCGGCAACCGGATCGCGTGTGTGTTGATTTTGGAGCAACCTTTGTCACGGGCGTTCATGTCGCCGTTGTCGACAAACTCCGTAAAGCCGTTCTTGGTGATCCCGAGTACCGAGTTCGAGTCATCGAACCGTATCAAATGCTGGGTGAGATTGATGACGAACTTCGTGATGCACTTGGTATTGATGTCGTTGGACATTTAACACGAAAAAGCATCTTCGGTACGGACGAGTCGGACTGGAAACCGTTCACCATGTTCGATGGCTGCAAAGTCCTGGTGCCTCACAACTTCAATACGACCGTTGAACCCGGTTCGGGTGATCTGCTGATTTATCCTGAAGGCGATCGATCCTGCGCACCGTCGGGGCGGATGCCGAAAGGCGGCTATTTTTTCGACTCCATCATCCGCCAACATCCGATCGATGAAGCGACGTTGGACCCCAACGACAACTTGGAAGAATTCAAACGGTTTGATCAACAGGACGTGGCGTTTTACCAACAAGTCAAGCATTGGTTCGATCAACGAAGCCAAGCCGGCAGCATCGTCATCGTTCCAGGCTCTGCCATGGGCGACATCGCTTTGGTTCCCGCGCCGTTTTTGAAAGACCCCAAAGGCATTCGCGACATTGCCGAATGGTACATGTCAACCGCAATGCGGACCGATTACGTCCATGCCATCTTTGAAAAACAATGTGAAATTGCGTTGGAGAACATCCGCCAAATGATTGATATTCTGGGCGACAGCGTGCAGTCGGCCGTCATTACGGGAACCGACTTTGGGATGCAGACCGGCGCAATGATTTCCAACGCCAGCTACCGCGATCTGTTTCAGCCCTATCACAAAAAGATCAACGATTTGATCCATCGTGAAAGCAACTGGAAAACGTTTATCCATTCCTGTGGCAGCGTATGGACGCTCATTCCCGACTTTATCGAAGCGGGCTTTGACATTCTCAACCCGGTACAGTGTTCTGCGGCCGAAATGGATCCTCGTCGGCTAAAAGCGACCTTTGGTAACGACATCGTTTTCTGGGGTGGTGGAGTTGATACGCAGAAGACACTTGCCTTCGGTACACCCGACGAGGTCTACAACGAAGTTCGCGAGCGAATCGAGATTTTTAACGACGGAGGCGGGTTCGTCTTCAATGCGATCCACAATGTCCAAGGTAACGTGTCGATTGAAAACGTTCGAGCGATGTTTAATGCGATCCACGACAGTTGACACCCACGACGGGCCCTTAAGATCCGATGCAAACGCAAGCACCCAAGTCAAAGATTGTCTCGAGCGACCACGGCAGTCTGTCTTACCTCATTCGCATTGTCCTTGTCGCGACGCTCGGCGGGCTGTTATTTGGCTATGACACGGCCGTTATCGCGGGCGCGATCGGCTTTCTACAAACCCACTTTGAACTGAACGCAGCGATGAAGGGCTGGGCCGCGTCGAGTGCGCTCGCCGGTTGCGTACTTGGGGTGCTTTGTGCCGGTCCGCTCAGTGATCGCTTCGGAAGGCGAAAGACGTTGATCTTCGCCGCGGTCATGTTCTTTGTCTCTGCGATTGGGACTGCCGTTCCTCGTACGCTCACGGAATTCGTCGTTTTTCGATTTCTCGGCGGAATGGGCGTCGGAGCGGCATCGATGACAAGCCCCATGTACATCGCCGAAATCTCGCCGGCGCGATTACGCGGACGGATGGTCAGTATCAATCAATTCGCGATCGTCTCGGGGATGCTTGTCGTCTATTTTGTCAATTACTTTATCGTCGCCTATGGGGAAGGCATCGGGGGAAATTGGAATGACAGCCAAGCTTGGCGGTGGATGTTCGGTTCCGAAGCGATCCCCGCAGTGGCTCTTTTTGTCTTGCTTTTTTTCGTCCCTGAGTCGCCGAGATGGCTGATGGAAAAGGGACGCGAGGAACAGGCGAGGTCCATTTTGACCCAAGTCGACGGGAGCGATAACGCGGAGAAGGAGCTTGGCGAAATTCGCAGAACCGTTGCATTGGAACCGACCCGTTTGTCTGAATTGCTGACGTCCCGACTGCGAACCGTGTTGATGATCGGAATCGCCCTTGCCGTTCTGCAGCAAGTCACAGGAATCAACGTGTTTCTGTATTATGCACCTGAGATTTTCAAGAGTGTCGCGGGGGCGAAAGCAGACATTGCGATGTTGCAAACTGTCGTTGTCGGTGCCGTGAATCTTGGGTTCACCGTCGTTGCGATTTGGTTGGTGGATAAGGTGGGGCGAAAACCGCTGATGATCGTCGGCACAACCGGGATGGGGATTTCGCTGCTTGCACTCGGGTGCGCCGCCTGGTTGGATCAATTGTCTGCTTGGGCTTTGATCTTTATTCTTGCTTACATCGCTAGTTTCGCGCTGTCGGTCGGGCCAGTCACCTGGGTCATCCTGTCGGAGATTTTTCCAACCAAGTTTCGAGGCCGAGCACTGTCCATCGCGACCGTTTGGCTGTGGGTCGCCAATTTTGGCGTGAGCCAGACGTTTCCAATGATGGATGAGAATCCATGGTTAGTGGAGACGTTCAACCACGGATTCCCATTCCTGCTTTATGCCGCGTTCTGCGTCTTGTTGCTGGGAATCGTCCTGTTTGCGATTCCCGAAACGAAGGGACAAACGCTCGAGCAGATTGAAAAACGCTGGCTCGGTTGAACGTCGTTACAAGCGATTAAGGGAAAAGCCGACGGCTCGAATATCCGGCACTGCGAGAACCAAGATTCTGAGCTGACAATCATGCTTTCCTGAGATTTCGGTTGGCTTCTCAGTGAGTTCCCAGCAGCGAATGGAAGGGGAACACCAGGCTTGCGTCATATAGAAACTTGCCCCCGAAACCCAGCAACACGACTCCACAGACGGCAGAGACCACAAATTGGGCACGCTCCCCAAAGATCTCGGAGCCTTTGAATCCCGCCATGGACAAGACTTCCAACCATCCCAGGTCGCATAACCAGTGGACGATCGTGAACAGCGCCAAGACGACGATGCCGAGCGTCAATGCCTCGGTTGCCAGGGTCAGCCCCACCGTCGCCCACCAGACCAGGAAGTAAGGATTGGCTGCGGTTAGAACGATACCAATGACCAGAGGATGTCGTTGAACGGGAGCTTCGACGAGGTTGTTCTTCTGTCGGAGGCTCAGGAGAAGTTGCAGCCCCATCAGCAGTAGTACCGCTCCACCCGTCAGACCAATGACCGCCCTTGCCGTGGGTGAATCAAGAAAGTTGGAAGCGCCAAAGACGAGCAGCAGAATGAGCGGAACCTCGACGACGGCGTGTCCAAGGGCAATCATCGCCCCAGCGTGTCGATGCCGAGCACCTGCGGCCAATGTCGCCGCGGTGATAGGCCCTGGAGCCATCACGCCCGAGAGAGAGATCGCGATTGCGGAAACAAAGAAGGTCAACATGGTCCCGTCACATCGTCCCTTCCAATCGCTGGCTGCGAGTGGGGTCTCGGCCAATACAAACAAGGCCCTGAGATTTCCAAGATCACTTTAGCAAGAATGCTAATTGTCTCGGGGGTTTCCGGGGTACGCAAGGGGCATCCGTCGACTCTCGACAAACCGGCTTTCCGCGCGAGGGCGGTATGTGCAATTCGGACTGGTCTCTCCGCTGGGTGGCCATTTCTTGTTTACCGATGAAATCGAAGTGTTTCGCGGTCCTGCTCACTTGCTCGACCAACCGGCATCGACTCTCGCGGTGACGATGCAGCAGCTCTACCGTACCCTGCGAATTCGCCATGCTACGCATCGGCGATTGACCACCGATGCAGACGCCGTAGAAACCGCGATTCGCCGGGCGGCATCACTTGCTCGCCCGCAACAAAAGGAGCTGCTTGATCGCGTGCTTGTGATTCAATCGCAAATCCAGGAACTCGATGCCGCAAAAAAGCTTCCTCGTAACGCCGTACTTCCTTTGAACCCAACGCACGCGGATCTGTATTCCGTCCAGGCCGATTTATGGCGGCGACAGAATCACTCACCCTTATCGGTAAGTGTTCCTCCAACATGGGATCCAGTGGATCCACTCACTCCGCCGCCCGACGAGCCAGTGAGCAAGATCGAAGTGCATTCGATGCGGGGTGAGTTCCGTGCGGCGGCATTCAATTTGTTCAATAGCACAGCCGAGACGATGGATGTGCAATTGCAGATCGCGGGTATGCCGGGTGGTACGGCGCCGAGCTACTTAACACTGCATGAAGTCCAGTGGACCGACACTTCCGAAAGCCAACCCGTAGCAGCTGCGTTGCCACTGGCAAAACGGTCCGCCGATGGATGGACGGTATCGGTGTTGCCGGGATTGGTGCGTCAGGTCTGGCTTACGTTTCATGTCACCGACTTGCCAGCGGGAACCTACCAAGGTCGCGTTGAGGTTCGTGGTTCCGAAAACCCCTCCCAAACGATTCCGTTGGAACTTCGTGTCTGGCCCGTTGAGTTCCCCACACAAACAACTCTGTTGGTGGGTGGTTGGGACTACAGCGACGATGATGCTCACTTCGGAATGACAACCAAGAACCGGCAAGCATTTCTACGGCACTTGCAAGCACGGTTCGTCAACGCCCCCTGGGCAACCGCGACGGTCCTGCGATCGTTCACGATCGATCCAAACGATCGTAAAAAGATCACGCTCGACACCGCGCAAATGGATAAGTGGATCGATCGATGGCCTCCTGCAAAAGCCTACATGGTGTTCTTGTCGGTTGCGGATTACACCGGTGCCATTCGTGCCTCGATGGGGAATACCGAAATGGGATCGGCCGACTTCAATCAAAGCGTTGCAACCTGGATTTCTGCATGGGTACGACATCTTCGCGGCAAGGGAATCTCGCCTGACCAGTTGGCGATCTTGATCCTTACAGCTACTATCGTTTGCAGGCATGGAGTGCTTGGCAAGAAGGAGCAACGGGGTCTTTTTTCTGGGCGTTCGGTGACAACAGCAATGCATCAAGTTGGAATGAGTACTTGGCTACCAGCGGTCCGTACACGCCGCTCTTTATCGACGACACGAACGTTACAGCGGGGAAGCAAATGGAAGCGATCCGCGAGAGCGCCGAAGACTACGAGTACTTGGCCATGCTCCGCAAACGCATTGACCAAGCGACTCATGATGGTCGTCAAGACGAAGTCGTGGTCAACGCGAAGAGGGTTCTCGCCAAGGCGACACGTGACGTGCTCCATGCAGAGAACGCTGACCGACTTCGTTGGCATGAATCCAAAGATCGCGGCATCGCCGATCGCGTTCGCGTGGAACTACTCGAGGCGATCAGCTCCCTCTGAATAGCCGGATTTGCTACGCACGACTAACCCAATCCCTAGGACTCACAAGAATTGGGAGAAGAAGCCCTTAAAACCGGTTCAATCGGAAGTGACAAGTTTCACTTGTTGACCGTGGCACTATGATGATGCGGAGATCCGCATGCTCCCGTTCAACGGATCCATCAATCGCCCTTCGCTACCGGAGTGAATTCCATGCACCGTTTCTTAAGGTTTTCGGCCATCGCCCTGTTTATGATCTGCGTGACGATTCATTCGGGCCAAGATGCGAAGGCCCAATATCCGTCCGTACAAGCTGTTGCGCCTGCGGTGGTTGGTTATGTCCCAGAACGTCGCGGATTGTTTGGGTGGAGGACCACGTATCGACCCGTGATTGCTCCGGTCTCGGTCGCAGCCCCGGTGGTGACAGCACGCCCCGTCGTCGTTGCACGCCCCGCGATCGCCTCGCCACCTGTCACCGTCCGATATGCACCCATGCCAGCTCCGGTAACAAGCTACTACGCACCACCAAGCGTTGCTGCGCCGGTGAGGTCGTACTACGCACCACCGACGGTTGTTGCCCCGGTGAGGTCGTACTACGCACCACCAGCGCCCGTCTTGGTTCCGTTAACGCCATCGATCCCGGTGCTGGGGTATTAGTGTTGTATTTCGAAGCCCCAGTGTGAATGCGCTGCGTTTGATGCCACCGAGCGACTTCACCCAAGTTCCTAAACAAGAAGAACGGCCTGATGACATTGTGTTGGTTCCGGATCTCCTGCGTGTTTGCACCAACGTTGATGGCGTTGGCACTCAGTCTTTCCGCGATGGCGGTGGAACCTGAGACAACATCAGACCCCGACACGTCGGCTCATCCACTTGCTTCAACCATCCGCTTTGCGAAATCGCACAGTCAGTACATACGCGAAGCTGTCCAGGACTATTCCTGCTCAATTGCAAAACGCGAGCGGATCGATGGTGAGTTACAGCCCTACCATTACATTCGAGCCAAGGTTCGCTGTGGCCAACGACAGCAGGATCGTCTGGTGGAACCCATGGCCGTCTTCTTGCAGTATCGGGCGCCGAAGCATCTGAAAGATCGCCGCGTCCTCTACATCGAGGGCAAGAACGATGGGATGATGCTGGTGCGAAAGGGCGGGAACGTCATGAAGTATTTGCAGCTGACGGTCGATCCAGACAGCAGGTCGGCGAGGCGGGATAGCAACTACCCCATTACAGACTTTGGTTTAGACAGGGTGATCGATCGTCTTGTAGGGCAAGCCGAAAAAGACATCGAGAACGACCCCACGGCTTCAAACACGCAGGTGTCCTACTTTCGCAATGCAAAGGTCAAGGACCGAGTTTGCACTCACATTCGAGTGACTCATCCCGCGTCGGGTGATGGGTTTGGTTTTCACACAGCCAACCTCTACATCGACGACGAATTGCATGTGCCCATTCGGCTCGTCGTCCATGGCTGGCCGACGCGTGCCGATGAACCGCCACCACTGAACGAAGAGTACAACTACATGAACCTACGGCTAAATGTCGGGTTGACGGACGCTGATTTTAGCGAGTCACATCTCGAGACCCTGCCAAGCCAGCCTTCAGAGTGGGCGGCCCCATAACAGACGCGTCTGAGCAATCGGGGTGATGGATCCATCCAGCTCCGGTCGATCAACCGACTGTTTGGATTGAGGCTCTGTTGCATTGAGGGCGTTGCTTCTCGCGATACTCGGCTTCGCATCTCGCGAGAGGTCATCAAGGGCTAGTATTCCGCCGCAGCTCAATTTCCGGGAAGGGCCGTTTCCTACCGGCCACACTCTCAATTGATTTGGCCGGTGGGAACCGGCCCGACTCCGAACGCCTACTCGCAATCCAAGCCGAGTCGGAATACTAGTGGCACCTGTCATTCTCGCCTTGGTGTTGTTTCCAGTACAACTTCCAAGGGGCCCTGCTGATCATCTTGCTTCCAATAGGAGTGACGAAAAGGAAGTGAGAATTGGATGCCGTTTTTTTCAAATGCCTCGAAGATAGCCAGATTGACCTTCTCGTTGAACGCCTTGAATGCCCAGAGATCCGGAGGCCCGTACCAGTAGATCATTTCGATGGTGAATGCACTGGGAGTGATGTCCCCAAAGAAGACACGCGGTGGATGTTCTGGATCCATTCCCTCGTGGTTTTCTAGCAGGGCACGGATGCGATCAACCGCCATTTCGACCTGCACACGGGACGTATCGATCGGGATGTGCAGTTCGCTCGAGCGGCGAATAAGCTCTCGTCTGGCGATATTCTCGATCTCCGCGTCGGCCATCTGGTCATTTGGAATCGAAATCAGGTGACCGGCTAGCGTTCGGATCTTGGTGCTGCGAAGTCCAATTTCTTCGACAAATCCGTCGTGTCCTTTGACCACAATGCGCTCGCCAACTCCGTAGGGTTTGTCGAGTAAAACAGCGACCGTTCCGAACAGACCTTTCACCAGACCTTGTGCTGACAAGGCAATGGCCAATCCGCCGATGCCCGCACTGGCGATCAGGGTGGTGAGCGGAAATCCGAGATAACGGCCGCCTTCCAGGAATACAATGACGGCGGCAACAATGCCGAGCACGCGAAAGATGATCCGGATCAAGTTTGCATCCAGACTTCCAGGTGCCACCTGCGGCAGCGCAACCATTGTTTCCGCTGCCCGGCTACTCACACCCACGATCAGTCCCAGGATACCGAACAGGAAGGCGAGATCGGAGCAAAAGTTGACCGTATAGATAGCGCCGCCACGGACACTTAAGTACTCCCACACGAAATACTTAAAGCCAATGGGGATCAGCGCTGCGACAACAAAGAATCCAAAGCTCAACCAATATTGCGGCAGGCTGTGGCCACGCGCACGCTGGCCCCGACATCGTCCCCAGCGAAAGAAAAGCAGCATCAACGTCAAGCAAATCGGGATCATCAACAGCACACTGATCCATTGCCAAATCGACATTCCAAATTCACGTCGTTGAAACGACTTCGGCATCCATTCCACCAAGGCAGCGACGACCGGATTGCCAGGACTTGATAGCCAAAAATCGTAAAATCCATCGGAGACCGCCGGCTCGTCCGATCGGTAGGCGTGCATGCGTACTTTTTCATAGAGTTCAGGCGCACGGGATACCGTTTCCGCAGAGAACAGGAATTCACCGCGACGAGGACCCTCTTGCATTTTTGAAATCGCAATTTGTGTACGGGGAACCTGCCAACGAAACAGCGTCTCCGCTCCTTCGATCGATTCAACGGATTCGATTCCGGGAATCTGCTCCGCGGGAGGAAGCGGAATACGATCGAGAACTTCTTTGAGACAAACGGCTGCCTCCGCGTCATAGTAATCACGCGAGTAGTCAGGCAGTTGGCTGCGATCCAAGCATGAAATAATCCGCTGACCAAGCCGTTGAATCTCTGGATCGGCTCGTTTGATATACCGTTGTTTTTGGATCAGCAGGTAAAGTTCGTTACAGGAATCGAGAAATAAGGTGAGCGTACCGCGCGGGCTCGACGTGTCGGTCGACTGCGTTGGTTGCTTCTTGGTCGCAGCCGTGTATGCATCATAAAGACCGGGTGATACGCTGCGTCCAGTGTCTCGGTACGGCAGGCGTTTTGCCACCCTATAGAACTCAGCTGCCCGGCGCACCGTTTCCGGAGTAAACAAAAATGTATTTGGTCGAGATCTCTGCTCCGGACTGGCGATTGCAAGGCGAGTGCCGGGTATCTGCCATCGAAACGGCGTCCCGGCTTGATCCAATTCCGGTCCCGCCGTCGGGATATCCACGTCGTCCGGCAAGTCAATGCGGTCAAGTACTTCCTTGAGGAATAAAGCAGACTGAATGCCCGCGGTACCACGAAGTTCGGTTGGTAGCGCGCCTAAATCGAGGCAGTCGAGAATCCGTTCCGTCGTCGGCAAGACCTCTGTCTCGCGTTCTTCCACAACCGCCCCGTCAATGACCAGTTGTTGGAGTTCATTGCAGGAGTCGATCAGGCTATTCAAAGTTGCGGATGGAGTTGAAGTGTCCGATGGTTCCAGCGGGTGCGGGAGCATTGCTTCCTGAGCACGACCGATGTCAGACAAGAAAGCGATACACAGAACCGTGACCCCAAAGCGAATCATCGTATCGACCTCCGTATTGAGCAGGCCGCCTCGGAAGCGGCAGACGAAGTACTCACCTTATCATCTTACACTACTTCAGCACGCGGTTTGTCTCCGTCTTCAAGATCCGGCAAAACTACGGAAAGGACACTCCTTTTCTAAATCTCACGTTCCCAACGTCGATTGAAAGGGTCTTGCAGATAGTTGGCGACCTTTTCAATGAGTAGGATTCCGTATGAGGGCGTCAACGCGGTGGCTTTACAAAATGGGGCCTAGAGTGGCGAGCGTGTTATTGAAAAGCCGTCGCGCGAGCGACCACGATTCCACCGTTTCGCGAGTGACGGGCCGAGCCTGAGAGAGGTACTCCTGCTGGCGCGCTCGCACCTTGTTCGTCATCTCCGGATCGTAAAACAGGATGTTATTTTCGTAGTTGAGATCGAAACTGCGACGATCCATATTCGCTGAGCCGATCAGCGTCATCTCGCCATCCAAAGTCAAGGATTTGGTGTGCAAAAGTCCGCCGACGTATTCGTAAACTTCCACACCCGCTTCCAGCAATTCCGGGTAGTAACTGCGACTGGCCCCAGCCACGATCCACGAGTCGTTCTTGGCGGGAAAGATGATGGTTGTCTTGACACCTCGTCGGGCCGCGGCGCAAAGCGAATTTTGCATCGTCTCATTGGGCACATAATAAGGCGTCGAAATCGTCAGTTCGTGTCGGGCCGCATGAAACAACGATGCAAAAACTTCGGGCATCGCCGAGTAACGCACGGTTGGTCCGGTGCCAATGACTTGGGCGGGAAAGCCCGAATCGGGCGCGGCAATCGGTGATCGTAGAAGGTCGTCGATGTCTTCGTCTGCGTAACTCATCCAGTCGGTGGCGAACAAATGTTGGTTCTGTCGGACGATCGGTCCCTCGAATCGCAGCACGGCGTCTACCCAGGGAGCGAACTTTGCCTTGACCAAAAATTCCGGGTCGGCACAGTTCTGGCTACCACAATAAGTCACCCGCCCATCGATCACGAGAATTTTGCGGTGGTTTCGCAAGTCGATGCGACCATGAAACGGACGCAACAAGGGATTGCCGATCGGTAAAGCCCGGGCGACGTGAACGCCCGCATTCTGCATGTCCTTCCAATGTTGCGAGTGAACCATGGTCCGCGACCCCAGATCGTCGGCCATGGCACGGCACGTTACTCCCCGGGCCGCCGCGCGCTTCAACGCTTCAACGATTTTTAGCCCGTTGTGGTCCGGCAACCAAATGTAGAACAACAGGTGCACGTGGTTCGTTGCGATATCGATATCCGACACCATCGACTCGATCGTGGCATTCGAATCAGCCATCAAGCTGGCCGAATTCCCCCCGACGACGTCAAATCCATTGATGGATTGGCCGGTCCGAAACAGATGTTGGAAACGCTCGGGCACTTCCGTTCGGGCGTTGTTCGCATCCTCCGGGCAGACCGCGGCAACGGCCGGCATCTGCTGAATCACTTGCTTCATCCGTTGAATTCGACGACGACCGATGTTGGTCTCGCCGAACAGCAGGTAGATCAGCATTCCCAGAAAAGGCAGCGCGGCGATCACGGAGATCCAAGCAATGCGAGACGCTGGGTCACGGTGTGGACGGGTCATCACGCGTACGATCAGTAGCACTTCGATCAGAAGGTGGACGATGATGCCAATTGTGCTTGCGTTCAATGATTCACCTCATAGGATTCACCTCAAATCGGTTTCGTAATCCTACTATTCTTCACGCAATCGAGCCTCCTTGATAGGTGTCTCGAGTTGAAGTCTGTCGGGTCGAATTGCCGCTGGGTACCGCCCCAGGCAGAAGTCGGCTGGCAGCAAAGCGGAACCGAAGAGCCACCACAGCGACAGACAAACGTCAACCGCCCCTTGATCAAATCCAAGCTGTGCCAAACAATCAACCAACCCAAAGGAGCCCAATATGTCTACACCTGAATTTGTCTATCAAGAATTGTTCGAGTACGGCGACGATGACACGCAGTATCGACGGTTGACGGAAGATTTCGTCGATGTCGCAAACTTCGACGGTCGTGAAGTGTTGCAGGTCAAGCCGGATGCGTTGACGCTGCTCAGTCGACAGGCGTACCACGATATCAACTTTTTTCTCCGTCCTGCTCACCTGCGACAAGTTGCCGCTATCCTGGATGATCCCGAAGCTTCGGACAACGATCGAATGGTCGCGCTAACGATGCTCAAGAACGCAGATGTTGCCAGTGCAGGGGTGTTGCCTTTCTGTCAGGACACGGGCACGGCGATCATCATGGGCAAAAAGGGGCATGCGGTCTGGTCACAAGGTGATGAAGCGGCACTGGCGCATGGTGTTTACCATGCCTACACCGAAAACAACCTTCGCTATTCGCAAAACGCTCCGCTGACGATGTGGGACGAAGAGAATACTAAGACCAACCTCCCCGCCCAGATCGACTTGGCAGCGTGCGATGGTGACAGTTACAAGTTTTTGTTTGTTGCCAAAGGTGGCGGTTCCGCCAACAAGACCTACCTGTATCAAGAAACGCGTGCCATTCTGAATCCCAACACCTTGGTTGATTTCTTGTCGGAAAAGATGGCATCGCTCGGCACCGCAGCATGCCCGCCGTATCACTTGGCTTTTGTGATCGGTGGCAGCAGCGCGGAAACCAACCTCAAGACGGTCAAGCTTGCCTCGACCAAGTACCTCGATAACCTGCCCACGACGGGCAATGCGCTTGGGCGGGCTTTCCGTGACGTCGAGCTTGAAGCCGAAATGTTGAAAGCGGCGCAGAAGTGCGGGATTGGTGCGCAATTCGGCGGCAAGTACTTTGCAATCGACGTTCGCGTCATTCGGTTGCCGCGTCACGGTGCGTCCTTGCCCGTGGGCATTGGTGTTTCGTGCAGCGCGGACCGGCAAGCCAAGGGCAAGATCACACGAGACGGCGTGTTCTTGGAACAGCTTGAGTTCGAACCGTTGAAGTATATCCCCGAAGAGCTGCGCCACCGCAAGGACGAAGGAGCGGTTCGGTTGGACTTGCGGCGACCGATGGACGAGATTCTGGCTGACCTCAGTCGCTATCCCGTTCAGACACGTCTGCTCTTGTCCGGGCCCATTATCGTTGCCCGCGACATCGCCCACGCAAAACTCAAAGAGCGTTTGGACTCGGGGCAGCCGCTGCCAGATTACCTGAAGCAGCATCCGGTGTATTATGCTGGGCCCGCAAAAACGCCTGTGGGATTGCCAAGCGGATCGTTCGGCCCAACTACTGCAGGGCGGATGGACGCCTACGTGGATCTGTTCCAAAGCAATGGTGGTTCTTTGGTGATGATCGCGAAAGGCAACCGAGGCCGCCAAGTTACCGAAGCGTGTCACAAGCATGGCGGTTTCTACCTCGGAAGTATCGGTGGCCCCGCAGCGATCTTGGCGAAAGAGAACATTCGCAAAGTCGAAGTCGTGGAGTTTGCGGAATTGGGGATGGAAGCGGTTTGGAAGATCGAAGTGGAAGATTTCCCTGCCTTCATTCTGGTCGATAACAAAGGCAACGATTTCTTCGAGCACGTCGGCACCGGTTGCGCCCATTAGTGCCAGAAACCGTAATTTCCGTCCTGTTTGTGAACCAGCGGCTCATCTCCCTGTCGCACGGGACCCTTGTGTCTCTAAGGCACATGCGCGCCTGTGCTGATCCTGAAAGGGATCTCAGAAGGTAGCCGGGGGTCGCTGCGATGCGGCGCACCCCCGGTACACGTAACAGCCAACAGGCCCGACCCTGGAAGGGTCGAAGATCACGGATCGCTGCGACCCTGTCAGGGTCGGAAGGGAGAGTTTTTCTCGTTGGCCGTTGGTATCGCTGCGCTTAACCAACGGCTACCGTCTGCGATCCCTTCCGGATCAATTACCCACCGTGCCAACAATACCGTGTCGATAAGCTGGTGCTGTGACCGGACGGTACTTATGGTTCCTGACACTAGCCGCCGGTTGCGCCCCTGAAACGCCGGCAGGCGGAACGGCGGATCACGTCGATCGAGGACCGTCGATTGTTGGCGGTTTCGCCATCGGCGGGTTATGCTGAATTCTGATAGAATGGTGGCGCGCGATCTCCCCGCGTCCGCCACAGCACTTCCCACCTACATCCCTATCCCCCATGATGCTTCGGCCCCCCCCATTTCCAGTGCGTTGGTTTCTGCCTTTGGCTATGCCGGTCCTGGGGGCGTTGTTGTTGTTGTTGTCGCCGCTCAACGGCTATGCGCAACCCAACGCCGACCAAGCGATCGATTCGCTGCAGCGTGAATGCACTGCTCTCGGATTGGCGATTGATGATCTTGTCGACACGTTCGGAAGTCGTTATTCGGGTGGCCGGAACTACGCGGCACGCTGCGAATCGTTCCAAGGGGAGTTGATGCGGATCACGGACCCGCCAAGTGCCGAAGCATTGGAACGATTGCAGGTTGTGCTTGCTCAATTGCGTCGCGACGCGTTATTGGCAAATCCGCTGGTTCGCGAGCAACCGATCCTGTTCGTCACAAGGCATCAATATGCAAAAGATCATCACAACAGCGCGACGATGTTCCAAACGGGCGAAATCAACGAATCGAGTTTTCGAGGGGGCGGGACACTGAAGACGATTGATTTGGCCCACAACGAACAAGTCACCACCTTGATCGATTTGCCCGAGGGAATCGTTCGTGATCCGGAGGTTCACTTCGATGCGAAAACCATTTTGGTGTCCCTCAGACAGAATCCAGATGACGACTACCATCTTTTTGAACTGTCCCTCGATGATCTAGAAAAACGACAACTCACCGCGGGTGCAGGCGTTTCAGACATCGACCCCGTCTACCTTCCGGACGGGCGAATCCTGTTCAGTTCCACGCGCGAGCCGAAGTACTGTCAATGCAACCGCCACATCATGTGCAATCTGTTCACGATCGATGCGGAGGGTCGGAATCTCGATCAAATCGGGCACAGCACGCTTCACGAAGGTCACGCTTCACTGCTTAGTGATGGGCGAGTGCTTTACGATCGCTGGGAATACGTCGACCGCAACTTTGGTGATGCCCAGGGACTTTGGGTGGTCAATCCAGACGGCACCAATCACGCGGTCGTTTATGGCAACAACACGGCCTCGCCCGGCGGAGTCTTGGAAGGACGCGGTGTCCCCGGTACCGACTATCTTCTGACGACGTTTTCTTCATGCCATGATCGCCCTTGGGGAGCATTGGCGTTGATCGACCCCAGTCGTTCCATGGATGGAAAGCAGGCGGTGCTGCAAACCTGGCCCGCATCCGCGATCGATTTGGTTGACGTCGGCAACTACGATACGTTCAAAAAAGTGCATCCCAAGTACGAGGATCCCTATCCGCTTTCCGCTCACCATTTCTTGTGTTCTCGAATGGTGGGTGACACAGAGGAAATGGGAATCTATTTGCTGGATGTGTTCGGCAATGAAGTGTTGATTCACCAGGAAGGCCCCGGTTGCTTCGATCCTATGCCGCTTGCACCGCGTGCAATGCCAGCAGCGTTGCCGTCACGAATCGACGTGACCCAACAGAACGGCACCTTTTATGTGGGTGATGTCTATGTGGGCTCGGGAATGGAACAGATCCAACGCGGGACCGTGAAGTGGTTGAGAGTGATTGAGGTACCGGAAAAGCGATACTGGACTCATGAATCATGGAACGGCAGCGGTACGCAAGCACCGGCGATGGCGTTTGACGATTTTAACAATAAACGCATTCTTGGGACGGTTCCCGTTGAAAGCGATGGTAGCGCCTACTTTTCTATCCCAGCGGACCGGTTTGTCTATTTCCAACTGCTTGATGCCGACGGGATGATGGTCCAGTCGATGCGCAGTGGCACGATGGTGCGTCCAGGAGAAACAACCGGTTGCGTCGGATGTCACGACAATCGACATCAAACGCTTGCCCCCGGCAGCGAACGAATTGCGATGCAACGTCTGCCAAGCGAACTGATTCCGTGGTATGGTCCGCCGAGAAATTTCAGTTACACGCAAGAGGTCCAACCGGTCTTTGACAAAAACTGCATCTCCTGTCACGACTATGATCAAATCGCTGGCGATCCGTTGAACCTTGCCGGCGATCGTGGCTTGGTCTTCAACACTTCGTATCTTGAACTGCGCAACAAGAACATGGTCCGTACGGTCGGTGCGGGACCCGCGACGATCCAGTCGCCGAAAAGCTGGGGGGCTCACGCGAGCCGTTTGGCCGAGGTGCTTCGACAGGGGCACGGTACCCCGGAGATCGACTCGACCTATCAGCTTGATCCCGAAGCGATTGATCGCGTGATCACATGGATCGATATCAACGCACCTTATTACCCGCAATACGCCAGTGCCTATCCGAAGAATCGATATGGCCGATCTCCATTGACTCGAGACGAGCTTTCGCGGCTTAGCGAATTGACTCAAATGGACCTCTCGAAGCAGGAAAATGCGTCGCAGATCAGCTTCACACGCCCGCAGAAAAGTCCTTGCTTGGCGGTGCTTCGCCAGCGCGATGCTGCGGGCTATCACGAAGCGATCGAGTTGATTCAAGAGGCCGCAAGGCGGTTGACCGAGCGGCCTCGTGCTGACATGCCTGGATTTCGTTTGGGCGGTATCGATGCGGAACGTGAGCGCAAGTATCAAGCGAGCCGACTTCGTGATTCCACGTCCCACGTCTCCTCGGCGTTGGGCACGCAAGGACCGTAGTCACCGTTCCGTATCACCGTTCCGTATCACCGTTCCGTATCACCGTTTCGAATCACCGTTTCGTCTAATTGTCTGCACCGTCGACCACACAAAATGGAAGCGGTCCGAGGTGGATCGCGTCAACCACGATTCAGCAGCCGTACAATTGGCTCAACGGAAGTGTCGCAAATCATTACTCTCGTGCCGCAAAACCTGCTCGCTTTCTTCCTCTGAGCTGGCGACAATCCTAGGTCCATCCGGAAACAGCCAACCCGCTTCAACTCCTACCCAGCAACGCGATGTCCCCCCTCCTCAACCTTCAACTTGCACTGCTCTTGGCGGCCGTTGTCGGTATCGCTGGCCAGACTACGGCAGAGGAGGCAAAACGTCTGCCGAACCTCGTTTTGATTTTCACGGATGATCAAGGCTACCAGGACCTTGGATGTTTTGGGTCCGCAACGATCAAGACACCGCATTTGGACAAGATGGCGGCCCAAGGTTTGCGGCTCACAAGCTTCTACGCCCAACCCGTGTGTGGTGTATCGCGTGCGGCGCTGATGACAGGATCGTATCCCATTCGGATCGCAGAACCGGGGAACATCAAACGACTGCACACCGTACCGCATTCAAAGGAAACGACGATTGCAGAAGTCCTAAGAAGGGCCGGCTACGCCACGGGGATGATTGGTAAATGGCACCTGGGCTTGGACCAAAAGGGCGTGCCCGGTGGCATGGATCCCGAGACCACACCCAATGCCCAAGGCTTCGATTACTTCTATGGCACGCCGAAGTACAACGGGTACACCGTCTACGTCGATGACGTCGACATGCGAGTTCCCATTATGCGGAACCAGGAAGTCGTCGTCGAGGCGGTCGAAGACTGGGATCACATCACTGCGACTTACACAGACGAGGCGATTCGCTGGATCGAGGCACACCAACAGCAGCCCTTCTTTTTGTACCTCGCCCACAACATGCCTCACATTCCTCTCGGTGCATCGGAAAAGTTCAAGGGCAACTCCGATGCGGGTTTTTATGGCGACTGCATCGAAGAGATTGATTGGTCGTGTGGAGAGATCCTCAAGACGCTGAAGCAGCTTGGCATCGACGACAACACGTTGGTGGTGTTTACTTCCGACAATGGCCCTTGGGTGGAAACGACTCGTGCAATGGAACCCCGCGGCGAAGCCTTCATTCCTCGCGATCACTCGGGTAACGCGGATCCGCTGCGCGGTTGGAAAATGTCGGCATGGGACGGTGGTTGCCGTGTTCCCTTTATCGCGCGTTGGCCCGGCAAGATTCCCGCTGGGTGGGAATCCGATGAGATGCTCAGCACGATGGATTTGATGCCTACGTTTGCGTCCCTCGCGGGCGCAATGCTTCCGGATGTCGACTTAGATGGAAAAGATGCAACCGATTTCTTGACCCGAAAGATAGAACAGAGTCCCCGAGACGAATACCTTTACTACTCAGGGTGTTTGTTGACGGGGGTAAGAAGTGGTTCGTGGAAATTGGTCTTGCCAAGATCCGAATCACCGGCGGGACTGGGTTGGTGGGGCCGGATGATCGAAGAGGTGCCCGACCCACTGCTTTTCAATTTGGACGACGATCCTGGTGAAGTGTCCAACGTCGCAAACGATCATCCCCGTATCGTCGCGTCGCTGATGAAACGAATCGAACGGGCGCGAAGCGAACTGGGCGACATCGATCATCCAGGGAGCAGCGCTAGGAGTTTTGACGACGGCCCCCGAAAACTGCAACGGCCCCTTCACTAAGGCAACCGACCAATCCCCCCCCCAAAAAAACCCGTAGATGGGTTCACAAGGAAAACGTTCATGAGCTATCGCTTCGCACTGCCTCTAATTCTGCTGCTCAGCGTGACGAGTTTGCGGGCCAGCGAGAAACCCAATATCGTTTTCTTGTTCGCGGACGACCAGTGTACCTATTCCGTTGGTTGCTACGGCAATCGGGATGCAATCACGCCCAACATGGATAAGTTAGCGCGCGACGGTTTAGTCTTCCACAAGCATTACAATACGACAGCGATTTGCATGGCGAGTCGTGCCAGCGTATTCACCGGAATGTATGAATACAAAACGGGCTGCAACTTTAGCCATGGCGATATGCATCAGGATGTGTGGCAGAACTCCTACCCAAAACAACTGCGACAGGCCGGGTATCTGACTGCCTTTGCCGGCAAATTTGGGATTGTGGTTCAGGGCCAAGGGCTGTGCGAAGAAGACTTTGACTTTTGGGGTGGTGGTCCGGGGCAGACGGATTACGAGACGGCCAAGAACAAGTCGATGCAAGCGTACGCTCAGCAGTACCCCCATTCAACCTTGTCGTATGGTGCGTTTGGGCAGGATGTGATTCGCGAATCGGTCAAACAACAGAAGCCATTCTGTCTATCGATCAGCTTCAAAGCGCCCCACAAGCCTGCAACGCCGGATCCACGGTTTGACTCCATCTACGCAGGCAAAACCTTTGTCAAGCCTGAAAACTTTGGACGAGCATTCGGCGATCACCTTTCGCCACAAAGCAAGATGGGCCGTCAATACCCTCGTTTTACCGAGTGGCACTACGACACCGAGTACGATGGCGAGATGGCAAAGTATCATCAACAAATCTACGGAATTGATGTAGCCGTTGGAATGATTCGTGACGAGTTAGCCGCACAAGGTATCGCAGACAACACGGTTGTTATCTACACCAGCGACAATGGATACATTTGCGGTTCGCATGGCTACGGTTCCAAAGTCTTGCCGATGGAGGAATCGTCTCGTGTGCCACTAATGATCTACGACCCACGCAGTCCAAGCAGTGGTAAGCAGCTCCGATGTGACCAATTGACTGGGAATGTCGATTTCGCACCGACCCTTCTCGAGCTGGCTGGCTTGCCCATTCCAGCGAACATGGATGGAAAAAGCCTCGTTGGGCTATTAGAGAATCCACAGCAAGGAGGACACGATCAACTCCCTTTCATCAACGTATTTGGTCCAGTCGCGACGCACAGCTTGAGCTGCCTGACGAAGCGATACAAGTACACCTACTGGTGGTATGGAGACAAAACCATCGAGCCGGTCGAAGAGCTGTTCGACACTCAGGAGGACCCGCTCGAATTGAAAAACCTGGCAAGCAGCCCTCAACACCGCGAGATACTTAAGGCGATGCAAAAGGGATACGACCAGGAGCTGGCAAAGTGGAAGAATCAGGCTGTGGATTACAATGACTATCGGCGCTACGGTACGCTTTTCGATCGGAACATCGCCATGGAATCGAAAACTCAACTGATGGCGGTTCCAGCAACCGATCGAAACGCTCGAAAACAACGTAAAAAGTAATAGGTTTGATGCTCAAAACACATTGTGGAATCCTCTTCTGCATGGTCGCCACCTGGTTCATCGTAGGGCGGGTCGATGCGACACCTCCGCCCCATTCCCTGCCTAATGTGGTCGTTATTTATACCGATGACCAGGGCTACGGAGATGTCGGTGCGCTGAATTCGAACGCGAAGTTTTCAACGCCGAACCTGGATCGCCTTGCTCGTGAAGGAATTGCCTTCACCAACGCACATAGTGCGGATTCCGTTTGCACACCTTCTCGCTACGGTTTACTCACCGGACGTTATCCATGGCGCACGACGAGGAAACGAGGCGTCATGGGGGCCGAGGGAGAATGCTTGATCTCGCAGGGACGCATGACGTTGGCATCACTATTGAAAAAACATGGCTATCACACTGCAATCGTTGGCAAGTGGCATTTGGGGATGGACTTTCCTGGAACGGAAAGGAATCGTGACTGGTCTGCGCCGATCAAGGACATGCCGCTCGATAAAGGGTTCGACTATTATTTCGGTATTCCGGCCTCGCTGAACTATGGGGTGCTTGCCTGGTTTGAGGGACGGCATGCCAAAGTACCACCGACCATGCTGACGTCGAAGAAGAAGAACGATCGTCACGTCGACTACCGCATCATGCCGCCTTACGACGAGATCCCTGCGCGAAGCAGCGAGAAAAAGGTTGCTGGCTTTGAGGTCGCACCCGATTTTATTGACAATCAGTGTCTGACGCGATTCACCGACAAAGCCATCGATTGGATGGAGGGCAAGGTGAGCGACGCAAACAACGGTAAACCGTTCTTCCTTTATTTGCCCTATACCTCGCCGCATTATCCGGTCTGTCCCTTGCCAGAGTTCCATGGCAAAGGTGATGCCGGAGCCTACGGCGAATTCGTGGTGGAAACGGACTACCACGTGGGGCGCGTCCTCGATTTTCTCGACCGCAACGGGCTCGCTGAGGACACGCTAATTGTCTTCACAAGCGATAATGGGCCAGAGAAGTCATGGACCCAACGGCTATCCGATTATGGTCACGATAGTCGAGGGGGTTTCCGAGGCGGCAAGCGTTCCGTCTACGAAGGCGGCCACCGGGTGCCGTTGCTCGTTCGTTGGCCTCGCGGAATCGCACAACCTGGGAGAACATGGAACAAAGCGGTGGGGCAGGTCGATCTTCTCGCGACGATTGCGGATTTGATCGGCGAGCCGTTGCCGCAGGATGCGGGAGAGGACAGCCAAAGTTTTGCGAGCGTCTTGTTGGATGCGAAGCGTGACTACAAGCGTCTACCGCTCGTGAACCATGGCAACGGCGGTGGCGGTTATCGATATGCGGTTACCGATGACAACTGGAAGTTGGTCCTGGCGGATAGCAAAAACGCTGCCGAACTCTACAACCTTGAAAACGATAGGTCCGAACAGACCAATCTGGCCTCGGAATACCCCCAAACCGTCGCTCGGCTAACGATGCAGGTTAACGAATTGATCGCTCGCGGACGAACCACTCCTGGCGCTCCCCAAGCGAACGACACCGAGTATTGGGAAGACCTGAAATGGATGACTCCAAGCCAATACGACGAATTGGTAAAGAAGGCAATGCAGGAGGTCCATCCGTGAGCTTCATTGAATCGGCGAGACGACACAATAATAGGTTTTAACATGACATCCGATTTGAAGGTGCGATTGCTGCTGGTGGCGCTTTTGTTGCCCGTCAGCCTCGCGGCTGCGAGTGGTAACTATACCTTTAGTTGCTGGAAGAATGGATGGAGGAAGAATGCGGAGGATCACAGTGCCGATGTCTTCGTCCTCGAAACCCGACATTATGGATTTGCGTTGGATGTCGCTGACTTCCGTAACGTGGGACTGGGAAGGCTGAGCAATCCGCCGGCTTATGAAGAAGCATTGCGGCGTCGTGCCGAGGAACTTGAATCGTTGGCGCCTGCGGACTTGTTGATTGAAATTGAAATCGATGGCACTTCCTACCGAGCCAAAACGTGCGCGGCCGGGCAGACCGACGCCGTCAAACATTTGGCGTCTGTCCGTTTGTGGGAATCGGGGCGTTTCGTTCAGCACTACGACTTTCTTCAGCTCGACTTCCGCGACGACCAGGGGCATCGTCTGGATTGCGAATCACGTTTGGATCTGGTGGCATGGCCCGAGAGCCTGACGTTGAATCTGCACGTGTCCCCCAAGTTTGACCATTCCCGTGCCACGCTGCGACTCGCGTTAAACAGCGAAGTAGGCAACTGGGCGCAAGAAACGAAGATCGATGGCCCGTGGAACGTGGGCCAGGAAAAGGGCGTGTCGATGACCTGTGCGGTTGCGTCGGTGAATCAACTTCCGAAGCCAGCCATTGCGGTCCGAACAGAGAACGGACAGTCAATCCCGGTTCACTTTGACGACGAAAAAAACTGTTACGTCGCCACGGCTAAACGTCTGAAACGAGATTGGGAAACCGGATACACCGACATCCGTCACTATGATGACTTCCTCGTTTCGGTCGCGGGATCCCGTTCCAACCAAACGGTCCCCTTCCTTCTTGATTTGCGTCCGCCAGCGAATGTGACCGGTGTCTGTCCGATCCTATGCGATCAAGAGGGGTGTCCGTTAGGCATACCGGTACAGTTGAGTAAGAACTGGCATTACGAACCGATGGGTAGCTACTTGATGGCCTATGCGATGTTGCCGGCCGACAAGTCCACCACCTATCGGCTACGCGTCGTGTATGGTTTTTATGGGACGTTGCCGTCCGCCAGTCACGCGCAACTCAGTCTGGTGGGCTACAGTAAGAGTGGTGGCAACGGACGCTGGGACCAATTGGCGATTGGTTGCTGGGGCGAGTCGATCTGTTTTGATATGGACATGAGTCTCGTGGATGTGGCGATTACCGATACTCGAATGCTGATGGCTCGTCGGGGCCTTGAGGGAAGAAAATGGAGTTGGACGAATGCCGGTTGGGGCGGCGATTGGTTGAACATCGAGGACGATGGCCAGGCGAAGTACTTTCAAAACAACTTGCGGACGGCCTATCTTTCGCAGGGCCCCTGTCTGACGAATGTTCAACACGAGGGGTACTATGGCGCGAACCAGGAAGTGGATTTTTCGGCAGGGATCCAAACCTTGCGAACGGATGATTACTGCCGCACGTTTCAGAATCTAAGCTACACATTTAAGGGTGATGTTTCCGCAAAGAAGATTTCGCTATTCAAGCTTGGCCGAACGCACGGTTATCAAACGCCGCAAATCGCCTATGGCAATCTCGACGGACTCGTTGAACAGAGGGCGTTTTCCGAGTCCGTCGACCAAGCCCCCGTCTTTTTGGAAGCCTTCGAATTGCCAGGCGACGCCCCGCATTGGGTCGCGTTGACGGGAGCCGCGGAGGCGTCTGCCAGAAATCCAAAACCGAACGGCTACCGTGCTTTGATCATTAGAAAGTACAAGGCGGTCCTCGGAGCAGAAACCTACAAGAATCCGACACTCCGCGTTCCGGTGCACCAATCCAAACCGGCCAATCTTGATATCGAATTGCTACCCCCCCGGGGGATTTCCCGATTTCGCAGGGGGGATCGCATTGAATTGGCCGTGGAACTGATCACGCTGCCGCGTGAAGCGGATGACTACTATGGCCCCAATGAAACCTTCCGCAAACATCTCACGGAAAATCCGAATTCTTGGAAAACGACCTATCGCGAAGCCAAAGGCAATCGGCTTGACGTAACCGTCACTGGCGGGAAGGAACTCCAAAACTATCCGCTCGTCATTCAGGTGAACAAGCCAGAAGTGAGCGTGGCAATCAAGGGTGGGGTCGGCGCGGTTCCGATTTGTTTTGAAGGTTTGGCGAGCTGCGAGGGCGTTCGTCTGCATCGCATTGTCAATGGCAAGCGGATCCTTTTCGATCAGGCGGTCCATGGCAATGATTTCTGGCAGACGGATTTCGATATCGCATCGGGAACTTACAACATGACGTTCAATCTCCCTTTGGATGAATCGAAGGAGTCGGAGTGGATCTTAACGCCATAACGCCATCCGTTATCGCTGAAAGACCACTCCACACCTCACTTCTCGGACCAGCTCTCGGCGTACGGTCGTCCCCCGATTTTTTTGGTGGCGGGGGCTCGCCAAAGCGGAGATAGCAAGCAAAACGCTTCAAATTGCTGTCACCGACCACGTCACGCGGCATATCTCGAGGGACATCGATTTAATTACTGCAAGGCTTGTTTCATTGATCATGCCGAAGGGATGTTCGATATATAATTTGCGGAACTCTATTTACCGCGAAGCGGTTTGACTCCAGAGCCCAGGGTCGACGCACAGCGGCGCACCCTGGGGGGCCAAGGTGTCAACATCGTGATCCTACGCCGCAGGCGTTGTACAAAGACGCCGGCGCCGATTGGCATCATTTTGCGGCGTCGATGCCGTTCATTGTAAAACCTCTTCGAGGTATGCCGCGTGACGTGGTCGGTGTCCTAGGGTGCGCTCTGCGGCTTCGCCGCGGAGCGACCCTAGGCTCTGGAATACAACGCCGTTGGCGTAAGAGCATTCCCCAAACCCAAGATCTATTCAATCCATTAGCAAGCATCATTGTGACACACAGATCGAATCATCCCGCTCGGTGTTGGCAAGGCAGTTCCGCAACTTATAAATCGAACGTCCGCCGCGGCTCCACATGCGTATTCTTATGTTTACACTACGCTAATGTGCACATCCTTGACCGTAAGCCGGCGCGCCGAACGTAGAAACCCCCACGAAAATCGATACGGCTCCGGAACATCGATTCCATTGCGGTAGGACGGTGGGATTCGAAGTGCGAAGCGTTTGTGAGGTGGTCAGTGGACTTTGCGTTTGCCGCTAACGGGCTTTAGGAGTATCCTAAATGTTATGAAGCCGATTCTTGCCTTGTTGTTGATCGTCACTTTGTTGGCGTGCCCGCTACGTTGCCTTTCGTTCCACGCGGGTATTGTGATCGAGCAGACCTCTGCCGTTGAGTCCACTGCTTGCTGCGAGAGTTGTTGTTGTCGTGCCGAGGGTGAATCGCCGGCTCCCGACCGACCCGTTCCTTGTCATCCCGGTGATTGCGATTGCCAGGATTGCATCTGTCAGGGTGCTGTTGTTGAGGCGGATGTCGAGCTCCCCGCAACGCGAGTCGTTTGGTGTGGGGGGCGCCAAGATGGAGCGGCTTATCAGGCTGCCTCGGTTTCCTCCTTTTGCCCTGCGGAATACTTGCCAGACGCTTTTAACCCGTTTTCCAGCGGGCGCGCTGCGCGCATCGGTCTGCAATCTCTGCTGATTTGATTCCGCTTTCTTAGCACTCTGCGTCGAGCGTTTCGCATCGTCCTCTTTCGCTGCGGACGTTGCTTTTATTCCTGAGGTAGCGGAACTCGTCAAGAGTTTCGTCCGCGCAGGAAAACGAAAGTCACGCACGACGTTCGCTAACACCCGATGCGTCACTTATAAAATCGACGTCCTGCGCGATGAACGACTTGATCGCAGGCTCCGACGCTTGTCTCGGGTTTGATTCAATTGTCAGCAAAAACCAATCTCCGTTCCGTGGTTGTGATTCAATCCTATGCTGCTTCCTTGGGAATACGGTGTTCGCAATTTGGCCCGACGGCCGGTGCGGACGGCATTGACGCTCGTTGCTTTGTCGACGGTCGTGATGTTGGTCTTCGTTGTTGTCGGATTTATCCGCGGGCTGGAACGATCGCTGGCTGAGAGCGGTGATCGCGAGGTCGTGCTTGTGTACTCGGTCAACTCAGAAGAGAACATTGAGAATTCGTCCATTGCTGCTCGCACTCCAACGCTGCTAACGGCAAGTCTAGACGGCACGGTCGAGCGTTTTGGTGTCATACATGTCTCCCCCGAAATGTATTTGGGAACGCGTGTGTCGACGGGACAAGGTGAAGGTGGGTTGGGCTTGGTTCGCGGTGTCACTCAAACCGCACCGCTGGTTCGCCGGTCGGTCCAGTTGATCGAGGGGAATTGGCCAGGTGAAGGCGAGGTGATGGCAGGACGATTGGCAGCTGCGAAGTTGGGCAGCCAGGATGCGGCACTGGCAATCGGCAACCGGATCACAATGGAAGGACAAGATTGGACGATCAGCGGACGATTCGTTGCGGGGGGGGCTGCGTACGAGTCCGAACTGTGGTGCCGATTGAGCGATTTGCAAATCGCGACCCAACGCCAGGATTTGAGTTTGGTAGCGATGTTGATGTCGCCGGGAAGATCGCCTGCGGAAGCTTCGTTGTTTTGCAAAGAGCGCACGGACTTGGAACTTCGAGCGATCCGCGAAACGGATTACTATGCATCGCTTCAACAGCACTACAAACCCGTCCGACTTCTGGCTTGGTTCGTCGTCCTGCTCGTCTCGGGCGCAGGCGTGTTTGCGGGGCTGAACATGATGTATGGCGCGATTGCGGGGCGGACTCACGAGATTGCGACGTTGCAGGCAATCGGATATCGTCGCCGCGCGATCTTGATCAGCTTGATTCAAGAGGGCGTTTTGTTGGCAGCGGCCGGTTCGTTGCTTTCCGGTGCGATTGCAATCACGGTGCTCAACGGCATGGCGGTGCGATTCACCATGGGCGCATTCACAATACGAATTGACAGCACTGCAATCTTGATCGGATGCGGCGTTGGCTTGTTGCTAGGAGTCTTGGGCGCGCTGCCACCGGCGCTGAAGGCTGTTCGTGAATCGGTGGCGATCGGTTTGAAGGCAGTCTGAGACTCTCTCGTCGAGTGACGAGAGTCGAACAGGACGCTCATGCTGTCCGTTTTCTCATTTACAAAGAGCGATAAAGATGAAAGTATTGGCAGGAAAGATAGTATTGGTAGGAAAGGTTGCACCGTTTCTTGGTTTGGTCCTTAGCGTAATCGGGTGTGGGCAGTCGAAAAACACACAACACGCGGTCTCCCCCGAAAAGGTGTCGCGATACGTTGTTGAAGCCGAGCCAGACGGGGCCGTTGCCGTTGGAGAAGCACGGAAAACGGTGCAGGGCGAGCAGCTGATCACGTTGATTGGTACGATCGGCGGATCCTCCGAACCCTTTGTCGAAGGCCTCGCAGCTTTCACGATCGTCGACCGCAAGGTCCCCTATTGTTCAGCGGACGAGGGTTGTCCTACCCCGTGGGACTACTGTTGTACTCAGGACCAAGTCAAAGACAACATTGCGACCGTCAAAATCGTCGATCAAGATGGCATTCCTGTTGCTGAGGACGCACGGGAATTGTTGGGCGTCATAGAACTGTCAACGGTTGTCGTCAAAGGAAAAGCCGAACGTGATGATCATGGCAACTTGACCCTCGCAGCCAGTGAAGTGTTTGTTAGGGAATAGCCGAGTGACGCGAGGTCACTCACAGCTTTCAATTCACGATGCTTGTTTCTCGACTCCCCCTCATGCAGAAATCGAAAATTGATCTTAGCCAACTCGCCCTGGAACGCAGTGGCTCCGCCGAATCGTCCGCTCGGACGCTACGACCCAGGCGGTGGTTTTCGCGTTACGTTTTGCCCGTCGCCATCCTGCTGGGCTTTGTTGCCTTGCTCGCTGCTGCGGGGGGCCGGCAGTGGTTACCCGCACCGTCGGTGACGGTCACGCCCGTGATCGTGAAGCGGACCTCGCTTCAACGCGCGGGAACGGCACTTTTCCAAGCCCCAGGTTGGATTGAACCTCGCCCCACCGCGATTGCGATTGCCTCGCTGGCTCCGGGCGTGATTGAGGACCTCTTGGTAGTCGAAGGCCAATACGTTGAGGCTCAGGAACCGATCGCCCAATTGATAGCGATCGACGCGGAGTTAGAGTTAGAGCAAGCCCAGAACTTGCTCGCGATCCGTGAAGGGGAACTCAATCGTGCGAAGGCCGAATACGATGCGGCACGGGTTCGCTTGGATAACCCGGTTCACTTGCAGGTTCAGCTCGCCGATGCGCAGAGCAGCTTGGCCAAGGCGCTCACCGAGCTAGCGAAGTTGCCGTTTCTGATTGAAGCCGCCAAAGCAAAGGACAAGTTTGCCGCTGACAACGTGGAGCGGCTGCGGGCTGCCGGAGATGCAGTCGCCGGTCGGATGCTGCTGGAATCTGAAAGTGAATATGCTGCCGCACACGCTGAAGTCCAGGAGTTGCAACAGCGCGGTCCAAATCTGAATCGCGAGACGGAGGCGTTACAGGACAAAGTCGACGCGATTGAGAAGCAATTGCGATTGTTGATTGAAGAGACACGGCAGTTGAACGAAGCCGAAGCGAAGGTCCAATCTACAACGGCATTGCGTGACGAGGCGAAATTGAACGTGCGTAAAGCCAAATTGACATTGGATCGAAACACGATCCGGGCACCTGTGGCCGGTCGTATCTTGCGTCTCGTTGCTGCCCCCGGAATGAGAGTGATGGGACTCGATACGACCGCAGGCCAGAGTTCCAGCACGGTGGTCGAAATGTACGACCCCGCGAGATTGCAGGTGCGGGCGGACGTCCGTTTGGAGGATGTTCCGATGGTGACACGTGGCCAGCCCGTCAAGATTGAAACCGCATCCTCCAATGGCGTGATTCAGGGGCGTGTGCTGCAAGCGACCAGTTCGGCGAATATTCA
Source organism: Novipirellula artificiosorum (assembly GCF_007860135.1). Lineage (NCBI taxonomy): Bacteria > Pseudomonadati > Planctomycetota > Planctomycetia > Pirellulales > Pirellulaceae > Novipirellula > Novipirellula artificiosorum. Next base: position 164,289 of record NZ_SJPV01000008.1, read on the forward strand.
GAAGAATACGTTGGAGGTGAAAGTTGAATTGATCGATCCGCCGACGACGGTGAGTCCCGAGATGTTGGTGAGCGCGACGTTCTTGGCGTTGAGAATTGAACATGCGTCGAACGAGGCAACGGAAACCGAAAGAATCTTTGTACCACAACAACTGATTCAATCTACCAGTTCAGGTGCCTTTGTGTGGATCGTCGACGGAGACCATATCGGCTGGCAACGTTCCGTTGAAAGGGGGCCGTCGAGCGGTGACGGATTGGTGGAGATCCAATCTGGTCTGAAGGTAACGGACAAGCTGATTGCCAGCGGTATTGATCAGTTGACGTCGGGGCGCCCGGTGGTGGTGGTTGGCGACGATCAGGTATTGGGGATGAACTGAATGGCGATCGCGGACCAAAATCGAAAAACAGAGGAGCAAGGCATGGCATTGGTCGAACTTCGCGGCGTTTGCAAACGTTTCTGCAAAGGCGACGAGACCATCACGCCGCTGGACGAGGTTGATTTGGACATTGACGCGGGTGAATTCGTGTCACTGATGGGACCGAGTGGCACCGGAAAAAGTACGCTACTGAATTTGGTCAGCGGCATTGACCAACCGGATTCAGGAACGATCACGGTCGCCGGTACCGTCGTGACGCAATTGTCGCGCGGCAAGCTTGCCGATTGGCGGGCTGCGAACCTTGGCTACATCTTTCAGACACATCACCTGATTCCCGTGCTGACGGCTTACGAAAACATCGAGTTACCGACGCTCTTGTTGAAATTGACATCGGCGCAGCGTCAGCAACGTGTTGAACTGGCACTCGAAGCCGTTGGATTGTGCGACCGAGCCAATCACTATCCGCGGCAGCTTTCTGGTGGACAAGAGCAACGTGTCGGAATCGCTCGTGCGATTGTTGCGCACCCGAAGATTGTCGTAGCGGACGAACCGACCGGCAGTCTGGATGCCGAGACGAGCGAGCAAGTGCAGGACTTATTGCAGCGTCTCAACAAGGAACTCGACATTGCCTTCTTGATGGTCACGCACGATCGCGACGTCGCGAGCATCGCAACGCGTCAGTTAACGCTGGATCGCGGAAAGTTCATAGAAACACGATGATCAAATACGTTCTCCGCACGCTCTGGCGTCATCGCACGCGTACGCTGTTGACCCTGACGGGCACCGCGGTGGCGATGTTCGTCTATTGCCTTGTGGGTTCGGTGCAAGAAGGATTGCATCGGCTAACAACAGGTGTCGACGCCGATCGCAGTTTGATCGTCTTTCAGGAAAACAGATTCTGTCCGACCAGCAGTCGTTTACCCGAAGACTATGCCCGAAAAATCAAGAACGTGCCGGGTGTTCGTGAGGTGATGCCGATTCAGGTGTGGACAAACAATTGCCGAGCAAGTCTTGATATCGTTGTTTTCAACGGAGCGAACCCCGAACAAATCCAGAAGACCCGGCCCCTCAAGCTAACGTCTGGCGATTGGAAACGGTTTTCCTCGCAACGAGATGCGGCGATCGTTGGTCGCAATGTGGCACAACGGCGTGGGCTAAGAAGCGGCGACACCTTTTCGATCGGGGACATCTCGGTCCAGGTTGCAGGCATTTTTGAGTCGATGGTCCCTTCGGAAGAAAACTTGATTTACACTCACCTCGCGTTTTTGCAATACACGCAGGGACTTGACGCCGCAGGACGCGTCACGCAGCATGAAGTGTACTTAACGCATGATGCCGATGCCGATCGTGTTGCTGCGGAGATCGACGAAGCCTTGCGAGCAGGATCGGTGGCCACCAAAACGCGTCGTAAAGGTGCGTTCCAAGCGAGTACGCTGGCTGACCTGGTTGATCTGATCGGCTTTGCTCATTGGCTCGGCTATGCCTGCGTGGGGCTGGTCCTGTCCTTGGTCGCGACCACGACAGTGATGAGTGTTCAAGATCGGATCAAAGAGTACGCGGTGCTCCAAACCATCGGTGTCCGACCGCTGCATACGATGGGTTTGGTGTTGGCGGAAAGTACCTTGCTGAGTCTGGCGGGCGGTGTGTTTGGAACCGCACTTGCAATGAGCATGTTGTCGCTCGGCGGTTTTGCGATGGGTGCCGAAGGAGCGACGATCGCCTTTCGCCCTTCGGTTAGCCTCACCATGTCGGCCACGATCGTATCGCTCATCGTAGGTGTCATGTCTGGATTGGCGCCGGCAATCCAAGCCGCAACGGTTCCGATCGTCGACGCACTTCGACAGCCGTGAAGAAAAACCAGATGGGACGATTTGCATGGACAACCTGCCGGCTCGCAGCGGGTAGAATAAAAGTCTCGGGACATCGAGTGCATTGCAGAGCAGGCTCGTTCAGCGTTTGCTAACCTTTTGAATCATCGGAAACCAGGAGAATACATTGCGTCCTGAAACAATCGATTCGCAACCACGTCGGCAGTTTCTCCGCACCCTTTCGGCCGCCGGCGCCGCGGTGTCACTCCAGCAATTCGGTTTTCTTCGTCGCCTTCCACAAGTGTCTGCGTCAGAAACACAGCTTGCCCCCAACGCCGTTCAGTTTTCAGCGGACATTGAACCGCTGGTCCGACTACTCGAAGAGACACCTCGCGACCGGATCGTCAGCGTGTTCGCGGCGAAAATTCAATCCGGCACGAGTTATCGCGAGATTTTAACGGCGCTGCTGTTGGCCGGGGTCCGAAACGTCCAGCCGCGACCGAGTGTGGGTTTCAAGTTTCATGCGGTCTTGGTGGTTAACTCCGCTCATCTGGCCAGCCTTGCTGCACCCGACGGGGATCGATGGCTGCCAATTTTCTGGGCATTGGACTACTTCAAATCGTCGCAGGCTCAGGACGAACGTGAAGGTGACTGGACCCTGGCGGCGGTTGACGAATCAAGGCTTCCACCTTCCCATCGAGCCCGTCAAGCTTTTCGTGAGGCAATGGACGCTTGGGATGTTGAGGCAGCAGATGTCGCCGTGGCATCACTTTGTCGGTCCGCGAGCGCGTCGGCTGTGTTTGACTTGATGGCCCACTATGGATGCCGCGACTATCGCAGTATCGGACACAAGGCCATCTACGTGGCCAATGCCTTCCGAACGCTGCAGTGCATCGGTTGGCGTTACAGTGAACCGGTGCTGCGGTCGCTCGCCTATGCACTGCTGAACCACAGCGGTGAACCCAACCCGGCGACCAGCGACCTCGCCGCCGATGCGGCCTGGAAAGTCACCCAGGCGAAAATCGATGCCCTCGACGAGCAAGCGGACGGTGGTCGTGTTGATTCGGCAGCGACCTTGTCGTTGCTGGATACACTCCGGACTGCCACACCCAGCGAAGCCGTCGCGGCAACGGTGGAATTGTTATCACGCGGCGTCGCATCGCAGTCGATCAGCGACGCTCTCTTTTTGTCTGCCGCAGAGATGCTGTCGCAGCAACCCGGCATCATCTCGTTGCACGCCGCCACGACGACGAATGCGATGCAATTCGCTTATCGCACTGCCCACGAAGAACCAACACGCCGCGAGTTGATGCTGCAAAACGCAGCTTTCATTCCCCATTTCCGAAAATCCATGGAGTCACGCGGCGAAGTCGGCCTGGCACGAATCGATGCCACGGTCGAAGAAACGCCGCAACAGACACCACTTGATGTCGATGAAATCTTCACCCTCGTTTCGACGAACCGTAATCAGGCAGCGTCGGCCATGCGATACTATTTGAACGCCGAGGGACGTCCAGAAAGGTTGATCAACGCGGCGCAGCGGCTTGTTTTCCTGAAGGGAACCGATTCACACGACTACAAATTTAGCTCGGCAGCGCTCGAAGATTACTACGCCGTCTCGCCACCCTTTCGCAACGCCTATTTGGCGAGCGCCGCTCACCTTTTGCACGGCAGCGAAGATCGCGACAATGGTTTGATTGCGCAAGTCCGGAGTGCATTGGAGTAGGTTGTTGGCGAAGGAGCCAAGCGTACCGAAATAGTGGTCGTACCTTGGCTTTCTCGTTTTCTTGCGGTTTTCGTTTTTGTCCCCGAACAACGCATCCTGTGCGTCAGCAAGCTAGCCCTCTGGGACGGCTTCCGTTTTCTCGGGGGCCGTCCAAATGCGATAGCGAACGTTTCCATCCTTCGGAACATAGATAACCACAGGAATTCGACTGTTGTAGGGGATCATTTTCGACGTCGAAACAAATTGCTTGCTGCGAGGTGTGCCTGGTGGTACCGCCATCAGCGTTGAAGCCGCGGGTCCAAAACTTGTAACTTCGTAATAGGTGAACCCCCAACCTTCGAGCGGTCTTGCTTCAATCGTTGCACCCAAGCGGACCTGGTTGACGCCGTCGGTCAGCATGTCCTTGCCAACGAAAATTTCTACTCGAAAGTTGCCTTCCTCGTCTCGTTCCTTGTGCGGCAGCTGGAGCACGTATCGCAAACCACCCTGCTTGGCAGGCGGAAAAGCCTTTAAGTTTTGGTGGTCCTCGGCACAAGCAGCCGAAACGGGCAAGCAGAGCAATGCTGTGCAGAAAATTGTAAAGACTTGTCTCATGTTTTTATCCGAATGAATCACGGGGATCTCCCAGGGAATGGGCGGTTGAATACGTTTCGATGATTACACTTGCTCGTGTCAGCAGCATGGGAACGTCGCTCCCACCCCAAGAAGACGACTTTGACGAAAGCAGCGCCGACCTTATCCTATCGCGTCAAAAGGGCCCTACGACACGCTTGTCAGCGCTCCGCTGCATCAATCGATGATGCCGCATTGGCGTCCCGCGCGAGCGAGAACATCCAGGGCGAAGTCGAGATCCGACTGCTGATGCGTTGAAGTGATGCAGGTCCTCAAGCGAGGGGCGTCCATTGGAACGGCTGGGTAACAGACGGGAACGACCAGCAATCCTTCGCCCCGGCAAAGATGTGTAAACGCCATTGTTTCGTCGTTCGATCGAGTCATGATGGGAACGATCGGTGTTTCGCTAGCGCCCGTGTCGAACCCGAGGCGTTTCAGCCCAGCGTGATAGTACTCGATGTTCTTCCAAATTTGTGCCACACGTGACGGTTCACGCCGCAGCACCTCAAGTGCCGCGATCGCGACGTTTGCATAGACAGACGGCAATGCACCGCTGAAGATGTAACCACGGGCATGATGCCGTAAATAGGTGATGATCTGGCTGTTGGCCGCAACGAAACCACCGCTGCCAGCGAGCGACTTGGAAAGCGTGCCCATTTTGATGTCGACATCGTCGGCATCGAGCCCAAAATGCTCCTGAATCCCCGCGCCGGTCTTTCCCAGCACACCCATGCTGTGGGCTTCATCCACCATCAAAAGTGCATTGTTCTTTTTGCAGATTTCAACGACGCTCGGCAAGTCGACGATATCTCCCTCCATGCTGAAGATCGCGTCCACAACGACCAAAGTGCGGCGGCCACCGCTGTGGAGCAACAGACTCACCAAGTCATCCATGTCGTTATGCTTGAACTCTTTGAAGTCAGCCCCCGACATGCGGCATCCATCGACAATACTTGCGTGGTTTAGCTTGTCGCCGACGATGTAGTCACCGGGGCCTACCAACGCCGAAATCGTGGCGAGGTTGGCAACATAGCCGCTACTGAAGACAATTGCGTCGTCGGCTCGCATCCATTGGGCAAGTCGGAATTCGAGATCACAATGATTCGACGTGGTGCCGGTCAAGAGACGCGAACCGTGGTGCCCCGTTCCAAAATCGAGGATTGCGTCTTCGGCGGCACGATTGAGTTCCTCGTGGCCCAGCAATCCAAGGTATTCATAGGAAGAAAGCATGAGCATGCGTTTCCCTTCGCACTGCACCCAGACACCATCATGGGCGCTGATTTCCGGCTCGAACGGGTAAACCCCCTGCTCCTTTGCGGTGTTGACCTTGCGGTTCAAACGCGTGTAATAGCTAATTGGATCCTCCGCGATCCAATCGCCCTCACTTGGATCGGCGGGGCAATCGGGTTCCGTCGCCGCCACGCTGCCCAGGCCATTGCTAGACAAGTTGCCATGTGACACGGCCCCCGATGCTGAAACCTCTGGCAAGGAATCGAGGTGTGCAGCAAGATCACGAATGGAGTCAAGTTCGTAGAGGAGTTCGGGATTCATCCGTTTCTGGAAAGCATCCTCGATCTCTGCGGTGATCGAGATGGCACCGAGTGAATCGATCGCCAGGTCTAAGAAGGGCATGTCATAATCGATCGCTTGAAGGTTCATCGACATTTCACGCCGAAGCCATTCGCGTACGATCTTTTCAATGACTTCACACGATGTCGGTTTGGTCATCGCGATCTCTTTTCTTATTTGCCCCAAAGCCGTGCCCTCGAAGATAAGTACTCAATTTCGTCGTAGCGAAGGCCGAGTTCTTCGCAGATAAGGACCGGCATTGTAGCAACTTACGGTCCGTTTACGAGGGACAAAAGCGGTCAAAGGTCAGCAATTGAGAGCGATTCCAAGCGGTGGTCTCCGCCCGGAAATCAGGATGATTTCTGCGTAAAGAGCCGGTAACAGAAGTCCTTTCGGTTGTGGCGGCCTTCACTCCAACTCGCTAAAATCCCTGACATACACAATGCGGATGCGAGTCGGGGAAGGTTTGCGTGCTCCGAAACGCAAAGATCTCTGGTGCTTTTCAGGAGTTTGCTCGATACTGTGCTGAGTCGCGAATCGACTCGAAGTATCGAGAAAAACCTCACACCTTATCGTTTCATGCTTGAAGAGAATTCACCATGCGTGCGCTCGTGACAGGGGCCAGCGGTTTCATTGGGCCGCATCTCGTTAAGCAACTCAATCGCCTGGGGATTCACGTTCGATGTCTTGTCAGAGCGACTTCGGATTTGAGTGCACTGAGGCAACTCAACCCGGAGCTTGCTTACGGCGACCTGATGGATCCGGCGTCCCTAGCGTCAGCCACCTTAGGGTGCGATGTGGTTTACCATGTTGCGGGTCTGACGAAAAGCGTTCCCGCAGAAGTCATGTGGCGAGTCAATGAGATTGGGGGCCGGAATATCGCGCAAGCGTGTGCGAACCAGGGAACTCCCCCGGTGCTGGTTGTTCTGTCTTCCCTTGCAGCAATGGGTCCGGCAGGCCGGGAAAGGCCGCTGACCGAATCCGATCCTGCGAAGCCCGTTTCCAAATACGGCATGAGCAAGCGGAAAGGTGAGATTGCCGCGTTTGAATTCGCAGATCGTGTGCCGATCAGCATTGTTCGCGCGCCGATTGTTTTCGGCGAAGGTGATCTCGATGGATTGAAGCTATTCAAGTGCATTTCGAGTTGCCGATTGCACATGTTGCCGACGATGCGCAACTATCGGTTCTCATTCATTCATGCAACGGATTTGAGCAACGCAATGATGTTGGTTGCCCAGAAGGGGAATCGCATTTCGCAGTTGCAGTCGGACAAGGGAATCTTCCTTGCAGCTGCAGAGCAGAATCCAACCTATGGCGACTACGGACGCATGATCGGTAGGGCGATGGGGATCAAACGAGTGGTTACTTTGCCGAACCTTCCAACGACGACTTGGTTGATTGGCGCTTGCTGCGAGTTGTACGCCCGCGTTAGCGGACGAGCGCAGATCATGAATTGGGACAAGACCCGTGAGGCACTTGCCGGATCTTGGGCGTGCTCGGTACAGCGACTCCAAGCGGAGGTTGGGTTCCATCCTGAATTGCCCTTGGAAGAAAGACTGAACCAGACCGTCCGCTGGTATGTTGACCAAGGCCATCTGCCAAAACGCGCAATCGTGAACTGCACGGCTGATTCAACTGCGGGTTCCGGTGCTTGATCAACCGAGCCTCGCCACCAGCAGATTGGTGAATCTTAGGATTCCGTCGTCGGTGGGTGCGACAAAAGAGCACACTTGCCCTGCAATGCTGCTACGACGAGCAGAGGACAATCCAAAACCGCAATAATGCAACCGTTTGATAGAACTTGCATTTACGGAAGGAATAGCTGTGGACCGTCGTGATTTTACCAAGCAAGCACTGCTCTTCGGTGTGGGGGCTCAAGTAACGTTCGCCGACTCAGAGGCAAAGGCACAAGCTCCGCTCAGTGAAGCGATGTATGAAGAACCACCGAAGAGACTGCCCGTGCGGAACGTCGATGTGGTCGTCGCCGGTGGCGGAACCGCGGGTGTGTTTGCGGCGATTGCAGCAGCTCGCAGCGGTGCCAAAACCATGCTGATTGAATCGAAAGGCTATTGTGGTGGTATCGCCGTTGAAGGGGGGACGGCCATCCATAGTTTCTTCAATCTTTGGAAGGCCTTTGAGAATTGCGAGAAGTTGCAAGTTGTGCGAGGGATCCCCTCGGAATTTATGGATCGGTTGACAGCGATGGGAGGAGCAAGTGGCTATCCCGAAGTCGAAGTCGGATACAACTATGATTCCGTCTGTACGAACGTCGATACCGAAATGTACAAACTGCTGGCCTTTACCATGTTGGAAGAGGCCGGTGTCTTTGTCGCCGTCAACACCATGCTGACGGGTGCCATTGTGAACGAGGGTCATATTGATGGCGTGATCACGGAGAGCCGATCAGGCCGCGAGGCCGTGATGGCGAAGAGTTTCATTGATAGCACGGGGTATGGCGACTTGAGTGCTCGAGCCGGAGCTAAGTACACCGAACCTAATGATTACGCCTGCTGCAACAGCTTTGGCATGGGCAACGCCGACATCGGCGACTACTATCGATTCCTCAAGTCGCATGACTCCGTTGGCCAGGTCTGTCGCGACACACGCAGCGACGAAGAAGATCGCTTCTTCCGCATGGGGGCTGAGAAACTCGATATCCCCGGGCTGGTTGACGAAGCCAAGAAGATCGGCATGTCGATGGTCACCACAACCGTGCGTGACAACTATCTGATGTACATCAAGTGCAATTACAAGGTCCCGGGCAGCGTGCTAAACCGAGACGACGTGGCCAAAGCCGAGATTGAAATCCGCAAACGCATGGGCAAGGCCGTCGAGCTTTATCGCAAATATGTACCTGGTTTTGAGAACGCCTTCATTGCACGTACCAGTCCCTCGCTGTGCATCCGACGCGGACGTTGCATCGAATGTGACTATGACCTGTCGAACGAGGAGATCAGGGACGCCACCCACTTTGACGATGACGTCTATAGTTACAGTTTCCACGACATGGGTTGGAAAGAACACATCCGGGACGGCGGCTCTTTTGGCATGCCCTATCGAGCATTGTGTGTGAAAGGGATCGATAACCTCTACGCCGTCGGTATGCTGGTCACGTCCGATCACAAGGCCCATATGTCAACACGCAATACGGTCAGCTGCATGGCAATGGGACAAGCGGCCGGCACGGCAGCCGCGCTGTGTGCAAAACAAGGTGTCCGTGCACGTGAACTGGATTACGTTGACCTGAGGCTGGCACTCGAGAAGGCAAACGTGTATTTCGCCTTCTAAACGAAAGCCTCTCGCGTCTAGGCATACCACTCTCGTTTGCGGTCCTTTAAACGCTGCAACACGTCCAAGGTGATGTTGACGTCGTTGACGATCTGGAAATCGAACATGCCGACACAGATGAAATCTGCGCCGTGCTTGAAGGCCCACTTGAATCCGTCTTCAGGGGCGATCGCACCTGCGGCAAGCACTTTGAAGCCCATCACGGGGACCTCGGCCTGTTCAACGAAGGCGATGGTCTTTTCTTGGAAGGGACAAAAACAGTTGTCATGGAACTGATTGTGATCTGAACTTCGTGCCCCATCGACTTCGAACGGTTTGCGGTTCTCTCGCGGATGCGCGGACCAATAGTTATCGTGATGCATGGTCTTCATGTAGTAGTCAGGGATAATGCCCTGCTCTCGACACTCGATCAAGGAATCGACGGTGTGTGCTCCCAGACCCGCGACGTAGCCTTGCTCGCGAATGGTGTCGAGCATCAACGCGATCTTGTCGTACTTCTTATCACGGACCAGCCAATCACACCAATTGCCTTGTACTTGGATGATGTCGACACCGAAGTCGATGGCCTTGTTGATGTTGACCAGATAGTCATCGGTTTTCTTGTCAGGAGCGACCTGGCAAATTACCTTGATTTTACCACCGGTAACCTGCTTGTACTTTTGCATCAAGGCATTGGACGGGAAACCAATGTTGATCGCATTCACGCCAGCTTGCTCGGCCAGCATCAGGGTTTCAAAGATCTTCGCTTCGGTGTTGTAGGCTCGGAAAAGTGAAGGCACGTATCGCAAGTCGCGAGAGTGTGCCCAACCACCAATCAGGTTGCCCCCTAATACCAAACGGCTGATGCGATGATCGCCCAGCTTGCCTTGATCCAGCTCGCCTTTGAGTTCGCTCAGGTCGGCAGCACCAATCTTGATCGTAGCGCCGGACATGGCATCGACGTCCTCTGGCTTGCGCTGGTGGAAGGCCCCCCACCCCATCACGCCCAGAGCAGGCAATGTCACCAAATTCTTCAGGGATTCTCGGCGTGACGAAACGGTTGCAGGAGCGATGGATTCAAGAGGATCGGACGTCGTTCGCTTGAAGAACGAGAGCAGGAATTCTTGCAATCCGTAGCCCTCTTCTTTGATCAAGACCAGCGCCAACAGGGTCAGTGCTTCGATGAAAACCTTATTGACAATGAACAGGTTGCCGTCGGTGGCTCCCATCACGGTCCCACCGAACGGTGGATAAGCAAAGTAATAGAGAGTCAACAACAAGACCCCGAAAACCGATGCAAGTCGCGTGGCAACTCCCAGGAAAAGAGCCAGCCCAATGGCAATCAGACCGTACACATTGGCTGGATTCACAATGGCCATCAATGCTTCGGAGCCAGCGAGCCAGTGATAAAATCCCGCAAAAGGACCCGTTGCATGAGCGAGGTAACCGGCTGCGGTCCAATCACCCGCCAGCCATTTTGTGTAACCTTCGTATAGAAAATGCCACCCAATGGCCATTCGCAGGAGGGTGACAGCCAATGGTTTGCATTTTGCGGTGTTCATGGTCACTCGATCCTAGGCGGGACAAACGGGTGCGAGGACCTAAACGGTCAGCGTACCGCCCCATTTGATAGGATCTATCTTAGCCGATCGGCACAGCGGGAGCCATGCATATCCAGCGGAACGCGGGGGCAACAAGACTACTTTGGGGCCTGGACGTTGAACGCAAACAGCAGATCACCGTGGCGAACATAGAGTCGGCCGCCGCAGACAACCGGATGCGCCCACGATTTGCCCTTACCCCCAGCGGGAATCGTGAACTCACTGATCAATTCGTGGCCCGTCGGAGTTGGCTTGACCAATCCCATGCGCCCACGATCTTCCGACAAGGTGTAGAGTAAGCCGTCCGCGCAGGTGAGTGATCCCTTCCCCACACCACGATCGGTATACTTGGTTTCGCCCGTTTTCCAATCGAAACAGACCCAATTTCTACTGCTGTCGGCACCATAGATGTATCCATCCAGATGAATCACCCCACCGTGATGGTTGTCCATGTCTTTGGATTCCCAGGCTCTTGTGGCGGTGATCTCGCTGCCCGTCGCCGTGAGCTTGACCATTTCGGAACCGGCCTTGTAACCCGAACTGATGAAGACTTGGCCGTCAGCATAAACGGGTTTCAAGGCATTGACATCGTATTTGGTAAGGTGCTCATAACGGAAAAGCAACTGTCCCGTATCGGCAGCGACACCGACCATCGCCTGGCCGCTCATGGCCAAAACGATGCGTCGACCCGCGAATTCCACGATCGTGGGAGTCGCATATCCTGCTTTGTCGTCGACGGCTTGCGCAGCCCAAACGGTCTCACCCGTCATCTTGTCCAACGCAACCACACTTCCTTGGGAGCCGAAGGGACAGCAAATGAGGTTGTCACCATCGATGATCGGAGATTCTGCCAGCGCCCACTTGATGTTCTCTCCCCCAAACTCTTTGAGCAAGTTCTTGCCCCAGAGCTGTTTACCCGTTTGGGCATTGAGGCAAACGAGATCACCCAGCGGCGATTCAAAATACAGGCGGTCGTTGTCAAGGGTTGGCGTTGATCGCGTGCCTGGGAACGACTGCGTCCAAGCGGGGCCGCACTTCGACTGCCACTCGATTTCGCCGTTCAGGTTCAGCGCGAAAACAACCGTCTGGTCCTCAATGTTTCCGGCCGTATAGATCAATCCGTTTGCCAAACTGACACTTGAATAGCCCTCGCCCATTCCCTCGGCTTGCCAAAGCAGTTCGGGACCTCCCTCAGGCCACTGGCTCAACAATCCCGTTTCGGTTGAGATATTGTCACCGATGGGGCCGTGAAATTGTGGCCAATACGGCTGGTCGTCGCTCGCGAAGGTGAAGTTGACTAGCAGAATCTGCGTCACAACAAATCCGGCTATCCATTTCTTTGAGAACTGCATTGGGAAGGCTCCTGGGGATATTTGAGGAAGGTTCCGGTACCACAGTGCGAGTCCAAATCAACGAACAAACAGGCCCAACGCTTGCGAAAACCGGCAAGGCACGATTGTACTTGCTCATGGCATCCTTCGGCAAGCGTCAGCCTCGATCCGTATTGGCCAAAGTCTTGTTTTCGTGCGACGGCGTTGTCTCCCGGTAGAGGCTCGCTACCGCAGGTCACGCCGCCCTAGAGCATTTCCAGGTATGAGATAGGTTCCCACAGGCAAGGGAGGTCAGGTAACAAGAGTGCGAAGCACCCTTCGGGCCATTTGGCTGTTGCTACCTGACCCCTTTTCCGATTAGCTCACATTATTTGCAAAAATGCTCCAGGGATCAAAAGTCGCTGAGATTGTACTTGAGACCCAGTAGGACCACAGCAGATCCGTAGAAGGCTGCAAAGGCAAACAGGGTCAGCGAAAATTCGGCCAACAGAAAAACCGGTCTGTTGCGAGTGGTCATTACACGACTGAAGAGCAAGATTGGGCACGAGGCGGCGAACCCGCACAAGAAGACCCATTCGGTCACCAGACTGAGCCGCCGACAGGCATAGTAGTATGCGAAGCAGACAGCAAGAAAGAGGATTGCGACGATACGGTCTTGCCACTTTTTCAGTCGCGTTGTTGGTTCCTTCCTCCTGCGCATGGCCGATTGGTAAACAGCGATTTGAAAAGCAAAGAACAACGTGACCGGCCAGGTGAAGACAAAGTCTCGCGATGCAAGACTGGCGACGCTCCCGACGATTAAGCCAAGCACCATCGCAGTCGCCCAGAACCACCATCGAATACGGTGGCTTGATAACGAACGTTTGCATCTCCAAATGAGGCAAACGAACAATCCAGCGCTGCCAAGAATCGCAAGAGAGCTCAAGAACCAAATTCGCAGCCACCGATAGGTTGGTGGGTCCATCGAATAGTCTGGTTCGACGCCGAGAAGGGATGCAAGGTCGACCACACTGGATTGCGGAAGATCGCTGACCGACAGGGGCTCGCCGCGTGCGACCGTTGCCATCAAGGCTGGCTCTCCGATGTAAATACAGACTGCGCGGGTGTGATTCCGGAGGAAGAGACGGCCTCGATCGAGTGCAGGCGACGTCCAGCAAATATCACCCTTGATCGCTGGCGTCCGCGCCAGCTCAACGTATTTGTCGGAATCAATTTTGGCGAGGATCAAATCGCCCAGATCATTCAGCACGATCAACTTGCCATCCGCCGCGATCAGACTTGCTTGCCCTATGGTTTGACGCCGCTTGTTCTCCTCGTAGTCGGTACTGCGACGAAGCTTGGCGTCACCGTTGGACCAAGAGGTTTTCCCGGAAAGCCAAGTGATGGAGCGAAAGGCTCCGCGTGACGGTCGATGCGCTTTCGATTGTGCTTCAGCTAAGTCGAATCCGTACAAGTGCTCGTCAACAAGAACGCTAGACGAGACGTCGTTCGACATCACCAAACTGTCCCAAACACGCTCGAACGACGCATTTTGGCCACCGCTGAGCCGCAGCAATTGTGAGCCCGCTTGGAAGGGGGCAGAGGTCCACAGGTACGGCTCGCGGAAAATTGGCCATGCAGCGTGTTCGTCGTAACCATTCGACAGGTGTTGTCGCCATAGTTCACGACCGGTGCCCAGGTCGAAAGCGGCCAAGTCGTTTTCCAGATAACCGATCACCTGGCGATGACCGTCAACGGTGATCGGAAGTGCGGGCGTGTAACTTGCAGAGGCGTCGCCCGATGCCCAAAGGATGGAACCATCGGCCGCGTCGAGCGCCACCATACAAGCACCTGCTCCGCCAACAGGCATAATCACTTTTCCATCGAAAACCGTCGGAGAACAAGCGTATCCAAAATCAGTCCCCTTTCCATCAAACTTCGTCTTGAGTTCCTGCTGCCAAATCAGTTTTCCGTATTCATTCAGGCAGCCGACGGCGCCCAAGGGAGTTGAGAAGTAGATGCGGTTGTTGGCGATCGTGGGGGTGCTTCGAGGGCCCGGGTAGAGTCCAGTAGCCTCGAACGGCCAATCATACCGGTAACGCCAAATCGGCTGGCCATCGGAAGCATCGAGACAGATCACGAATTGCCCAGCCAAAGATTGATACTGTGTGTAGGCGCGATTGTCTTTTACAACCCACGATGAATACCCCTGACCAAGCTCGGTTACCCACAGAACAGGCGGACCATCGTCAGGCCAAGAGTCCGCGAGCCTGGTTTCTGACGAAATTCCGTCGTAGTTCGGGCCACGGATGTGTGGCCACCCTGTGTCTACGACGTCAGCGTCGAGGAAGGGATTGTCGTGCGTTGCAGGTTCTTGACCCGAAAGGATGATGGGTAGGATGCAGTGCGCCGCAAAGATTAGCAATCGGTAGGCGTGAACGCGACACATTTTAAAAACCAACATTTCGCGGCTGAGCTTTTCTTTCAGCATACACGCATGGGTGTGTCCGTGCTCGGCAGCCCCATTGGCATCGATTAGAATTAATCGATGACACATTTTGACGAGACAATCGCCGGCCCCCCTCTACCACCGTCCGACCCTTCACCTAACGCTTGTCAAACGTGCGGAACCAAACTGGCAGCGAAGTTGGTCAACGGTCGCTGTCCCGAATGCCTGCTTGCACCAACATGGGTCGAGCCCAAGAAATCGTCTTCGCTGGATTCAGACATCGCAGAAACGATGGAATCGAAATCCGCGGGAAGTGGCGTGGACGAGCCAACTCCTCTCGAACTCGGCTCAAAAGCAAAATCATTCGGCAATTACATTCTATTGGAAGAGATTGCGCGAGGCGGGATGGGAGTGGTCTACAGGGCGCGACACCAAACGCTAGGTCGAGAAGTCGCTTTGAAGCTGATCCTGAGTGGCCAATTTGCTTCCGACAGCGACATCCGACGTTTTCAATTGGAGGCGGAATCGGCGGCCGCATTGGATCACCTTGGGATCGTCCCCATTTATGAAATCGGCGAACAAGACGGGCACCATTTTTTTACGATGAAGTTGATCGAAGGTGGTTCGCTCGCCGATAGGATGACCGAGTTTCAAGGCGACATTCGCAACTTCGTTGATCTACTTGCCAAAGTTGCCAGCTCGATTGACTACGCACATCGTCGGGGGATTCTGCACCGGGACATCAAGCCAGCAAACATCCTGCTCGACCGCCAAGGCGCCCCCGTGGTCACGGATCTTGGTTTAGCAAAACACATGCAGGCCGACAGTGACTTAACGGGGACCGGTGCGATCGTAGGGACGCCAGCCTACATGCCGCCCGAACAAGCAACCGCTTCCAAAGAAATCACAACCGCCGCGGATGTCTACTCACTTGGTGCCATCCTTTATCAGGCATTAACCGGCCGCCCACCTCACCAAGCGGAATCGGCGGTCGCGACGCTGATGCAAGCAGCCAAGGGCGACATCCAACCGCCAAGTGAGAGAAATCGCAACGTTGATCGAGTGCTGGAATTGATCTGCATGAAGTGTTTGTCGCGCGATCCAGATGACCGATACGCATCAGCCGGTGCCTTTGCCCAAGACCTTCGGCATTGGCTTGCCGGCGAATCGGTTTCAGTACGAGCAAAATCGTTCACGTCGATCTTTGGCGACCTCGTTACCAACCAGCTTCGATCCGCTATCGGTGCCATGCTATTTGGCGTCCTCGGTGGCATCTCGCTGGGCTTGCCCATCTACACCTCGTTCGCCAACCGGTTCTTCAGCAATGAAGGAGCAAGGTTCCATATCGGTCGACTTCGCGAAACGCTGCCAGGTGTCGACCTACGAGATCCCTGGTGGCTGTATCCTCCCTCACAGCTTTTTGGCCCTATCGCACTGCTCGGTATCCTTTTCTGCTTGATACTGGGAATTCTCATCCAGCGAGTCGTGCGTCCCAAGGACATCCGCCAAGCGGTCGCGATCGGCTTGGTTGCGGGATTGCTGATGACGATTGTCGAGTTTGGCATGTATGGTATTTCTGCGAATTGGCAAACCTTCGCCGTGGCGAATGCTGGACAGATCGAAACACTGGCTGATGCTGGCTTCGCAGGTCCAAAGGAGCGTCAAGAAGCCGTCGAGGAATTGCACCAGCGGTATCCAGACTTGCGAGCCTTGCCGGATGATCAGAAATCTCAAACGATCGCCCAACTCATCTCGACCCAAATCATGATTGCCAGCCCCCCGGTCGCGGTGAGTTGTTTGTCGGGATGCTTGATATTCGCCACGGTTTTTTGTCTGTTTGGAACGGTCCACGCCCATCGACTGGATCACACCGATTTTCATTGGGCGAACCGACTGCTTCGCTATTTGGAGGTGATGCTGCTGCTCTTCGCCGGCGGGCTGTTCGCCGCCATCTGCGTTTTTGCGTTCAACGGCATGCTTGACGACGGCGACCATAAGGTCCCCCTTTCCCTGCAGTTGCTCGGGCCCCTTGGTTTGTGCATCCTTGCCGTGCTGCCGGGCTGGTTGCACGCGCGGTGGTACCTGCGATGGAGCGGCTACGCCCTCCTCTACGGCATCGTGCTCATGGCATAGATAGTTGCACGAGCCCTGCGCTGACAGAAATTCGATTCCATGAAAAATGCCGGCCCCGTATCGCCGAGGCCGGCATTCATCAATTACATCTGCTTCGCTGGACACAAACTACATGTTGATTTCGTAGCCCTTGCGGTATTCGCGAGACAGGAACGAGTTGGCTTCGGCGTCGCCGATGATTTCTCGCTTGGTGGGGTCCCAATTTAGCTCGCGATCCAAACGCATGGCAATGTTAGAAAGGTGACAGATTTCGAGCATGCGGTTGTGCGACCATACGTCCGAGATCGGTTGCTTGCGTGCCTTCATTCCCTCGATGAAATTGGCCGTGTGGTTAGCGCTTACCTTTCCGCCATAAACCTCCTCGATCGCTCCTTCGGGAAGCGGATTGGACTCAAGATCCTCAACCGGTTTGCCAACGATCTTGCCGCGGTTGACGAAGAATCGCCCTGCGGTTCCTTCGAAAAGAATCCCATTGTCACCTTCGCTGGTGATAATCATTTCGACATCATTGGGCATCGCAACTTGGATATTGAATTGGGTGGCGACGTTGTACTGGTCATCCACCACTGGGAATCCATTCTTGTACTCGACCGGCAACGTGTAATCGAGCGGCGTTACTTTGCTGGGGCCTGTGTCATCGGCTCCCAGAGCCCAGGTCGCGATGTCCACATGATGGGCACCCCAGTCGGTGAGCTTACCACCAGAATACTCGTGCCAGTTTCGGAAGGAGTAGTGGCAGTTGCTGTAGAGCGGCACGCCTCCACCATAACCCTCTCGCAGTTCGGGGAGAGCACGGTAATCGACTTTCGGTGCCGGACCGAGCCAGAATTCATAGTCGAGCTCTTCAGGCACAGGAACCACCGGAATGACGGGCGAAGCCACCATGCCGTTAATGCCGCACGTCACTTTCTTGACCGTACCGATCCGTCCCTGCTTTACCAATGCGATGGCCTGAAGGAATCTCTCATCACACTCAGAACGCTGCATGGTTCCGACCTGGAACACACGACCGGTCTCTTTCACAACCTTCTCAAGCAACTTGCCTTCCGCGATCGTCAGCGTCAACGGCTTTTCACAGTAGACGTCTTTTCCCGCGTACATCGCTTCGACCGCAATTTTGGTGTGCCAATGGTCGGGCGTGGCAATCATCACCGCGTCGATGTCTTTGCGATCGAGTACCTTGCGATAGTCTTTGTAAGCATCGGGGGCCTTGCCCTGCTGCTTCTTCGTCTTCTCTACGTTGGCTCCGAGGACGTTCGAGTCGACGTCGGCGAGTGCCGCGAAATCCGCAAAGCGGAACGACTTGCTGGTGATGGTCCATCCCTGGTTGCGAAGGCCGATGGTCGCGAAGACCGGACGTTCGTTCGGTGACTCCGCACCGAAGGCTCGGTTTGCTGCGGGGTACAGCATCGTTGCGGTCCCTGCGGCAGCGACGCCCTGGAGGAAACGGCGGCGTGAGGTTTGGCGAGACATTGACATCAATGGAAATCCTCTTGGGGGGAAAACAGACCCGAAGTCTATTGGGGTAAAATGTAAGCCATTTTAGGATAACCAAAGTCGTCGCCGTTTGCACTCACCGGTCCTTTGGAGACCAGGGCAATCCGTTCTTGATCGATAGGCGGTGAGCGACGATCCATCTGAATCATCGTCACATCGGCCCGATATTCTGCTCGTCACCCTTCGGTAAACACGCCTCCCCCGACGGAAAGTGGACGTCTGTCTCAATCCGATCCCCCCCTGCAAACCGCCATCCCGATGAGGCGGCCCCGGGGCAGAGCGGATTCATTTGCGACCGATGAGGATACCTGGGATCGCGAACCGTCAGCCATCGTTGTTGACGCGATTGTAATTGGGCGATCCAAATCGAACCGCGACATGCACCTGAGCCTCGATGTAGTGGTCGAGTTCACGGCCAGGTGGACAAACGAGGCGTGCCGCAGCAAGCGAAGCGATTCGCTCGACATGGTCAAAAGCCAGTTGCTCGTTGGGCGTTAGCATGATCTTTAGCCAAGTGGACGGAAGTGCTCGGTTGCCGCCAGGCTCGAATTGCAGTTTCAGTTGCAGGCGATTGCGGCGTTGATGGCGGCTTGACCTGTTTTCCTATCCGTTGGTTCGATACCAAGCCTACTCTGTGCCTTGTTCTGCGGCACCTTTGGCTGCGGCACGTTATACTCAACACTCAATCCCTTCGTTCAAGTTCTCTGGTTCCAACCACGGTTAGGCAAATCGCCATGATCTCAAATCCGCTGCCTCTTCTATTCCCCCTCTTGTTTCTGACGTTTTCGGCAGCGACTTGCTTTGCTGCGGACGCGCACAGTATCGCTCGGCTTGGCGGCCAAATGGACGCGAAAGCCAAGACGACGGTCGAGCAGCAAGTCGCGAAGAATCCACAAGATATTGAATCACGGACCAAGCTGCTCGGATACTACTTCATGAACGGGCGAATGGATCCTGATGCCAAGTCCGAAAAGCGACGTCATGTGTTGTGGTTGATTAAGAACGCGCCGGAGTCGGAAATACTGGGGCTACCCTACAGCCTCCTTGACAAGCATCTCGATCCCGAGGGATACGGCAATGCAAGGGAGGCTTGGCTGAAGCTGACCGAACAGTCGAAGAATCTCCAAGTGTTGGCGAACGCCTCGCAATTCTTCTTGCTTGGGGACCGCTCCATCGCAGAAGAGTTACTGCGGAAGGGCCAGCGACTTGATGCGGAAAACCCAAGTTGGTCCAAATCGTTAGGGCAGTTGTATTCGCTGGGGCTCTTCTCGGTGACGGACCAAGGACAACGTAAACAGCTTGCCGAGAAAGCATTTCAGCAATTCGATATCGCTTACCATCGCTCCTCGACGATTGAAAAGGATTCGTTATTGGAAAGCCTTGCCAAGTCTGCCTTGGAGGCTGGCCGGATGGATGACGCCAAACGGTTTGCGGAAGAGATGCTCGAAAATGACGAAGCGGGCTGGAATCGAGGAAATCGAATCCACCACGGAAATCTCACTCTTGGTCGCATCGCGTTGCGTGAAGGCGACGTCAACGAGGCGAAATCTCGCCTGCTCAGCGCCGGCAAGACGCCGGGGTCGCCTCAATTGAATTCTTTCGGCCCCAATATGCAGCTTGCCAAAGAGTTACTCGAACAAGGAGAGACCGAAGTCGTGCTCGAGTACTTCGCTCTTTGCGATAAATTCTGGAAGTCGCCACAACGCAAACTTGAGCAATGGATCGAAGACGTCAAGGCGAATCGCACGCCTCAATTTGGAGGCAATCTCGCTTACTGAGGGACAAACTCGCTACCAACGACTACGGCTAACCATCAGCGACGTTCGTTGGCTTGCAAGCGTTTCCTCCAATTTCGTTTCGCAATTGCTGCAGATGAGCAATCTTCTTTTGCATGCTTGCGATCTCTTCATCGATTGAGGCAACGCTACGGAGATCGATGGGCATCAGCAAGGCGTCGCTGCGAGATTCCATCCTGCTAATCCGGTGCAAGATCGGGATCACCAGCGAGATGGCCGCCGCTACAATCGACATCGCAGCAACAAAACGCCAAACCCCTTCCGAGTCAATCTCTGCAAAAATGATGACAGACAACAGTGCGGCCAATCCAAAGATGATCTGAGTCCCGATAAAGTAGACCCACCGAAAACGTCCGGCTAACTTCGCGATCGACAACAAGCAAACATGCACGGTCGCGACTGCAGCGATGCAAATCACGATGGCTGACTTCCAGAAGAGTTCGGACTGAAGATCGCCCCACATCCCCAGCAGCAACATCACGGCGGCAATCCCCGTCATGACCAGCCCTGACCGGGGCAGCAGGTTCATGCCAAACGGTGTCTTGGACAAATCACAAGCCAATCCACACAAACTGGATACAGCGATGATCACCGTCGTCAGCATCACGCGCACCTCGAACCACCCCCATGTGTTGCGAAGCACAAGGATGATGCCGAGAATTGCACCGGCAATCACTGAAACAATCAGAGCATAGAGCAGCGGCTTCTTGAAACTCGGTGACTCGGACATGGAAATCGTTCCAATTTATTGGAGTATGGCCAGTGAACCGGCTGTCCAGCTAGAGCCCACTTGAATTCGAAATGCGCGCGGAAATCGGGAATCGAAAAAAGGAGTGACCATTGACCGCGTGCTACTGCCATGAGGTAGCGGCGAATGGTTCGGTTCTAACCGTTACGAATTGGAAACCTACTTGTCGGGAGATTGAGTCAGGGTGATCGTTGTCGCGATCGTTTCACCGTTGCTGACGATGCTGGAAACCATGGCGAGTTCGCCGAGCGGAATATGGAGCAATGAGTCAACTTCCGACGTCCCGAAGGTCGGTGTCCTGTCATCAGGAATGTCGCCGACAACACGCGAGGATTCGTATTTGAGTTGTATACGAACCCTGTCGTTTTGGGCGGTTGCCAAAACGTGAAGTATCGTGCCAACTTCCATCGTTTCCATTACCTTTTGCGCGGGATGGCTGCCATTTGAAATGATCCCGGTTACCACAGGCACTCGACGTGTGAATTGGGCGGTCGCTTCAACACCGTCCGCGACCGATAAACCAACGGACTGCAAGTGCGTAACGGTTTCACCTTGCGGACCTTGCTTCAGCATCTGCAGAACCTCGGCTGTACGGAGCGAACCGAGTCGCGGCGTCGTGATTCGATATTCGCTGACACTCACGAAATAGCCATGCGGGGCACCGATCTGTGGCGGTTTCATCGGTGTCCGATCCGGATCGCTGGACTGGCCGATTGCCTCGCACGTCAGGATCGCTAAAGCGAGAAGAGAGACTGTCAGTCGATTCATGGAAAGCTCAACTTGATTGTTGGAAGTGACGCCGATACCGATAATCGCTCGGTACAAATTCGAACATCATCATAGCACTCTGCTCCTGGCAACGCAGCCAAAACCAAGACCGGTACGGTATTCCAGCGAGCCAAAACCCGCAGAACCGACCGACAAACACCCCAACGCAACGGCCCGATTGATCCCGCCCCCGCGTGAACCTAGATGGACCGTCAGCATTAAATTTTCAGGGTAGTGGATTTCGCCAGAAATCCGTAACTCAAATGTTCTTAGGGACTTCTGGCGAAGTCCACTACGCGCCAACTCGCAGTTTTAACCTTGACGGGCCACTGGGTAGGGCTCGTCTTCCGCAAATCAGCCTCTCCCATCGCTCACGGTTTTTGGTTCTTCGAGAACCACTTCAGCAGCAACTTTTGTCGATCGGTGGGCTGCGTCTTTGATTCGTGATCGTTCGGGTCGTCATTGTGTTCGACACTCCATCCGTCCCATTCGCGGTAGGCGTGGTAAGTCCAGTCCCAATCATATTCTTCGAACAAGTCGATACAGTCCGACAGGTACTGAGCCGCACCGGGTGCCCAGCGGATTGCACTGAACTCGCCGACGTAGATATGCACGTTGTACGCCAACTGAAACTCACGCACCGGCTTCAATACGGCGCGCAGTGCCTGTTGATTCCATTGTTTGCCCTCAATCATCCCTGGGTAGGCGATTCCGGTCACCTCGTTTTGGACGCCTTGGTGAGTGAACGAGTGCGGGTCGTAAAGATGAACTTGGTAGATAACCCGAGGTACATCGACCGGTTCCAAAAATGGGTAGCCTCGAGCCGAGTCCCACTCGCAAGCTTCGATAAAGATCGGCACATCCGAATCGATCGTTCGAATGGCTTTTGCCGCTCGAACTTGCGTCCCCAAGTAATCGGGTACCCCGGGTGGCGATGGATCATTTTGTACCGGCTCATTGACGAGGTCATACCCCCACACCGCCGAACGTCCCTTGTAACGCGAGGCGATCTTTTCCCACAGCTTGACGTAATGATCTTGGTAGATGGGTTCATGGAAAATCGCTAAGTCACGATTTTCATATCGGCCACCGGGAGGGGAGTGCATATCGACAACCACTTTGATTCGGTAGCGCTGGGCAGCCTCGAGCACCTGGTCAAGGTCGGCCAATTCCGCATCGATCCAGCGATCGTATTCGTCGAGTTCGCGATCGGTTCCGGCTTGGTTCCAATTGCGAGTGATTTGCCAGCGTATCACGTTGGCGTTCCAGTCTTCGGCAAGGGTGCGTAGATCCTGGTCACGAAACGTATTGGGTGACATCACGCCACGCAGCCGCGGTAAGTGGTGCCCCTTGAATACAGGACCCCGATTGAGGGATGGCGTGGGCCGCCTCGGCAATGGCTTTCGGAAGACTCGAATCTGAATCTCGTCAAAACAAACTCGGCCGCTACTGCCTTGCAACCCCAACTGAATCACCCCTCCTTCGGCGTCGGGGGCGATGGTTGAAAGGAATCCCAGGTGTCGCCAACCGAATGTGCCGTGGACATTTTGTTCATTCTGCCACTGCGGGCCATTGGATTCCGACTGATAGTGCAGCATGAACTTGACGCCCAAGTGGGGCTGGTCGGGCTGCGTCACCTCATCCGCTTTCGCCATACAATCAAATACCAATTGATAGCCACGATAGGGCGTCAAATCAAACGGCATTGTGATCATTCCCGATCCCGTGCTGCTTTCCTTCGGAACGGTGATGCAAAGGGACGTCGAATCTCGCAGGCCCGGTTCCCATTTGGCAAAGTCCGCATCGGACCAAACAGCTTGCTGGTCCGTTGTTTCAAAGTTCATTTCGAACACCACGTCGCCCGGTTGCGGCGATGGAGACGGTTGGCCGTTGGCAAGCGAAACGCAAAGGAACACCAACCCAAACGGAGCGAGAAGCGAAGGAGCGAAACGTCGTAGGGCGGTACGGCGGCAGCCAAGCGAGCATGCGTTGAAAAAGAGGCTTGGAGTGAATGTTGTCATGACGGGGGGCGTGGAGTGAGTGGAGGGAAGGGGGTGGGAAGGGGGTGGGAAGGGTGAAATGCTATTCGATCATTTTGATCAACCGATCGTCGGTTCCGATCAGAACGCGAATGGAAATCCGATTTGGCCAAGCTCGCTGCGTTGTTTGTCTCGATCTCGGATTTTCGTGGCTTTTCGTTTGACCCAGCTTGGTGCCATGTCGCGCACATGGTGATAGGTCAATTCGGGATTCTCAGCATAACGGTGCAGGAGGTCCAGCATCTCGGCGGTGGAACGTTTTGTTGGCGCTGTCCAAGGATCGATTCCTTCGTCGCAAAGGAACAGTGGTTGGCGATGGTGACCGTGCTCCATTACATACGTTGACGCTGGCCGCATCAGAAACGCCATCGTGTGTTGCTCGTGACGATGATCCGGCGACTTCCAAACGCGATAGATCCCTGCGACATGCAGCAAGTCGCCCTTGGGACGTTGGAAGGACACCTCGCTACCAGCGGTTGGTCCCCAATAACAGGGTTCGCGGAAGGAGTTCAGCGGAAGCACGCATCGGGTTTCCCTGAATGCGTCTTTCCATGGCCATTTTCCGGCAGATTCGATCCGAGCATTATTGAGTGGCCGTTTCGGGTCCGAGGGAGTTGGGCAACCGGGTGGCGAGAAAGAGAACTGCATCGGACGGAGTTCACGCTGCCCCTGGGCGCTGCTCATCACAGCGGGGGCGATGCTACCGGGAAAGACATCGTTGGCCGGATCTCCATACGCTCCCGCATCGCCAAACAACGAAGCCTGATAGCGATTTGCGAGTTCAAAGGGCGAAGTGCTGATGGAGTACCGATTGCACATTGAATCATCTTTGATCACAGAACAGCGTTAGCTGAAATCCAAAGTAAAGATAGGGGCAACGCACTAGGATCGCCAGCGCCGCCGATCTAGAATGCTGGTCAATAACCTACCCGAAATTCTTGGAGCAAACTACGATGAAGACCACCCGCCGCACGTTTTTGGCATCCGCTGCCGCCGCTGGCACCGTCGCTGCGATCACCCATCGCGATGCCGTCGCCGATGAAACGTCCCCGTTGAAGATCGGCGTGATTGGCGTGGGATGGTACGGCATGGTCGATGCGAAAGCTGCCTTGAAGGTTGGCGGAGTCGAGATTGTCGCAATTTGTGATGTCGATCGTGACCACTTGACGAAGTCAGCGGATGAGCTTGAGAAACTGCAAGGGAAACGGCCTGCGGAGTATAAGCTCTACGAAGAGATGCTGGAAAAAGCGGAGCTCGACGCCATGATCATCGGGACGCCGCCTCATTGGCATGCCTTGCAATTGCAAGCAGCGCTGGATTATGGGCTGAACGTTTACTGCGAAAAACCGTTGTCGTACGACGTTCGCGAAGGCCGGGCGATGGTGGATGCCGTCGCAGCCAGCGGCCAAGTGGTTCAAATTGGTTTTCAGCGTCGCCAAAGCAAAGCGTTTCAACAAGTCAAGGAGTACATCGAGTCAGGAAAAGCGGGCCGGATCGTTCAGGCCGAGGTTCAAATTCACTATAACGCTGGTACCGGCGACGCAACGCCTCAAGATCCACCCACCTCACTCGATTGGGACTTGTGGTGTGGTCCCGCGCCAAAAATCCCCTACAGCCCCCAGGTGGGGCACAAGAAATGGCGGCTGGAAAAGACAACGGGCCACGGTCACATGGTCGATTGGGGCATTCACAACCTTGACGCGACGAGGATGATGCTTGGCCTCTCGATGCCGAAACAAATCAATGCATCTGGTGGTCTCTACCAATACGCAGGCTCCATCACAACGCCGGATACGATGACGGTCAACTTTGAGTTTGATGAGTTACCGGTTGTATGGCGGCATCGATTGTGGGGTGCTACCGAATATGATGCGGATACGACCAATGGCGTTTTTCTGTATGGCGAGAAGGCGACCATTTTTGTTGCCGATCAACGCTGGGTGGTGATTCCCAAAGGGAAGTCGGCCCCGCGAGAAGTCAACGAAGTCAAAAGCGATATGGGAACGCTTCAGATGGCGAACTTCTTGGCGGCAGTTCGCGGTGAAGAAGAGTTGGCATGCCCGATCATCGAAGCCTTCAAATCAACGGCGATGGTTCAATTGGGCATGATTGCCTACGAAAGTAATTCCGTGGTCCGTTGGGACGAAGCGTCCGAGCAAATCGTCAACAATGAAGCGGCAGCGAAGTTGCTGAAACGTGAGTACCGTGAACCATGGAAGCATCCCCACGTCACCTCGTAGGGAACGATCCGAACAGGCATTTCGGTCGACCGCCTCGGCGCAACGCAAATGAACGACATCAACCCTTTTGAACCTTCGCTCGAACAGGCGGATGCCGAACTTCACGACGAGTCAGCGTCGGCATCGAGGCAACGCAGCCTGGTGGCGTTGTACGTGCTTACCGCGGTATGTGGCGCTGTCCAGGTCGTGACTTACGAAAGCTCGGCGATCCACTATCTGTTCTCGCTATCGATTGCACTTGCGGCAACGAGTTGGGCGGTTGCGGATTCGCGGATTCGAGGTCGACGATTCATTGGAATCCTGCGAGTTGTCTATCTGCTTGTTTGGCCCCTCGCTTCACTCGTTTACTTGCTGTTGACTCGAAGACTGCGAGGGTTGGGATGGTGGGGACTCAATGGAGCTGCTCTGTTCGCTACACTGATGTTGACGTTTTTCTCGATGTACTTCTTGCTTCTTGCGATCGGACGATTGGACCTGGTTGATCCTACGCTGTTTGAATGAACGCCAACGCCTCGCAGCCATTCCCTTGACGCGTGCTTGAGAACCCTTTCACCGGATGCTATTTCTGTTCGATGGCATACAAGCGTTTGAGCGTGGCAACATACAGCACGCCGTTCGCCGCGACGGGGCTGGTGTGAATCGGTGAATCGAATTGGATGTGGGCGATAGGTTGCTTCACTTTGTCGGCAGCGAAGATCCAAAAATCACCGGCGCGCGTCCCGACGTAGACCTTTCCGTCTGCGACGAGCGTCGAGCCCCACACTTCGCGTCCAATATCCTCGGTCCAGTAGGCTTCGCCGGTTTCCGCATTGATGCAGTGTAGCTTTCCGCCGCAATCCGCTACAAAAACCATGCCCTTGTAGACCGACGGCGTCGAACAGACGTGTTTTTCGAGAGGATAGGTCCAAAGACGCGCAGAGTGGGTGACCTCGCCTTGCCCCGTCGCATCGACGCAGACAAGCCAGGCCTCGTTCTTCCCCCACCAAATATCACCTCCATAGGTCACGTACAATCGCTCACCGTCGAGAACCGGCATGCTTTTGACGTTACTTGGGCTCACCTTGCGATTCCGCAAAAAGCTGTGGATATCCTGTTTGGGAGCCTCGGGGTCGCAATCGAAACGCCATGGTCGTTCCAATGCCACAGGTGCCGACGGGCCGCCACGGGGGTCGAGTGCCTTGAAGCCGTACAGGATCCCGTCACCGCCCGCGAAGAAGGCAAGCCTTTGGCCATTGATCTCGCCCATTGCAGGTGATGACCACGTTGAATGAAAAATCTGAGGCCCAATCCGCTCGACATCTTGTGCCACTAAGCGTCCCGTGGATTTGTCGAGCACCACCAAACTGGGTGCTTCCGGCGAACGAATCACTTTGTGCGTGTTGTCAACGCCGTTACATGTGTTGACGTAAAGATTCTCACCATCTATCAGCACGCTGCAGTGGGAACCGTCATGAGGATAGGATCCGACTTCGGCAAGCAAATCAAACATCCAAATGATGTCCGCATCGATGCTGGTCACATCCATGGGTCCGGTGTCAGAATCCAGCGATACCATGTGCTTGCCTTCATCGAGATAGGGGCCGTCGTTGCCGTTCGACTGACCATGCAGGTCGAGGCACACCACCTCAAAACGATTCGTCATCGTGTAGACACGGTCTCCTTCGATCGTGGGTGGAGACGACATGCTGATGTTCGGCCAATCTTTGAAGATGTCGCCACCTTCGATGCGGGGAACGACCAATTGCCAATCCATGCTGCCGTCCTGCTCGTCTAAGCAGAGCAGCACGCTGCGGTCCCCCACGTGTCTGGGGTCGCGCGGTTCGGCATTGTTGGCTCCAATCAAGACTTTTCCAGACGCGATCGTAGGCGAACCATAGCCGTGGGTCCCGAGCGGCGCGGACCACTTGATGTGATGACCTGTTTCCGGATCGAAATCGGATGGCAAGCCCGTTTCATCCGACACCATGTTGCGAGAGTGGGGACGCCCCCATTGAGGTTGATCTTCGGCCCGCCCGACCAGGGCGAAAGGGCTGAGCGAACAAATCGACGAAACAAGCATCACTCGGAGACTTGCAGAGCAGAGCAGCCAACGCATGGTGGGGAACCCCTTGAAGGTGGCTCTTCGGTGGTTGCGAAAGAGCGGTAGGAGGGCAATCGATCGGGTCAACGATCAATTATAGCGACTCGTTTCTTAAAGGGGTACGCGGATCAACCGGTACAATCCAGCTCCGTGAGATGGGATTTCCATCGAGAAACGGTCGCTGTGTTCTCCCAAATCGGTCCCAGACCACAGATCGCGGACACGATGATTCCCCGACAAATTCTCAGCCGAGAATTCGAATTCGACGTCGAGGTCGGTCTCGGTCAGGTTGAACAGCGCAAGGTACTTGTCGCTGGTTGCGGCATCATCCGCGATCCAGACCACATGAGCGTCATCGCGGGCCACTTGGTGGTTGTTCAAGCTCTGTTGGTTCACCGCGATCACTTCGGGATTGCTGATCAGCCGTAGCGAGAGTGGATCACTCTCCGGTAAATGCCCTCCGAACATCAGCGGCGATCGAAAGATGCACCATAACGTCATGAGCGTGAATTGTTCCGCTTCGGTGAAGTTCGTAAACCGAGGTTCTCCGACCTCACCGCGAATCCCCACCCTGCCCAGTGGCAGCATGTCGGCATCAGGCCAATGTCCAGCGGTGACATAGGGAGCCCAAGCCGCACAACGATCGAACTGTTTTTCGAGCGCCGACCAATCGTCCCAAAAATCAAACGAAATACGCCACATGTTCGCGTGGCGGCGAAGATGATTGGCATTACAGATTCTTGCCGCACCGGGCGACAAACTGAGGGCGATGGGACGTTGGGTCTTCGCGATTGCCGCGGCCAAACCTTCGATTTCATCAGTATGGTACGGTTCCTTGTTGCCTTCGCCATCCCAAGAATTCATGTCGTCCGCCTTGATGAAGTCAACATCCCAGGACGCATAGAGTTCCGCGAGCGAGTCGTAATAGGCTTGCCCGCCAGGACGAGTCATATTGATGCCGTACATGTTCGGATACCACAAACAGACATCCGTCGGAACGGCAACGTCGGCCGCTGTCTCGGTGCTGTTTTTGATAGGCGACTTCCGATCCGCAGCTTGCCATGGCAAGCCACGCATGATGTGAATGCCGAATTTGAGCCCCAGTCGATGAACGTAATCTGCCAGCGGCTTGAATCCGGCGCCACCCGCAGAAGAGGGGAATTTCTTAGGATCCGGAATCAACCGCCCGTAGTCGTCGATCCGCTGATCGAGCCCGAAGGTTTTGTAGGTGTCGGTTCGCGCGTCGGGAGCGAACCAACACAAATCGACGACCACGTATTGCCAACCCAACTGCTTCAGATGCTTCGCCATGAATTCAGCATTCTGACGGACATCCTCTTCGGTCACGCTGACCCCAAAACAATCCCAACTGTTCCACCCCATCGGTGGCGTCGCGGCAAAATCACGAAGGCTCATCGATATTTCCTATCCCGATTTCCGGGCGTTTACAGCACAATACTAAACAACACAACAAACCCAATCATCGACAGCAGGCTAATCGCCCACCATAGCGTGACACTCGAATACCAATGATCGCCGAGTCCACCACCGAGTCGCAATTCCTTCCAGTTGAACGTCAAGTCATCGGAAACGTTTTCTCTCGGCGGTGGTGCCGTGATCATTGCCGATACGGCGCAGACCACCATGCACAGTGCCCAACAAATCATGCCTTGGTTAGCAAACGGGATCATCCAAGACGGCAACGCGAGCCAATCCGGTACATCCGCCCAGCCAAGCAATTGCTCCTTGAACTCCAAAACCTTCAGCAAAATCGCGAAGACGAACGTCACGATACTTGCAACCAAGGCATCCGTGCCACTGACTCGACGCCACAATGCTCCCAATAAGAACGTTGCAGAAAAGGGGGGGGCAAAGAAAACGTAGAGTGCTTGGATCCAAATGAACAAGTTCACTTTGGTAACCGTTGCCAGTAAAATGCCAACCAAGATCGAAATCGCCAGGATCACAGCACCTGCCACTTGGCCGACGACGACTTCTTCCTTCTCGGTGGCGTTCTTGCGAAAGAACATTTTGTAGAAATCCATCGTGAAAATCGTCGACGTTGAATTCAGCACCGAGCAAACGGTTGATTGAATGGCTCCGAAGAGTGCGGCCAACAGCACGCCTGTTAGGAAGGTCGGCACCAGTTGTTTGATCATCAAGATGTAAGTGGCATTCACCGCATCGCTTTGCTCACTAAAGCTGCCTTCCATCAAAAAATCAGGCTTCATGGCGAAGAAGATGAGTCCAGGGACCACGACAATAAAGGGAAGAAGTAGTTTAAGGAAACTTGCGAACACCATTCCCATTCGAGCATGGTACATGTCTTTCGCAGCCAACACTTTTTGGATCATGTGCTGGTTGATCACCGTGTACCACAAACCAATGTAGAAGAAGCTGAAGACCCAGTGCGTCCAGGGATTGGAATAGTGATTGATGGGCTGTAGCACGAGCAATCGGTCATAGCCATCGCCCGCCTCGGCGCCTTGCAGAATGTTTGGCACATTTTCGCTGATCCAATCGGCTGCCCAGGGCACGTCACCGCGATTGACCTCCAACATTTTGCCGACACCCGCAATCATGCCATCACCATCGCCGAGGTGGACCAGACCCAGGTAGGTGACGCTTAAGCCCCCGCTAATCATTACCACGATGGTCAACACGTCCATCAAGGCGATCGACTTCAATCCGCCCCAAATGGCCCAGATCCCTGATGCAATTCCGATTACGATCACGGCGGTAACACGGTCAAAGCCAAACAGCTCCACCAGCACCAATGCGCCACCATAAATGACTGGCCCCATGAACGCGACGACATTTACCAACAACGTCACCGAGGCGAAGATGAATCGCATCGATTTGTTGAACCGTTTTTCAAGAAATTCTGGCGCGGTGTAGACCTTCGACGTTAACAGATAGGGAATAAACAGCCAAATCAAAAAACTGAAGGCGATGACCGTGCTCCATTCCCCCGTTGCAACGCAGATCCCATAGATGACGGCGGCGCCAATCAGCCCAATAAAGTGTTCGGTCGAGATGTTTGCAGCAACATAAGACGATCCAACGACGTACCATGGCAAGGAACGGCCCGCCAGAAAGTAATCGGCGGCCGTCTTGTTCTTTTTTCGTCCCGCAAAGTAGCCAATCAAGCAGAGCCCGAAAAAGTAGCCGAAGAAGGCCACGTAGTCCCAAGAGGTCAAGGAGAACTCGATCGCGGCGAAACAGGGCAGGGGCAGCGGAACAGGCATGGTTCGGAGATTCGATGAGGGAGGAGGGATTGGCCTTTCGACTGCAACGGGCACGTTGAAGCGTGAACTCCAGCGATCACTCTTTGAGGGTTGCCGGCAAGAAAATATCGCCATCGGCGTCTTGCATCTCGAACTGTTTCGAAATCTTGCCGTCGGAAAGTCGCTTGTGTGGCGTATCGAACGAGAACACGGCTTTCTCATTTCCAAAATGGTTGTACACCACCACGCCACCTTCAAACGATCGCTCCGCGACTCGGTTCTTTGGCATCTTCTTGCGTACGCAGTCGTTCAAGGGGCGTCCTAAATCGACGTTCCAAAAGTCGTACCAGTTGTGCAAGTGATCGGGGGTCTTCAAAGGGTTGGGGTCCGCGTACAAAAGGTAACCGTTGCTGTGCGTCAATCCCAATGTGGTTGCCGCTCGCATCCGTCGCAAATCATCACGGGATCCCCAAACCTCTAAGCAATTGATTTGAGGATTCTGGAAGTGTTCTTCAAAGAAGATCAATCCATCTCGCAGGTCATCCCATGAGGTGTAAAACGACGCCTTCGGTGCTCCGGGGCCATTCGGGTTGCATTCCATGAAAGAACCATTGATCAGATCCTTGTACTCTTCTCCATCTTTGACATCGTCGTGGATGTTGACGATGATCAAACCGTCTTGCCCAATCTCGGTTCGTACCCTCTTGATCAGGTCCAGTCGACCGTTCCAATCAAGCATGATGCCGTCGTAGACACCTGAATCGAGAGCGATTCGGCATTGGCGGGAAACGTTTGCGCGAAACGCCTCATTTTCGTAGTCCAGCATGAAGTAAGGTTCGGGGCCCCCAAGCCAACCCTCGACGCGGGTGCCGTTGGGATGGCGTTTCCAAAACGGGCTGTCTTCGGGTAGAAAACTGCCCGGCGCATCGCGCCATCGAACCTCCAACAAGAAAGCCATGTCCGGGTTCATCTTGAGCATCGCGGCGCGATTCGCAATCGCCTGTTGCTGACTCTCGGCGGTGAACCCCGTCGCCAATCCACCATGTTTGTGGTCCCAAACCGCACCGAGAACCAACTTCACGCCGTATCCGAGTTGGCTGACCGGCTCTTCCCAAATCAGGTCGTGCTTCGCGGCGGCTTTCAAGCGCTCCTCCAGTGAATCCTGTGGCCAGGAGGGCATGTCTATCGGGTTCCAAGCCTGGAAAACCGAAGGAAACGATTTTTCGGTCACGCGATGGCCAACGGATCCAGGTTCGGGCGGCCCCGTTTGAGCAAGCGATGCGGACGCCGTCAAGGAAAAGAAGATGCCGGTGATCCAGAGGAGTGGTTGCTTCATGTTTGAATTCCATGGGATGGATGAGGCAGGGGACGCGGCGGGGTACCCACCGGATTCAACGGCGTTGCGTCAACAGGTCATTTTTGAGCGAACGGGTCTCAGGATAAGGCAGCTCTCTCATCGCAACAAGTCAATATTGCGCAGAAAAATGTCATGAATGCGGAGCGATTGAAATGCGTCACGACGCGTCGTTACTTGCTTGTCGAGATCGCATCCGATACCTTTGCTTGTTCCCACCCCTGAGCGTTGCGAGCTGAATCCCCAAGAGGTCCCCCGCCATGAACGCTTCGAATGACTTCCGTGCAAGCGAGGGTTTGCACGCCGCCTCGAAGGCAACCCTGTATGCGGAACGCTTTGCCCGCTACACGACGGCGATGCGGAACGAAATGCCCGATCGTGTTCCGATTCGACCGTTTGTCGCCGAGTTTACCGGCGTCTATGCAGGCTACAACTGCCAAGAACTCACACACAACTACGAGAATGCGTTTGATGCAGCTTGTCAATGCGCGTCGGGATTTGAGTGGGACGCCGTGGTTGCCAACATGGTTTACGTCTGGACCGGTTTAGCGCAATCGATGGGACTGAAGTACTACGCGATTCCTGGGATTGATATTCCTGCCGAAACGGGCTTTCAGTATCGGGAACCGAAGCAAGACGATGCGTTCATGAAGGCGGACGAGTACGATGCCTTAATCGAAGATCCCACCGGTTTCCTGTACAACGTCTGGCTGCCTCGCGTTGCGGACTCGATTGTGCCAATCGGACAACCGAGCACGACGCAAAACAACCTGGCTTTGGTCAAGACCGGGATGGCGATGATGCAGTACTTCACAGCGTTTGGGCCTCAAGTCGATCGATTGCGGACGGAGTGTGGCACCGTGTCGGCGATCTCAGGCATTTTGAAGGCTCCGATGGACATTCTGGCCGACAAACTGCGAGGCTACTTGGGATTGGTGGACGATCTGTTCGAGCGTCCCGAAAAAGTCTTGGCTGCTTGCGAGGCGTTGGCACCGCATCTTGGTCATGTGGCGAAGGCGACCGCGGATCCGAACAAGGGTGTTCCGGTGACGATCTGGATGCACCGCGGTGGAGTTCCGTTTGTGTCACCCAAAATATTTAAGGAGATCTATTGGTCGACGCTCAAACCGATCATCCAGGATCTCTGGTCCGAAGGGTTGCAAACGTTGTTTTACGCCGAAGGCAGCTGGGACTACCACCTCGAATCGTTCGCGGAATTGCCCGATCGCAGTATCATTTACCATGTAGATCAAGGAGACATTTTCAAGACGCACGATGTCTTAGGCGATAAATTCTGCTTGAGTGGTGGTGTGGCAAACACGCTGTTGTCGATGGGGACGCATGACGAGATCCGTAAGCGTTGCAAGGAGATCATCGATCGTGTGGCCCAAGACGGTGGCTACATCATGGACGCAAGTGCCATCGTGCAAAACGATGCGACGGTGGATCGAATGCGTGTAATGACCGAGGCGACACTTGAATATGGCGTTTATTCGCGCGGTCATAGTGCCGCCGAGTTGAAGGCTGGTGGCCCCAAGCCGCTAGCCGAAGATGCAAAACCAGGCACCTTCTTGCCGCCTCCCCCGGTCGGCCATCTGCAACCGGGCGAGTGTTTCCCGTGGGACCAGAAGCGTTTAGAGATCGGTACCATCCAAGGCGATGAAGCGATCTGCAAGCAAACATGGCAAGAAATGGATGCGCTGAGCAATATGTTCATCTGGCAATTGCTACTGTCGTTCTAAATGCGACTTTCATTCCGTCGCATCGATTAAAGAACACGCGCCTGGCGGACCGTCAGCATTAAGTTTTGGGGTAGTGGATTTCGCCAGAAATCCGTGACTCAATTGTTCTTAGGGACTTCTGGCGAAGTCCACTACGTCCCGAGTCGCAGTTTTAACCTTGACGGTCCACTAATCTGCCGAGGGCTTGATGCGTCGGCCCACCATTCCGGTAACGACGGATCCAAGGACCAAGCAGCAGAGCCCTCCGGCAACGGTCACGCCCATGACGGCCAGTCGATCGCGAACTTGAACCTGTTTCCAAGCTTTGCGAATGTCGGCTTTGGTTTGTGGGTCGAATACCAATTCGGTCGCGTGCTCGTGCAGCAACAGGTCCCCTTGGGTCACTTCGCCATCGTAAGATCGCCGCACCAACTGCTCATCAATCCATCGGTCGGTGACAGGGAAAAAATCGAACTGATTGCCGGCGTCCACTAATCCGCGAACGTAGGTTGACACTGCGGCGTGCTGCATCAAACGTAAATCCTCTTCACTCTGCTGGACGGTCTCGGCAGGCGTGGAAACCACCACCCAACGGTCGACCGAGCCATCGCGGGTCGGCGGATCGCCAAGCCAATCAGGGCGGTCCTCGGGATAAGTGATTTGGTCCAACGGGGCGACGGATAGCTCCACCGATTTCGGTGTTTCCTGGGTGACCGCATCGACCGCCTTGGCTACCGAAGAACCCAACAGAGCGATCATCACAATCACGATCCAAGGCAGATCGCCACGCAATGGCCGACGTAACTCTCGAAAAAACGACTCGAAAAACGGACTCATACGACACCTCCTGCTTGGCCAATCGGCTCGCTTGCTGGCGAGGAACCGGGTGTTGACGGTTGCCGCAATTTGGAACGTTCCGCGACGGTGGATTTTCGGGTCGGGTTGATCCAAGGTGCCGATAATTGGATCGCGATCGCGATACCGCCAGCGACTAACATGCCCGCGGGCTGCGGAATTGGCAACACTTGATGGATCGCCCATTCGACGACCACGGCAACGGCGACGCCCCATAAGCTCAGTCGTCGCCGCCGTAGCGGATCGACGGGCTTCCACCACCGCAGTGAAGCGAACAACAACGCAAAGTGTGCGACCATGGCCGATGCCCGAGGGATTTCATGACCCATGTACAAGGCTTGAGGTAGCGTGGTCGAGTCAATCTCGCGGGCCAATCCAACATCGAGCGGCAGCATCAAGAACTGATTCACAGCGTAAGCCGTAACGCCGACGCCAGCGCCAATCCCAGCGAGAGCCACTCGTCTTGGCAAGCTTTCGCCCTCGTCGCGTTCCCACAGTTTCCCGAGCCCCAAAATGGCTAACGAGGCAATCATCACGATCGCCATGATCGAGCCGTAGGGGGCGAGGGTGAAGGCATCGACATCACCACTGCGAAGCCCGATCACACCGGCGCCAATTCCGAGGACCAACGTTGTCAAGATGGCTGTGATCCACGATGTGCTGAGTTCCGCAGCGCGATGTATCGTATGCTTGGCTCGTAGATCGGTTCGCATGTGAGCACGCCACTGCGATCGTGTCAGCGGTCGGCTTGGAACCGCGTGGGCAGAGGCCAGCCGTTGCGCCTGAGCATAGGTGGGTTGTTGGCTGACGTGTAAGATCATCTGCCGCACGATGTAATACGGAACATAGATGAATCCGATGAGGGTCAGCAGAGGTAATAACCAATGGGTGTTGATGATCAAAACGAACACGGCCACCAGCATCAAGAATGCTTTTGCCCCGGGCGAATGATCGAGCGATTGCCACCATCGCTCCAAATCGGAAAGGCTATCCCGAACCGCTCGTGCAAACGGTTCATCCCGGTGTCGGGTTTGCGGGCCCCGGTTCGGCACGGCTGGATGCGTTGGAAGCGTGGGGGTAACGACGGCTGGTTCGGCGTGACTCGGATCGGCCACGTCTTTTGTGGCACGATGTTCTCGGGCATTAGCGAGGGTCGCTTGAATGGGCTCTTCGATCGCGTTGCTCCCCCGCGGCTGGATTCCGATCGCGTTAGCGCGGCCGGGCAAGGCAACTCCGATGGCGTCGGTCATTTCGACAATTCGCTGGTACCGTTTGGCCGGATCCTTTTCCAAGCACTTGGCAATCACCGTTCGATATGGCTCGGCAATGCGAGATAAATCAGGGCTTGCCGTCATGTGTTTGACGATGATCTCGTGGCAGCTTTCGCCGTCGAAAGGTACCGTTCCCGTCTGCAATTCGTAGAGCACGATCCCGAGAGCGTAGATGTCGATTTCGCGACCATACTCACCGCGACCGATCTCAGGTGCCATGTAATGGAACGTGCCGACACTTTCCGTGTGACCGCCGCGGTGCGATGCAGAAATGAATTTGCTGAGTCCGTAGTCACCAACCTTGACGATGCCTAAATCGTCGAACACATTGCCTGGTTTGAGGTCGCGATGAACCAATCCGGCTCCATGCAGATGATCGACTCCGGCCGCGATCGCAGTGAACCAACGCCGAACTTCGGGTTCCGTAAGACCGTTGGGGGATTCGTCGAGAACCTGTCGCAAGTTCTTTCCAGCGACATACTCCATCACCACCCAAGCTTGGTTCGACTCGTCGCGGCAAATGTCATAGAGCGCCACCAAGTTCGGATGCTTTAGATTCAGACAATGGGAAACGCCACGCAGTTCGACATCCAGGTTGCGTTGGATCCGTTTCAAGGCGACTTCTTTGCCCGCGTCGCTGACCGCGAAATAGACCTCGCCAAACCCACCGATCCCGATGCCACGACGTATCGTGTAACGGGGCAAGGGGGTCGATCCGGGAGGATAAGCAAATGACATGGTTTTTGAGTGTGGACTCGCCTGGCTGGCGTGGGTTTCCTCGAGTGACGGTGAGCCGCTTCGACTGGCCGAAGCGGCGGTGGCCAAAGTGTCGGGGGCCGGCGCGACGCTGGATGGCTTGGCATTTCTTAGTTTACCGAGAAGAGCAGTCATGATTCGATGTTTCCTCGTCGAAAAACAATGATTTGAGGCATCCGGCTGTTGGTTCCAGGCACCATGCTGGTCGCGGGCGGGCGCGACATATCGGCCGGAATCGTTTTTCCCGGCATTTTTGCTGCGCCAACCCATGCGATTCCCAAATGCTGTGTTATTCGTCTTCGAAAGTAGCTCGTTCCAACATCATGGCGATCGAACCAAATTTGGCTCGCTCGCCAAGCGGCAAAACCCGCAATTCTCGGTCGGCAACCGATTTTGCCATCCAAACGTCGTCGCGCCGGGTCATCACGACTTTGTCGGTTTCCGCCATCCAATGCCCGCGAGCGTGGCAATCGTTCGTGGATCCCACCAACAACGCCTGCTCCGCCAAAATCACGGCGTCGACGTGACCGGTGAACCGGTGGGGTGGGCGAAGGGTCAACACACCGGTCGGGCTCAGCGGACTCGGTTGAACCAGGTTCATTTCCGCTGCCCCGTCAATCGGCAGCGATCGTCCGCTGCTGACCGCAATCCTGTCCGTCTTTTGTCCTTGCGACCAAGCTTGCCAAAAAAAACAGTCCTCGCTGCGTGAGAGGGTTCCCGCGTGGCTGGGCCAATCCGTGGCAACGCAGATGTCGGTCTTGGTTTTCTCTCCGTTCGATGAAAGCCCGCCAAGCCGACCGGTTGGCCCACCCACAGTCCAGCGGTCGCCACTGAGGATCAGGAATCCTCCGCAGCCATCGACCCAAAGCCTCCAACGATTCGCTAGAGGCTTTACGGTAATTTGTTCGTCCATCACTGACACGGAATCAGCCTTTTCGGGTGTCAAGCATTGGGGAATAAACAACGGTCGTTCGCGGAAAAGGGAGTCGCCCTTTTACCGAAAACGCTCAGTCAAGCTGGATCGAGACCAGTGAATCGGCCTTGTTGTCTTGGCCAAAGTACGAGGTGATTTCATCGAGCAGGTTTTCGTCGCTCGGTTCGTCCAGGTCAATTTCGCCAAAGTACTCCACGTCGACGCTCATCGTCTCTTCGGCCACGTCGATGCGTGTTGCGATCTCGTCGAGCAGGTTTCGCGTTTGTGACAATTGGCTGTCGTCGAGC
Source organism: Novipirellula artificiosorum (assembly GCF_007860135.1). Lineage (NCBI taxonomy): Bacteria > Pseudomonadati > Planctomycetota > Planctomycetia > Pirellulales > Pirellulaceae > Novipirellula > Novipirellula artificiosorum. The sequence continues at coordinate 202,713 of NZ_SJPV01000008.1, forward strand.
GACAATTCGCTGCTCGTTTGAGCGACTCGGAGTGCTCCAAGACGGGCTTGCAGATTCTCGACCTCGACTTCCAATTGACGTTTTGCGTTCAACATCGCATCCATCCGCTCGTGAGCTGCGCTGAGCGTCTGCTTGCGAGCGGTCAACATTTGGTCCAACTTTTCCGCGGTCGCTTTCCGCGTTTTGAAGCGTTTGAAGCGATTGTTCAAGTCGCTTTTGACCTGAACCGACGTGTAGGTGCGACCGGCGTAGGTGTAGACGGGGCTGTCATTTCGAAGATCGTCGCTGAGTCGTTCGATGTCCGATTGCGTCTTGGCTAACCGCTGTTCGGTTTCGTTTCTCTGGGTTTCCAATCGCGCGACTTCGACTTTCTCCATCGCAATGCGCCGTGCGTTGACTTCGATTTCCGGTTTCAAATCGGCAATCATCTGGCGCGCACGTTTCAGTTCCCATTCCAAGGGCATCGAATCCGACGCCGAGCTTCGCAGCCAGTTCACGCCGCAGCGGGCGTAGCTGAACAACGGTGTGCCCATCGCCATGGTGGAAAGCAGTGCAGCAGCACCACCAGCAAGAATCATTTTTTTAAACATCGAGGAGTCTCCCCTAAGAACCAAAGTGGCTGATCGAGCGGAGCGGAGTGCCCATTTGCATCCACAATCCAACCCATACACCCAATGATTCGCAGGGAATTCCCGATTCTTGGTAAAGATTTCAAAAAAAGATTCTCTTGCCGACCCTGAGAACCTATCCGAAAAGGGGTCTGACCCTTTGTCGACCGACGTTTCGATTGCTCAACAACTCGTTGTTTTCCAATGGAATCGCTACCGATACGCTCAGACCAAGAGAGGGTCAGACCCCTTTTCGGATAGGTTCTAAGGTTGGACCTTTTCGCTGCCGTAGGGACGGGTGCTAATCACCCCTTCCTCAGGGCTGCTGGCGCTACCGTAGAGTTTTCGCGGGATACGGCCCGCCAAAAAGGCTTCGCGGCCGGCAATCGCCGCATGTTTCATCGCTCGGGCCATCCGCACGGGCTGTTTCGCGTAGGCGATGGCCGTATTGAGCAGCACACCGTCGGCGCCAAGTTCGAACGCTTCACTCACGTCGCTCGCCGTACCTACCCCCGCGTCGACAATCACAGGATAATCCGGATCATCCTGTTTCAGGTATTCCATGATGATTCGAAAGCTGTTGGGATTGAGCATCCCTTGGCCGCTGCCGATCGGGCTGCCAGCCGGCATCACGCTGGTCGCACCAGCCGCCTTAAGCTTTTGGGCCGTGACGGGGCAATCATTCGTGTAACACAACACCTTGAACCCTTCGGCGGTCAACTCTTTACAGGCAGAAATCGTTTCGACCGGATCAGGCAACAGCGTCTTGCTGTCACCGAGGACTTCCAATTTGACCCAATCTGCACCTGGATTGCCGAGCGTCTTGAGGATTTCACGTCCCAATTTTGCGGTCCGAATCGCATCCTCGGCCGTGAAACAGCCCGCCGTGTTCGGCAGCAACGTGTAGCGATCCAGGTCAATGAAATCGAGGATGTTTTGGCCGAGCCGATCGTACAGCCGCTCGCGGCGAACCGCCACGGTGACGCACTGGCTGCCGGATTCGGACAGCGAATCTCGCATCTGCTCCATCGTGTCGTAGCGGCCGGTTCCCACGAAAAGCCGACTGGTGAACGAGTGGCCCCCGACGGTCAGTGTGGAATCAGGTGTGCTGAGATCGGTTGGGGGGGAGGTAGCCACGGCGGAAATCTTTGCGGAGGAGGGTGAGGGAAACGGAAAGCGGCAGGATACCAGATGGACCAAAGTTCGAAAAAGGAGGCCAAGACGACTCGACCCCACATTGATTATGATAACGTCCTCCGCTTCGATTCCCCCGCCGCATTCTTGAGGTCACCTTGATGTTGCCACGTCCCCGCCTGGTCCTGCCCCTGCTCGTCGCGATGACCGCGATGCTGCCCGATGTCTCGGCACAGCTTTCGGCTCCAGCATCGCTGTTGAAACCCGTCCTTGAGGCCGACGGAAGCGCCGGCTTCAAGGCGATGCAAAGTCTTGGCTACACGCCACTGTTTAACGGCAAGGATTTGAGCGGATGGCGCAACCCCTACCCGCATGGTGAAGCCAAAGTTGTCGATGGTGAAATCCATTTGACGGGTAACGACAAGTTCTTTTTGGTCACGGAAAAACAGTACACCGATTTTCGCGTCAGCGTCGAAATCCACCTTCCCGAGGGCCCTGCGAATTCGGGGGTGATGGTCCGATGTCATGTCGATCCGACGGAGAAAAAAGCAGTCTTCGGTTACCAAGCAGAATGTGACGGGTCCGATCGTCGTTGGTCGGGTGGCCTTTATGATGAAGCGCGCCGAGGATGGATTTGGCCCAGCACACCTGGGCGGTCGGAAGAGGTGTTCTTATTGCACGAAGAAAAGTCAAAAGAAGCGTTTGCACAGCCCGCCATTCGCGATGCACTCAATCGTAACGGTTGGAACCGTTTTGTGATCACCTGCATTGAGGATCGCATCTCGATCGAAGTGAACGGCGTCAATACAGTGGACTTTCGAGACAAAACCGACGCCGCAGGTTACATCGGTATCCAACATCATGGCGAGGATGGACAAACCTACCGATTCCGCAATCTGTTCATCAAAGAACTGCCGATCGTTCCTGCATCCAAAACGGTTGATTTGACCAATCAATCACCGGTGAGTATCGAAAAGATCGATGATAGCGTTACGTTGGTCGATTTTGGAAAAGTGGCTTTTGGTAACCTCTCCCTCCGCAATCCGGAAACAGGGCCCTACACCGGAACCATTCACTTCGGTGAGAAATTGAAGGAGGGGCGAATCGATCGCAACCCACCGGGGACCGTGCGTTATGGTGCCAGCAAGCTAAACGCCGGATCTGGCGGACAAGGTACATCGATCGTGGCAGCACCGGTCCATCCTCGCAACATCGAGCAAACCGGATCAAAGGGCTCGCATCCCCCAGCCGCATTGACGCCCGAGTCTTGGCAGCCCGTGATGCCATTTCGGTGGGTCGAAATCGAAGGATGGCCAGGCGAGCTGAAGGCGGAAGACATCACGCGACGCGCTGCATTTGCGAAGCGCTGGAACGAGGACGCAAGCTCCTTCGAATGCTCCGATCCCGTCTTGAACCAGATCTATGGCTTGTGCAAGTACAGCATCAAGGCCACGACGTTCGCTGGCGTTTATGTTGATGGTGATCGCGAACGGATCCCCTATGAAGCCGATGCCTACCTGAATCAGCTCAGCCACTATGCGACCGACGACCACGTTGAAATGGCGGCCGTCACCTTTGATTGGCTGATGGAAAACGGTACTTGGCCAACGGAGTGGGCGCCTCACATGGTGTTCATGGCCCACGCCGAATGGATGGACAAAGGCGATGTCGATTGGCTTTCGGCCCGTTATGAGTTGCTGAAGACAAAAACATTGCTTCAGCGCAGTGCTACCGACGGCTTGGTTCGCAGTGGCAAGCTCGACCAAACCAAGAATGACATCGTCGATTGGCCCAAAGGCGAACGAGATGGGTTTGTCTTTACTGAAATCAACACCGTGGTCAATGCGTTTCATATCGAAGCGATGAAGCGAATGGCTGAATTAGCGCGTGCGGTTGGGAAAGAAGCAGATGCAAAGGCCTTTCAAGACCGTGTCGCAGTTGCCAAAGCCGCATTTCAGAAGACGTTGTTCGACCCACATTCGGGTCTCTATCGCGACGGGATCGGCACCGACCACAGCAGCGTCCACGCCAACTTTATCCCTTTAGCATTTGGGTTGGTGCCGGACGAGAATGTCCAGGGCGTGGTCGCGTGGCTTCGTGAGCGAGAGATGGGTTGTTCGGTCTATGCCGCTCAATATCTTCTCGACGCCTTGTTTGCTTACGGCGCGGAAGCCAAAGCAGTCGATTTAATCGTGGCCGATGGTGATCGCAGCTGGAAACACATGCTCGACAGCGGAACCACGATCTCTTGGGAGGCTTGGGATCTGAAATACAAACCCAACCAAGATTGGAATCACGCCTGGGGAGCGGCGCCGGCGAATTTGTTGCCTCGCCATATCCTCGGCGCACAACCGGCCGAGGCGGGTTGGACCACCGTGACCATTCGTCCTTGCCCCGCGGGACTAACGTTTGCCAAGGGCAAGGTTCCAACAGCACTCGGCCCGATCGAAATCGACTGGACAAACGAGTCCTCGTTCCAACTCGATTTGAAGCTCCCCGAGGGAATGGCAGCCAAGGTCAATCTCCCCGCGACCCACGGCTCATCGGGGGTTTGGGTTGGTGGAGAACAAGTCGATGCAACTCGAGCAAAGGGGCGTTGGCTGCTTAAGCAGGAAATCACCGGAAGCAACCGCATCGAAGTGAAATGAAGGATCTCGCTTCGACCGGTCACCCGGTTCCAAGAAGCATCTGTTAACCTCGAACCCCTCGCAGCCAAACCGTGAATAGAATCTCAGCGATCACATGCCTGTCGTTGTTGGTCATCGCATCCCTGTTGCCGCAACCCGTTTTGGGCCAGGCTTTGGAAAGCCAGTTCAAGTCGCCGCCGCAGTCGGTGCATCCCGAGACGTGGTTCCATCTGATCGGAGGCAATGTCAACAAGTCGGCGCTGACGACGGATCTCGAAGCCGTTGCAAAGGCGGGATTCCAAGGGATCCAGCTTTTCCACGGAAAGGGAAGCCCATGGCCGGAGGTTTCGCCACAGATTGAAACGCTCAGCGCTCCCTGGGATGACATGATTTCGCACGTCGGGGACGAAACAACTCGATTGGGTCTGCGATTCACGATGCAGAACTGTCCGGGGTGGGCGATGTCCGGGGGACCTTGGATCACGCCGGATAAGGCAATGCGTCATCTGATCAGTAGCCGAACGACGGTGCAGGGTGGTCAACCGGTTTCCTTGCAGCTGGCCCGACCGCAACCAAGTGACGAGCCTTGGCGCGATTACCGCGACGTTGCGGTGATCGCGTTTCCCACGCCACTTGATGATTCCGGTGAAGACTTGAAGCCCATCGCTGTCGACAGCAATCGCGATGCATCGGGTTGGATGGCGTTGTGGAAGCAAGCCTCTCCAAAGCCCGTCACGATCGATCCCGGTGAGGATCCAACATGGCTTGAGTTGAGTTTTGCTGAGCCAACGCACTTGCGTTCGATCGAACTGCCACCCGTTGAATTGTTGATGAAGCGACGGAATTTTGACCCCGCGACTCGCATCGAGCTCGATGCCTTTGTCGAGGGGCAATGGCAAGCCGTTGCGAAAAGGGATATCCCACGGGGCAACTGGCAAGATCGCCAACCGGAGCACCCACTCGTGCTGGCGTTTCCTGACACGCGGTCGACACGGTTTCGCTTGACGTTTGTTTCGCAGCATCCGCTGGAGCTCTCGTACTTGCGATTGTTCGCGACGGCTCGAATCCATGATTGGCGTGGTCAAGCTGGTTATGCGCTGCGCAGCCTCGACCGCAGTGCGCCGCCGGTTCAAGACCCCGCCAGTTGGATCGCGTCGGATTCGATCGTCGACCTTTCCGAGAGGCTGCAAGCGGGCGGCCAGATGAGATGGAACGCACCGCCCGGGGATTGGACGATCCTGCGATTCGGCCACGTCAACACCGGAGTGAAGAACAAACCTGCGCCTCCGGAAGCGACTGGCTTTGAGTGCGACAAGCTTTCCACCGCCGGTGCCGACCAGCACTTTGCCGGCTACATCGGCCGCATCACAGCAGCTGGCGGACCTGCCGACGGGCAGTTGAAGGGGATGTTGATCGATAGCTGGGAATGTTACACGCAAACCTGGACCCCCTCGATGGAACGTGAGTTCGCTGCGCGATGCGGGTACGAGCTGCGATCGTGGTTTCCGACGCTCGCTGGCTACGTCGTTGAGGACCATGAAACCAGTGAGCGGTTCCTGCGTGATTGGCGAAAAACCATCAGCGACATGTTGGTGCAAAACTACTTTGGGCGACTCGCGGAACTTGCACGTCAGCGTGGACTCCGTCTTTCTTTTGAAACCGCACTGGGCGATGTGTCGCCCGGTGATATTTTGGAGTACTTTAAGTCCGCGGACACCCCAATGTGCGAGTTCTGGCAACCGAACGATCCGCACCAGGGAGGTCTTGAGACGAAGCCGATTTTGCCCGCGGTGTCTGCGGCACATCTGTACGGAAAACAAACCATTGCCGCTGAAGCGTTTACCAACATTGGCCTTCGCTGGGACGAGCACCCGTACCGACTGAAACACATGGCGGATCGTCATTTCACGTACGGAATCAACCATCTCATCTTTCATACGTACACGCACAACCCGCGCACCGATGTCGTTCCGGGAACCTCATTTGGCGGTCGGATTGGCACGCCGTTTTTGCGAGGCCAAACTTGGTGGCAGCAGATGCCACGGTTTACCGATTACATCGCACGTTGTGAGCTGATGCTCCGTCAGGGAAATCCCGTGGCGAGCGTCCTCCGCTATCTCGGCGATGACGTCGATCACAAACCGCGTCAAGATGCACCCTTTCCAATCGGTTACAAGCAGGACTACTTGAACGCCGATGCACTGCATCATCGGATCAGCGTCCGAGAGGGTGAGCTTGTCTCTCCGGAAGGTATCCGTTGGCGTGTGATTTGGTTGCCGACCGAAGAATGCAAACGGCTTACCACGGCAACCCTCAAGCGGCTGCACGAGCTGATTTCCCAAGGTGCGATCGTCATCGGAAACCCACCCGAATCAAGCCCAACCCTTCGCGACGCGTCCCCCCTTCGCGACGCAGAGGGGAAGCAAGACGACTTCGATTCGTGGGTGCGCCGATTGTGGGGTGATGCAAACGCCAAGACCGGTGACCGAACCGTTGGCGCCGGCCGATTGCTTTGGTCCCCGCAAATCGGGTCCACGCAAAACGAAGCCGCATCGTTTCAAGAGTTGCTCTTGCGATTGGAGATCCCTCCCGATGTTCTCGGGACGCTGGATGCGACCTGGTGTCACCGACAAACCGAGACCTCGGAGATCTACTTCCTCGCCGCCAATCGTGCACGGGGTCTGGATCGCAATGTTCAGTTTTCCGCAGTCGGTCGCCCCGAGTGGTGGGATCCGATGACCGGCGAGACGACCAAGATCGAGGTCTACCAACAAACATCGTCTCACACGACGATCCCACTTCATTTGCCCGCTGCGGGAAGCCTGTTTGTGGTGTTTCAAAACAGCAAAAAGCAGCCTGTGGCAACGCGGATCGAGCACGATGATGACGTGGTTGTCGATGCCAAGACGCCGGTCGATTCCAGTCCTCCGACGAATGAGTTTCCGTTTGGGCTGCAACCGGGTGACGAGCTTCAACCTTGGGTCGACCCTCCATCCCCGCAACCTCGTGTGTTGGATGAGCACCATTTGTTGGTTTGGGAAGACGGGCAATACCGAGTTGTTTGTGACGACAAGCCCCTTTTGACCACGAAAGTCAGCGGACTTCGTGTGCGCGAAGTTGCTGGGCCTTGGAAGTTGGATTTCCCGGCTGGCTGGGATACGCCAACACAAGTGGCCATCGAAGGCGTGAAGCCTTGGTCCACCCTCGATGACCCTACGGCTCGAGCGTTTTCAGGGTCGGCCATGTATCGGGCCCCGTTGAATGTTGAGGCGTCCGAGTTGGGCAGACCCCTGCAATTGGACTTGGGGCAGGTCCATGTGATCGCGGAAGTCTCGATCAATGGGAAACAAGTCGGCACGCTCTGGGCTCCGCCCTTCCGAATGGACATTGCAGCGCACGTCCACGAAGGCGAAAACGTGCTTCAGGTCACCGTGACCAATCCCTGGCATAACCGACTGGTATTCGACGCTAACTTACCCGCCGAAGAACGCAAGACGTGGACCTACCAAGCCCCGGACAAGAACGCGTCCCTGCTACCAGCCGGTTTGAGTGGGCCGGTGGTGGTTCGCGTCGGGCAAGTGGTCGAGTTTTAGCCCGGATGATTCGTTGGAGTGGTAGGCTTTAGCCGATTGCGTGCTGGATCCTTGCTGGATCGGCTAAAGCCTACGACTCCAACGTGCGCAGTCCGTTTTTTTCTCTATCGGTGTAAGTTGATTGCATACGAAGGGTTACGGGAAATAGGTTTGGACTGATGAATAACCCGGGCTAGTCTTCTTCACGGAGTTGTTCGAGTCCGCGTTTGGCTTGTTCGACGGCGGGGGCAGCCCAGGGCTGATCCGCATGCAAGTCGACAATTCCCTCCAGCGTGGTTCGCGAGGTTTCGGCAGGGGCTTTGCTGAGAATTTCTTCGATGCGGTTGATCAATTCGGTTGCTCGCGGATCGACATACACTTGCGGGGATCGTTTCTCCAATTGATCAAACTCGCTCTTCGCCAAGTGGATCATTTGCTGCAACGAGTCCTCTTTTTGAATCGTATCGCTGTCATAAATGGCAAGCCACTGTTTCAATCGTTCCCGAGCATGGTGTGGATCCTGTTCGCGTCCTTTCATTGCGTCGACAAACCCCTGCTCGACGGCCGTCAGCGGCGTGATCCCGAGCTTGTTCTGAACGTCCAAGCGACGCAGAACTCGTTGCAGGTGTAGCGAATCATCGAATTGCTGGACGAGATCCGAGCGTGGGTCTTCCGGAAAGCGGCGTAGGAAAAGGTCGATCTCGGATTGTGCTTGTAGTAAGTCTCCCGAATCTCGTTTGGACTCGATGGCTTGATACAGATCGTCAGCCGAAGGTTGCTGCGTTGCTTTGAGAAACAAGATCGCACAGGCGATCAGGACGGCGGCCATCGATGACACCGAAATGGCGGTCTTCCATCGGTCAGCGGGCGTTGCGTCCGCTGCGATCGGTCGACGCGATGGGTCGTGTCCAGCATCAACCGATTGGAAATGGGTCTTGATCTCGGTTGGTTCTGGCGCTGCGACTGGTGATGCTTCGAAGTCTTCGTCGTCCGGACGAACGGTCGCGTCGGTATTGCGTGAATTGACCGTGACGGCGGCATTGGCACCGGGGTGTGCGGCGCCCCCGTTGTTCACCACGGGTGTGACTCCCTGATCGTGGCCCGTGGTTGCGTTGTTGGTTGATGCGTTGTCCGTGGGATTGGAGCGATTCGAGTTCGTATCGAGTGCATTCCGTTGCATGCTCGACTCCAATCCCTCGTCGCTTCGAGTCTTCGACGAATCAAGTCGCATCGTTTGCTCTCGCTGCAACCCAGCACGCATTGCTTTCAATCGGTTCATCACCGACAAGGCCGTCGGCGGTCGGTCAGCAGGATCCTTTTCAAGGAGTTGATGAACCAGTTCCACAAGCGCATCGGGAAGGGACGGATCCACCAGATCTAATGGCGTGACGGGATCGGTGCGAAGAGCCTTGATCACGGCGGTAACGTTTTTGCCTTTAAAGGGAGGCCGGCCGGTGAGCATCGCGTACATCACGCTGCCGAGAGCGTAGAGATCGGTCCGCACCGTCACGCCATGGCTATCCGCTTGCTCGGGTGCCATGTAGTCTGCGGTCCCCAACACGCTTCCCGCCAGCGTTTGCTCCCCGAAACCAAACAATTTTGCGATCCCGAAATCGACCAATTTGATGGAGTGATCGAGAGTCAGGAGCAGATTGGCTGGTTTCAAGTCGCGATGAATCACGCCGATGTCATGGGCGTGCTTTAGCGCCGAACAGATTTCAATCGCGATATCGATGGTCGATTGCCAATCTATCTTTTTTTCTCGGCGGATTCGCTGCTGTAACGATTCGCCTTCGACCAGTTCCATCGAATAAAAAAGTTGCCCCTCTTCTTCTCCGTAGCCGACCAAGCGAACGATGCCCTTGTGACGGAGTCGCTTGAGCGTTTCGACTTCCGCAGCAAAACGGCGCCGGAATCGGGGTTCATCCGCAATGTGTTGTGAGATCAGCTTGACGGCAACTTTTTCGCCTGTTTTTGCATGCACGCCTGAATACACCGCGCCCATTCCGCCGCGACCGAGAGTTTCACCGATACGGTAGGGGCCAAGGAACTCGGGTGATGTCATGGCGTTAGCATTTTCAAAGGGGAGAAATGGCCGTGTTCAAGAAAAGGGGGCAACGCGTTTTCCCCAGGGGTACGGGGTGCATTATAGGCGACACGTCTGGTTCACGTCATCTCGCCGGACCGTGGACTTGGGAAGCTTGAGAAAAGCCTGGAAAAAGCCCGGAAACTGCGATTCTACTTTTCCGCTTCAATCCGTAAGATCCCGGTCATGAATGCAATCCAATCGATCTTCCGCAGTCAATCGTCTCGTGGCCGGTTTGCGCTGGCCTGTTTGAGCCTGTTGCTGCTCTGGCTCGCACAACCGCCGTTGAAACTTTGGCCGCTCGCGATGGTCGCCTTGGTGCCCTTGCTGAGTTGGATCGCCACATTGACAACGCTCTGCCGGCGAGACGTCTTCGCCATCTGGGCCGTCTCGGCATGCTACTGGATGGTGTCGCTACAAGGAATTCGGCATGCGCACCCGATCATGTACGTCAGTTTGATCCTTTTGGCGGCGTACCTTGGTGTCTACGTGCCTCTTTTCGTACTGCTCTGTCGACGTCTTCTTCGTCTTCACCTCCCGCTTGCCCTTGTCGCGCCGGTTGTGTGGGTTGGGTTGGAGTGTTGGCGGAACTACTTTGCGACCGGGATCTCCGCTGCAATGCTCGGGCACACTGTCGTCGATGTTCCCGCATTGATTCAAATCGCAGATCTGTTCGGCTCCTACGGCGTCAGTTTCCTGATCGTGTCGATCAACGTCGCCATTTTGTCGATTCTGACGAGAATCACTGCCCCGGACACCCCGTGGTTTGTCCCCTGTGCGACGGGGGTGGGTCTACTGTTGGCGACGCTTGTTTACGGTCACCATCGCTTGGGCGAGACGCCAACCGACGAGCTTGCGACGTTTGCGCTGATCCAAAGAAGCGAACAAGTGGAGTACCAACAGGACGCTCGCCGCGAAGATGAGATCTATCGAAACTATGCGGGTGAATCGATTCGTTCGCTCGAACAATCCCGCACAGCGGTAGACGTGGTCGTCTGGCCCGAGTCCATGTTCACCGGCGGATTGCCTTGGATGATGATGGACACGGACGCCATCGTTCCGCCTCAATTTCCTGGGCCGCCATCCGATTTCCCGAGTGCCGTGGAAGGGAATCGCAGGTACTTTCTTGATCGCACAGGCGATGTCATGAACCTGCTGGAGTCAGCGAATCCCTCGCATGCAGCACCGCACTTGGTGGTCGGTTGTGGGGTGGTTCATTATGGCGATGTGCCGAGCGTTTATAGCGGCATGATTCATGTTGCACCGGTTTCGGAGTCGTCGCCAGAAGTAAAACAGTGGTACGGCAAGAATCATTTGGTCATGTTTGGCGAATATGTTCCACTGATTCATGCGATTCCTGGGCTTCGGTCGCTTGTCCCCGATGGGTTGATGGTCACACCTGGGGACGGACCGACCGTGTTTGAGGTGGACGGAACGAATGTGTTGCCGCTGATTTGCATCGAAACCGCGGTCGAACGAGTCGCAGTCGATCATCTCCGTCGCTTGCGAGCCGAACAGACACCAACCGATGTGATCGTCACCGTCACCAACGATGGTTGGTTCGATGATTCGAGCGTGATCGAGCATCATCTCCGCTGTGCTCAAATGATCGCCGTCGGAACCCGCCGACCGGTGCTGTCGTCAGCCAACAATGGCCCAACGGCTTGGATCGACAGTTGCGGCCGAGTCGTTGAAGGATTGTCGATCGGAAGCAACGGAGCCGTCATCGCAACCCCGCTTCGCGACGCTCGGGTATCGATCTATTCGCGAATCGGGGACCTCCCTGCGAAAGGGTTCGCGCTGCTGTGCCTGATGCCGGTGTTGGGAGCCGCCGTCGCACGCGTGCGCAAGGGCGAATTCAAGTTGCGTCCAACCCTTTTGTAATCACTCGAGGATCAAGCGGAAAATAAGTGGCACGGGCTTCCAGCCTGCGATGGGAAAAACACAGGCTGGAAGCCTGTGCTACATTGCAAATCTGACACTTGTTTTCCGCTCGATGCGAACACTTTACAGCACCGATTTTAACAAACCGACGAGCTGACGCGAAAGCTGGGCCAATCGCTTCTGTCCCAATTGGTTGTAGAACGCCTTGAGGACCGCGGCGGCGTGAGCTTCGTCGAGATGCGTGACCAGTTGTGGGATCACTTCGTCGACGACGCTTGTGTCCGCCGGATGCGTGTTTCCGGTGTAGACGCATGCATACCCGTCGACCGAATCGCCGAGCAATTCACGCGTGTACTCCACTGCGGCAGCCATGGACTCCTCTTTCAACCGATGCGGGGTTCGCCAATCGTAGGGTGGATCCCACTCTTGAACCGGACGTAACAAGTCGATGTGAGTCAGTACGGCGATCACCTTGGGCGGTCGCAGTTGCTTGTTTGTTTTGTAGTACTCCGAGAACTGCTGTACCATCTTGACATCCGCTTGGCGCGCCGGGGCATTTGCAGCGAGCACCAGCAAAACGATATCGGCGGCCACGACCGCGGTTCGAATTTCGCCTGCCTGTGCGGCGGACGTATCTGCTTCGCTGTAGCCGGGGGTGTCAAGCAGTGTGAGCTGATTGGTCGATTCGGGAAGCGAAAACTGATAACGTCCGACTTCGCGAGTTTTCGGCATCACACTGGTAGCGGCCAATGGGTCATGCGTTAACGCATTGATCAAACTGGACTTTCCCGCCTTGACTTGCCCCATCACGGCAATCGTCGTTTCGGCGTCTTCGAGCTTCAAGAACGCGTCAGCATCCCCACCACCGACATGAATGCCGCTTGCCATTGCTCCAAACTTCGATCGATAGACTTTCGACCCCGCTCTCAGCCGACCGCTATACATCTCGATCAAATAATAACCGAGCTGTCGAAGGTATCGCTGATAGAAGCTGCGCACCAATTCGTTCTGGAGCTGTACGACCACTTGCCCCGATTTGCGCCACAAAGGATACGCCAACAGCTTGGTGGGATTCAAAATGGCCGAGGCAACGTAAACGATCTTTTGGGCCGTGTCGAAATGGGTCGCGAAAGTGGGGACTTGCGTCAATTGCCCCATCGTTGCCATGTCACCGCCAGGAACGTTTTCGAGTACCCACGATTCGAGGTCTTCGACAGCCATATGGATCACCGAAAGGATTTCCACCAGCGTCAGCGGGTGCAACAGGTTGTCACCGACACCCGCATGATAATGAGAGGCCAACCGCTCGGCCAAGATCCTTGCATCGGAAACAAAACGATTGAAATCGGCGAGGGTGTGTGAATTGACGTCATCGACTTCCGTTCGAAATTGCTCGACGACGGCAATGGCGTCGGTATCGGTGGGGGTCCAGAAATCAGCAGCCTTCAATGGCTTGCCTGCGGCGACTCGGTTCAATCGTGGTCGTGGCCAGCACTTGCCAACGAGCCATGCGGATATCCAAAACAATGGCAGCGTCGCGACGATCCATTTGAGCCAACCGGTTTGATAGACCGCTACCAAACCCATTCCGACGTAGCACAAAAGCGGCAGGGTCCAAAGCAGAAACAGGACCGCGATCCGGGGGCTGATTGAAGGCAACAGACTCTTGCGGAGTCGCTTCAGTCGGCTTTCCATAATTCATGCCCCCGTTTCAGTTGTTCCACAAAAACATCACGCAATTGATCGGGATCGGGGAGATTCCCTTCACGAAGGTCCGCAAAATACCAATCCCACGACATCCCCAGCGCGTAGGTGAAGGCGAATGAGCTTGCGGCCCCCGCAGCCATGCCAACAAATGGGATGAACTTAAGTGCTCCGCGCAGTGCAAACCGAACGGCGATTCGAGATCCCGCCGCACTGCTGAGCACCGCCCAGCGTGCAGGAGTGATTTCTTGTTCATAGATTCGGGCGACCTTGACCGCCAAGTGGGCTTGAATCGCGAGCACCGCAGGGATGTCGACCCAAGGGACGGGCACCGCACCCGCGGTAGCCGCCATCGCACTGGAGGCCAGAATCTGGCGTCGAGAGTTCTTTTGCCGCAAACTGGTGGGGTCACCGTCGGTGTCCTTCAACGCGAGCAGCGCTTGGCGGTATGCATGCGGCAGTTGCGCGAGGATGGCGTCCTTCAGTCGCCGTCCCCCAAAGTTTGGATCGGCGAAACCGTCTTCGATTCGTGTCAAGTCAACGGGGACGATCCCATCACAGAGCCCAGCAAACTGCTTGGTCTTTTCATCCACCAGTGATTGCAACGAAGACGGCAAGGGAGACATCGAGTCAAAGGGATCCGCACCCTCCGACACATCAACCCGTCCCGTCGCCTCGTGCAGGCAGGTCAGCACCAAGATGACTGGACGCTCAGGTGCATCCTTGCGAATTCTACGCAACGGTTCGATCAAAGAATCGAGTGCATGGTCAGCGACCCGAGTGGTTACAATCATCAATTGAGTCGACTGCGAAAAACGACGGAGGTCATCGCGCGGGTCGTACCCCGCTTCGGCGAGTCCTCGGGTATCGAGGAAGCTCAACAGCGGTTCCAACGAATCCGGAAAATCAAATCGCCGTGAGGTCTTCGTTTCGGGACGATAGCCTTCTCCGATCGAAGCTTCTTCGGCACCGGTTAAAAACTGAACGATGGAGCTCTTGCCGCTGCCGGTCTTGCCGAACAGCCAAATCGAAGGTATCGGTGATTTCTCTCGCAGCTCATCGATCTGTTTCGCGTATGTTTCGTCGTCGCTAGGACCCTTGGAACGCAGGTTCCACCATGAAAATGCCATTGTGTTGCTTAAGCCGTTCTAAATCATTTGGCTTGGTCGGATTGATGCGACGTCAAGAAGTCGACCGCGAATTTTCGGGCGTCCGCGTTGTTCATCAGAAAACTGTGTAGCACGGGAACCGTGTGGAAGGCCTTGCTACCCTCAAGCGAAGCTTCTTCGATGCTGACCACAAAATCGCTCGCACCGTCGACCAAAGGGTTCTGGACCGAGTTGTCCGAGACGTCGCCTGCGATGATGGCAAACGGAAACGGCGGTGTCCCCAATTTCTTTTCGAATGTTTCCCATTCGGGGCCAAGCTCCAAGCCACCTTTGCCTGTGACCCAACCATACAAGCTGTTCGTCGACAACCGGCGAGCAATTGCAGCTCCGTTGTTCGGTGGGCCAAGCATGACCATCGCTTCGCAACGTGGCAAAATCCCTTTCGGATCACCGTCACGCTGAAGATCGCCAATCAGGTGCCGGACCACGATGTTGCCCATGCTGTGCCCGACAAAGTTGATACGCGTTTCGTTCGGCAAACCCTCGACCACTTCACGAAGTGCGGCGGCATGCTCACCGATCGATTCACGCGTGCTGGCGTAGGCAAACCGAATGATCTCGGTGTCGCTCTGTTGTAGCAAATCGTGTTCGAGTGATTTCATCGAGTGATGGGTTCGCATCAGCCCATGCAGCAGCAGGGTGACGCGTCTTGTTTCCGTCTTCGAAACCGCTTGTTCGGTCAAACAGGTGTCACATTCCGCTCGCGTGCCCCACGTCAAACGGACGTCGTCGGGGTCGAGTAGACGCCAATGCTTGGTTAACGTGTTTTGTTGGATGCGATATCCGTGATCCCATAGGTGGTCGGTCCACCACTGGGTCCCCCCCGCGGTTTTGTTTAGCAAGTTCATTGGATTGGCAAACCCTGTTTCGTCCGATTCGTCTTGTTCGTTTTGTTCGTTTTGTTCGTTTTGTTCGTTTTGTTCGTTTTGTTCGTTTTGTTCGTTTTGTTCGTTTTGTTCGTTTTGTTCGGGGGGATTCTGCACCGTGTGCTCCGTCAGGAAGGGATTGAGAGTCGGCTGCTGCGAGTTCAGTGCGTTGGGCACCAGCAGGAGAATCAAAAGGATCAGCGGGTAGATTCGGTGCATGACATTGGAGCGTTGGAGTTCGGAAGGTTGGCGTAAGTGGCTAGAGCCCATCGTTCCCGCGATTCTTCGCACAGCGAGTCCTGTAGCCGTTGTCACCGAAATTTGTGTTATTTCAACACGATTCTAGCGACCAACGGGAGCGGGCAAACGCAATTCGAGGGGTAGCTCGCTTCGCTGCGGCCGTGCCGCTTTAAGGTGTTTTAGCAGGTTTATCGCTCGGCGTTCGCCACGATGTAGCCGAGAAACTCTTGCTCGGTCACAATCCGAATCGGACCGCCTGCGGCTTGGTAAGCGTTGGCGGTTTCCTCCTTGACGCTGAGGGTTCGACCCGCCACGGCGGTCTGCGGTGCACGATTTCCTACCACCAGCATATCGGTTTCCTTGGTGACCTTGTTTTGGCATAGGCCTCCTAATCGCGATGCCAACTGCTCGGCATCTTGGCGGTCGAGCGATGCCAAATGGCCGGTAAAAACAATCGTTTGCCCTGAAAGCGGGCGAATGAACTCGGCACGGACCAGCAGCCGCTGCAAATCTAACAAGGACTGCAAGCCGCTCGATTCATCCTCACTGGGTTGGGATGCAGTGGGGGGCGGCTTCATCTTCCTCGGGCTGCGCAGCTTCGCAGGGCCCTTTTTGCCCCATGGACCCGCCGTCCCACGCGACAGTTTTAGCGACTGCTCCAATTGCTCGAGCGTTGAAACTTGACGAGCAATCCCGGCGGCGAGCAAGATTTTGGCGCAGGCGATGGAATCTTCCAATGCATCATGATGGCGGAATTCGACGCCAAGCCAATCCGATAACGGCTTCAGCCCAAATCGTGGCCGTTTCGGCCAAGTTTGCCGAGCGATCGAACGGGTGCAGGTGTAATCCAGGTCAGGGACCGCCAATCGGTGGCTCTTCAAGCACGCGCTGAGCACGCCAATGTCGAACGCCGCATTGTGAGCGACCAAGCAACGTTGTCCGGGGCCCTTAGCGCCGAGACCCAAGAACGCCGCCATGCTGTCCCATTGGTCGGCAAAGTTGCCTTCATGCTCGACGTCATCGGGGACGATCCCGTGGACCTCGATGTTGAAAGGGCTAAAGTAGAAGGGTTCCGGCCGAATCATCCACATTTTCGAGTCCGAAATGACGCCATCGCGAACGACCACGGCTGCTAATTGGCAGGCGCTGTCGGGCCTTCGATTAGCGGTTTCAAAATCAATGGCGATAAAGTTAGCCGCGAACGTCATGTCGAGATTTTATGACTGAAGCAACGTGATTGTCCATGACGGATTGTAGCGAAACGAATGTCCAGCTGGCTCTCCAGCGACTGGTTGACCCCGCGATCCGCGTCCTGCGAATCCGCGAAGTGGGCGGCGGTTGCATCAGTGCGTCGATGCGAGTCGACTTGGATCCAGACTCGTTCTCTGCCTCAACGGTTTTTGTGAAAACAAATTGTCCCGAATTTTGCGACAACTTCCTCTGCGAATGCGACGGATTGGACTCCCTATCGAGTGCGGAAGCGATCACGGTGCCCCGCCCGCTTGCATCGGGGGAAGCAGTCGGTGGATCATGGCTGGTGACACCGTGGGTCGAAACGGGCTCACGGCCTCAGTCGTTTTACCCTGAATTCGGCCAACAATTGGCACGGCTGCACCAGACCACCGCGGGGGACCCAATCGGATGGCCGCGAGATAACTATTTGGGGGCAGCGAAACAGAAAAACGGAACGGCTGCGACAACTTGGCCCGACTTTCTTTCTGAAAATCGCATCGGTTTCCAACTTCGCTGGGCGGTGGATCAACGTTTGGCGGATCACCGGTTAAAAACCGACTGCCAAGCGATTGTGGACAAAATGGGGGACCTGCTCAAGGGGCGGCGGGAAGAGACGTCACTCTTGCACGGCGATCTGTGGAGCGGCAACTACCTTTGTGACTCGGCTGGGCAACCGGTCCTGATCGATCCAGCGGTCTATCGAGGATGTCATGAAGCCGAATTCGGCATGATTCGGCTGTTCGGGTCTTGTCCCGAATCGTTTTACGAAGCCTATCAACAAACGTGGCCGATGAGGGATGGTTGGCAACGCCGAACAAGCGTCTATGTTTTATATCACTTACTGAATCATTTGAACCTTTTCGGCAGCGGCTACGCAGGGCAATGCCGAAGCGTTGCCGCCGAAGTGTTGCGGGCGACTTGATTGATGGAGCGACGGACCGTTCACGGGCTGCCTACTTCCGAACGAATTCTTGAGAGACCAGCATTATGCTCGCAGCGCGGGTGATTCCTTGTTTAGATGTTCACGGCGGTCGTGTGGTGAAGGGGACCAATTTTGTTAACCTTCGCGACGCGGGCGATCCGGTGGAAGTCGCTCGGCGCTACGAAGCCGAGGGGGCCGATGAATTGGTGTTCTTGGACATTACGGCTAGCCACGAGGATCGCGACATCATTCTCGATGTCGTTCGTCGTACGGCCGAGCAGGTGTTCATGCCGCTGACGGTCGGTGGTGGCATCCGCACGATCGAGGACGTGCGTGCGTTGCTGTCGGCGGGATGCGACAAGGTATCGATCAATTCAACCGCATGCAAAGAACCCGAGTTTGTTCGCCGAGCCGCCGACCGTTTTGGCAGCCAGTGCATCGTCGTGAATATTGACCCCAAGCGAGTGAAGCGGGATGGCGAAGAATTCTGGGAAGTCCACATCAATGGGGGGCGAACGCCAACGGGGCGTCAGGCAGTCCAGTGGGCCAAGGAGGTCGAGCAACTTGGGGCAGGCGAAATCGTGCTGACCAGCATGGATGCCGACGGAACCTGCGACGGTTATGATTTGCCGATCACGTCGGCTGTCAGCGAGGCGGTGAATATCCCAGTGGTCGCGAGTGGTGGGGCCGGCTGTCCTCAGCATTTGGCCGATGCGATCAAGATTGGAAAAGCCGACGCCGCCTTAGCGGCCAGCATTTTTCACTTTGGCCAGTACACGATTTCGGAAACAAAACAGGTGATGCGAGAGGCAGGGATTCCGGTCCGATTGCCGTCACCCGGTTGACCAAAATCATGGGCAATGGGAAGTTTGTAGCAATTGTTGAACCCACGTTTCCTTCACTATGGTCAAGTCACCGTGTCTGACATCGTCCCTGTAAAGAATGCTCTGATTAGCGTAAGCGACAAACTTGGCTTGGCCGATTTTGCCATCGGGTTGGTCCAGTCCGGCGTCACGATCTATAGCACCGGCGGCACACGAAAACACCTTGAAGAATCCGGTGTGGCGGTGAAGGACATTGCCGAGTACACCGGATTCCCCGAGATGATGGATGGCCGCGTGAAGACGCTGCACCCCAAAGTCTTTGGTGGAATCCTTGGAATGCGTGACCGCCGTGACCACACCCAGAGCATGGCGGATCACGGAATGGTTGCTTTCGATGTGGTCGTCGTGAACCTGTATCCGTTCGAAGCCACTGCGGCACGCGTCGGTGCGACGCGTGAGGAATGCATCGAGCAGATCGACATCGGTGGCCCCAGCTTGGTTCGCGCGGCTGCAAAGAATCAAAATGACGTGGCGATCGTGACAAGTGCTCAGCAATACGGCGACGTCCTCGAACAGATGCATTTGTTCGGAGGAACAAACATGGAAATACGGCGGCGATTGGCTGCCGAAGCGTTCGAGCATACCGCCTGCTATGACCGCGCGATTGCGGACTACTTGCGTGGCGATGCGATGACGGGCGAGTTCCCCTCGTCGATGCATCTTTCCCTTTCGCGAAAAACTTCGCTTCGCTATGGCGAGAATCCACATCAACGAGCGGCGCTCTACAGCGACGCGTCGGTCAAATCGGCAAACTTGGTTTCGGCGCGCCAAATCAGTGGCAAGGAGTTGTCGTACAACAACCTGCTCGACCTCGACGCAGCGTTAGAAATTGTTCGCGGATTCGCTGAGCCGGCGGTGTCGGTGATCAAGCACAACAATCCCTGTGGTGCAGCAACGGGACCGAAGATCGCCGCGGCTTGTCAAAAAGCGATGGCAGGCGACCCGCTCAGTGCTTTTGGTTCCGTATTGGGGTTCAACCGAACGGTGGATGTCGAAACCGCGGAATTGTTGTGCGAGCCTGGTTTATTCTTGGAAGCGATCGTCGCACCCGATTTCGAAGCGAGTGCGGTGGGGTTGTTGACCACGCGGCCGCGATGGAAAGACAACGTACGGCTGATGCAAGTGGGACGACTCGACGGCACAGGGCCGGCGATTCAGCGACGATTCATCAGTGGCGGGATGTTGGTCCAAGATGCCGATCGCATGACCAGCGCCCCGCTGCAGTGGAAAACCGTCACCAACACGCAAGTGGGCGATAAGTTGTGGGACGACATCTCGTTTGCCTGGGAAATGGTTCGCCACGTCAAGAGCAACGCAATTGTGTTGGCCAAGGACGCGTCACTGATCGGTGTCGGCGCAGGACAGATGAGCCGTGTGGACAGCGTCGAAATTGCGATTGATAAAGCGGGCGACCGAGCGAGCGGTTCGGTGTTAGCATCCGATGCGTTTTTCCCCTTTCCGGATTCGATCGAAGCCGCCGCCGACGCGGGAGTGATTGCGGTGGTCCAGCCCGGTGGATCGCGACGGGATTCCGAGGTCATCGACGCTTGCAATCAGCATGGCATTCCCATGGTCTTGACCGGTCGGCGGCACTTTAAGCACTAATGTCCATCCTCGACAAAATCATCACCGAAACGCGTAACACGATTGCTCGCGACAAAGCGGTTCAATCGGAGCAAGAGCTCGAGGCCGCGATCCAAACGTTACCCCCATGTCGTGACTTTCTGAGTGCCTTGGCTGCGGGTGAGTCGGTTCAACTGATTGCGGAGGTCAAGCGAGCAAGCCCATCGGCCGGCATGATCCGCGAGGACTTTGATCCGGTCACGATTGCGAAGCACTATGCGGATGCCGGTGCCGCTTGCATCAGCGTGTTGACCGACGAGCCTTTCTTCAAAGGTTCACTCGAATTCTTGCGACTTGTCCGCGCAGCCGTGGATCTTCCGGTACTCCGTAAAGATTTCATCGTCGATCGCTATCAGTTGCTGCAAGCTCGGGCGGCTGGTGCCGATTGCGCGCTGTTGATTGCAGAGTGCTTGTCGCCAAACGAATTGAAGGAACTGCACGAGCAAGCCGTCGCCATCGGGCTGCAAACGCTGATCGAGTTGTTCGAGCCGTCGAACTTAGACGCTGTGTTGGCGACCGGGACACCCTTGGTGGGAATCAATAACCGCGATTTGAAAACGTTTCAGACCGATTTGAATCATACGATCCGCTTGCGAAAATCGATCCCCAACGACCGGTTGGTGGTTGGGGAAAGTGGCATTCGAACGCATGCCGATTTACTGCGTCTCGGTGCCGCAGGGGTCAAAGCGGTGTTGGTCGGCGAGTCGTTGATGCGGAAGCCCGATGTCGAGCAGGCGACGCGAGAGTTGCTCGGGGCGTAGCCGTCGGCAATCCTTCGAGACGGTTCTGGGGAGACTCAGGCGGCCAGCCTTGGTGACGGTACCGATCCTCAATAAACGGATCTTCCGCAGATTCGGTGGATCATCGCGTGGCTTATCGAAAAATTGGCTTATCTAAAAATTCTGTGGGTGAGGCCAAAACAATCGCTCCACCTTGCAACTCGCAGCGATTCCCCGAAAATGAGCCTCTTCTATCCAAATCACTCCTTGCCCCCTGGCCCCTCGATGCCTCAACCACGTCGCGCACTCTACGGTTCCCTCGAATGCATCGTTGTGGATGGAGGAGAAACGCCGACGATTCCGGTGATTCTCTGTCACGGGTACGGGGCACCGGGGACCGATTTGGTCGGGTTGGCCTTTGAATGGATCTCACTCCTCGGTGACGACGCCGGTGCATTTCGCTTTGTCTTTCCCGCCGCGCCGTTGTCGCTTGCTGAAATGGGGATGCCTGGGGCGCGAGCTTGGTGGCCCATCAACATGGCCCAGTTGGCTGACGCGATCCAAGCGTCACGCTTTCGTGACATGCACGATCACGAACCTGACGGAATCACTGCGGCACGTGAAGCTCTGTGCCAAGCGGTCCGCGAAATCAAGGCGGAACTCGGAAGTGATGCGAATCCATTTGTCTTGGGTGGTTTTTCGCAAGGTGCGATGTTGACGCTCGATGCGTCATTGCGCGGATTGCCCGAGTCGCCGGCGTTGCTGTTGCTCTACAGCGGAACCGTCATTTGCAAGCCGCTATGGGATGCCACGCTTGGTCGGCTTGGGGACACGCATGTTTATCAAGCTCACGGAACGCTTGATCCCATCCTGCCCTTCGAAAGTGCGGAAGAGCTGTCACGCATGCTTATCAAGGCTGGCATCGATGCAGAATTCCACTCCTTTGATGGCCCCCACACGATCGATACCGATTCGATCGCTCGAACCGCCCAGCTGCTGCGTGATTTGCTCTAGCTGCTGACGTCAGGTGTCCAATCGATGAGCGATCGCCGATCCAGATCCCTACGGATGATCTTGCAAGCCATGCCTGGCAGCAACAACCGGGCGAATGCCGACATCGTGATTGCAGATTGGTTGTACGTTAGCATCGCAGCATAGGCTTGCGTTTTCGCGTCCGTCAAACCTCGCATGCAGCCTGCGACCGTTGCCCGATTCGCAATCGATTCGTCTTTCTGTATCTGTTCGACCAAGCGATCCGTTGCCAAGCCCAATTCACACTCGGTTTGCGACAACGATTCGGCAAGCGTACGACTATTTGAATCGTCGCGTAGCTGAGCGAGCGCTCGAGAGGTTCGTTGGCAGAAAACGGAAACCCGTGATTGTGTCGAGGCCTCGAAGTCACTTGGCAAAGAATCAAGCAGGTGCTCAATGATCAGATGTTCTTTGGCGATCGCATCGGCCAGCCCTTTGAATGCCAGATCACATCGCCGCTCCATTTGATGAATAGAATGGCAGGTCCAAAGGAGCCATCCGACGAAGACGCATCCCAATATCGCGATCAAGAGAATTGCGACTTCCGCCACGTTGTACTCCAATAGTGAATAGGGCGTCATCGCCTTGGATGCGTTTCGATTCCAGCAACATCGTTGCGCACCTCGGTAGGGACGCTACAATACCGCCAAGCCTCTACTTTGTTCAATCCTCTAAACATTTGCTCATTTCTTTCGAAATAGCGAATTGCTAACCACCCATCCGTAGTAGTACAGGTCTGTCACATCGCATGAATCGAATCGTCGGCCGTCGTCCCGCGCCAAGCGAAACCCCTTCCGAGTACCAGCAAGCCTTGATTGCGAAACTGGATGGCGATTGCGTGCTCCAACTGCTCGAGAGTCAACTTTTTACCCTCTGCGAGTTAGCCAGCAACGTCTGCCCCGAACAGGTGGATAAAATCCATGCTCCCTACGGTTGGACGATTCGTCAGGTGGTTGAGCATTGTGCCGATGCAGAACGGGTCTTCGGATATCGCATTTTGCGATTTGCAGCAGGCGACACGACGCCGTTGGCGGGTTGGGACGAGAACACGTATGCAGATCGTCGCTTCGGCTTAGGGAACTTTGGGCATTTGGTCAGCGAAATGGGCTCGTTGCGTCAAGCCAACCTCTTGCTATTACGGCGAATCACGCCCAAGGCATGGAATTCCAGCGGGACCGCCGACAACCAAACCGTCTCGGTGCGCGGGCTGGCGTGGCTTGCTGCCGCCCACCTTGATCATCACATGCGAATCGTGGCGAAACGATGCGAAGTGGAATTGCCAACGCGACCGATCGACGCTCACTAGACCAACCCAGTTGGTTGTCGTATTCCGTTGAAGTCGAAGCCATCGGTTTTTCCGCCCTCGCTACGCCGATCGTTGCAACTCACCGCCACAGAGGCTTTGATAGAAGCGGTTCTGCGTGATCAGTTCGTCATGGCGTCCGGCATCCGCAATCATTCCACTTTCGATCACCACAATGCGATCAGCCATCGACAAACTGGTTGGGCGGTGCGTGATCATCACTCCGGTGCGATCAACGAGGAATTTGGCCAAGGCTTGATGAATCAGACGCTCGCTTTCCAGGTCGATAGCGCTGGTGGCTTCATCCAGAATCAAGATATCCGGTTCGCGCAAAAACGCTCGTGCCAAGGCGAGTCGTTGCATCTGGCCGCCGGACAGCCGCATGCCGTGCCCTCCCAGCATGGTTCCATAGCCATTCGGCGTTTTGCGGCGAATGAAGTCATCTGCGAAAGCCAATTTTGCGGCCCGGACGACTGCATGCGTGTCGGCCCCCGGCGTCCCGTAGCGAATGTTGTTTTCAATCGTATCGTCAAACAACACCGTGCGCTGTGTCACCAACGCAATACGGCGACGGAGGTCTCGCGTCTTCATTTCGTTGATCGGCGTATCATCGAGCAGCACTTGGCCGCTTTGTGGGTCATCAAACCGGCACAACAAGTTCACGATCGTACTCTTCCCGCTGCCATTGGGTCCGACCACCGCAATGGTCTCGCCTTGCCGAATCGTCAAGTTGACACCCCGCAAAACCGTCGGACCCGAGGGGTATTGGTAGACGACATTCTGCAGTCGGATTTCCTTGTGCGGCCGCGGCACCGTTTTTCCAACCGCCGGTTCCGTAACGCGAATCGGTTGGTCGATGATTTCGTAAACACGGTCGGCTGCGGCGATGCCTCGTTGCAAGCCACTCCAAACATCTTGCAATTTTCTGGCGGGATCCGATGCACCGATCAGCAGCGCAAAGAACGTCAAGACCTCGCTCATCTTCAGCGGTACGGTGCTCATGGGAATCCCGAAAATCGCCGTTTTTTGTTTCACGACCAAGTAGCCTCCCGCCAGAACCGCGAGCCCGACAATCGTCATCCCCAACAATTCGCTGACACTGCGCGCCGCAGTGTTGTAGAACGCCATCTTCATCGATTTGCGGAAATAGGCGGTGATTCCTCGATGGAACTTGGCCCGCTCATAAGCCTGTGTGTTGAACGCTTTGACGACGCGGATGCCTGCATAAGAATCGTT
Organism: Novipirellula artificiosorum; assembly: GCF_007860135.1. Lineage (NCBI taxonomy): Bacteria > Pseudomonadati > Planctomycetota > Planctomycetia > Pirellulales > Pirellulaceae > Novipirellula > Novipirellula artificiosorum. The sequence continues at coordinate 227,555 of NZ_SJPV01000008.1, forward strand.
CAGCATTCCATAAATCTGACTCATCTCTTCCATCGCTCGCCGACTGGCACGGCGAATCGCCCGGCTGAGGTGATGCATCAACAATGCCACCAACGGCGTTACGACCATGACCAGCAACAGAAGTCGTGGGCAAACGAACAAGGCACCGCCAAGGCAAACGGCCATCTTAAGAGGTTCGCGAAGCAACCGGCCCATGAGAACGCCAACCCCACCCGAGACGTCGGCCGCGTCATTGGTCAAACGGGATGTCAAGTTGGCCGATCCATTTTCGCCGAACGAGTCAAGATCCAACCTCAAGGTTTTCCGAAAAAACTGACCTCGCAAATCGACCGACGCTTTCTCAGCAACATATTGAACCAACATCAAGTTGACGAGCAGGGCGACCAGTTTGATCGCGGTACCGCCAATCAACAAAACGACAATGACGAGCAGGGTTTTGTATGCGTCCGATGGGGCGTAGCGATCTACGTACGGTTTCGCCTTGACGAGGTATTTGAGCGTTTCGGCATAAGCGGTTTGTTTTGTTTTCGCCGTATCAATCTTCAGTTCGATTTTTGGTTTCTCGTCGGGCTTGGCAACGACGAACTGAGCCTTCAGGTCAGCGGCTTCTGCATCCAATGCCGCAATCAATTCTTCTGTTTTCTTGATTTCCTTGTCGACGTGCTGCGGAATGCTATCGCCAGCGAAAACCACTTCGACGATCGGGTACAGGGTTCCGATATTGGCGCCCCACAAGACGGCAATTACGACCGATGTCAATACAATCCCTAGGAATGACCACCGTCGGCGTGCGGCTAGAAGAAGTACGCGGCCAAAGTTTTTCATCGGTAGTTCGTCGTCCCTGACGAGAGTAAGTGGAATCGTCGATCAGTCGAATAATGCATTTCCGATGCACTTGTAGCCAAGTTCAATGTCTCGGGCTAGATGAATTCCCTCTCGGGAAAGCTAGCAAGGTCATATTCGCGGCGATTTTCGTTTTCCGTCCACTCCCGCGCTCCGCCTCGTAGGTGATAAATTTCAAATTTTGCGAGAAAAGGGCGACTTGGCGTGAACGGGTAAGCTAGCTTTTCTAATAGCGATGTCGTCCGTTATCTCGTGTTCGGCCAACGGCTCAACCGGCCGCGACCGATACGGTGGAAAAAGCGGCCGCATCCTACCACTCCTCTCTTCTCTTCTCCACAAAGTTTGGAAATACCGATGATGCGAATGGCAATGCGCATGGAAAACTTGCGCCAAATGGTCGTTATCGGGGGGCTCTTTTCCGTACTCGCCGTGGCTACTCTTGGCTCAAGCAAGGCATCCGACCCTTCGATTTTCAAAGTCGAAGAGGTTTGGGAAATGGTGGTCAATGAACCTGACCCGGCGAACATCTCACCTCAAATTACCTTTTTTCTATCCCCGAGCACCGACATCGACGATTGCTACTTTCAGTTGCAAATGAACTACGAGGCTGATGACGACTTTTCCGGCGGTGGTTTTCATGTCGGTGCCATCGACCACGGCAAAATGATTGATGAAGCTCGAAGTGGCACCCATCGCGTGCTGGCCACAAAGGGAGATCACGTCCGTTGGACAAACGTCGTTGCGGTGGTTAACAACAAATTGCTATTCGCCGTCAAGGATGGACTTGGAGCAGAATGGGGTGGCTTTGGAGGTCCCGAATATCTCGTTACGATTCCGTCGAGTCCGGTCACCGATCTGTCCGCATATGACCCTCAACAAAGCCTCGATGCGATTGATATTGGTTTTGGTGCAAATCGGATCGATAGAGTGACGTTAGTTGAAGTTCGCGTGTTCTACTCCGATGGGCACGCCCTCACCTTGCCGATCAATCGACAACCTTAAAAACGTTCGGTTGTCCAACTTTTCTCCCTCCTTCTCAAGCCAATCCATTGGGGCAATATCAATGCATGCGCTAACCTCGTTTCTTCGTCTCTACTTTCATCCCGCCGACGGCGGTGAAGGCTCGACCCTCCAGCGTAAGCGGTCCCCCGACCAACGTCGAGGTTCGGCCATCGTGCTGGGATTGTTTTTGACTGTCGGACTGATATCGCTTATGGCGATTGTTTTGGACTTCAGCTACATCCACGTTGCGAGGACCGAGATGCAACGAACTGCCGATGCGGCTGCTTTGGGGGGGTGTTGGGAAGTATTTGACCGCCAGGTCAGCGGAGAGGTAGCGACGGATCTTGAAGCGGCTGCTCAAAGCGAAGCGAACCAGATCTCGAATGTGAACCTTGTCGGGCGAGATTCGCTACAGCTGTTGAGCGAAGATGTTGAGGTCGGAACCTATGGCATTGACAAATCGTGGGATACATCGGAACCGCAGAACTTCAATGCGGTTCGAGTGGCTTTGAAACGCCATGGTGAAAGCAATCGTGAGTTGCCGCTGTTCTTCGGGGCATTGACTGGACGCGATACGCAATCGTTGGAAGTCACGGCGACGGCAGCGATGCTCAGCAGCATCCGTGGGTTCTACGCGCCTTCGAGTCATGAGGAGCGCTTGGAGATTCTGCCGCTAGCGTTAGACCGGCCCAGTTGGCGTGCCGCTTGTGCCAAAGCAACTGAAGACAATTACGCATATTCCAATGGCCAAGTCGTTCCCGGGTCGGATGGCATCTTCGAGACCAATCTGTATCCCAAAGGGACGGGGGCACCGGGAAACCGTGGGACGGTGGACATTGGCGGAGAGGACAACAGCACCAATGATTTGTCGCGTCAAGTGCTGCATGGTATTTCGCTCCAAGATCTGATTGATCTGAACCGGCCGCTCGAATTCGATGACAGTGGTGTCTTGCTACTCAATGGGGACACGGGCATCAGCGCCGGAATCAAGGACGAACTGGCCACCTTGATTGGCAAGACTCGCATCATTCCGATTTATGTCTCGGTAAGCGGCAACGGGAACAATGCCATGTTTACGATCGTCCAGTTTGAAGGCGTCAGGATTCTCGACGTGAAGCTAACCGGAAAAAAAGACGACAAGGTCGTGATTATCCAGCCGACCAAGGTGATCGCGCGGAATTGCAAAATCGATTTCACCGGAAAACACACCAGCAGCCATTTGGTGGCTCCGGTGATGCTGGTGAACTAACTCTTTTCTTTCGACATCAAGCCCATCACGCTTTACTGGAGTACATTTCGATGCTGACGAGAGTCGCCTCCGTTGTGGCGAGAAGACGAAAATGCCGAGGGACTTCGGCGGTGGAATTCGCCCTGATTGCTCCGTTGATGATTGCCTTTACCTTCGGAATTGTCGAGATCGGACGACTAAGTCTCGTCAAACAATCAGCCACTCACGCAACGCGTGAAGGAGCTCGAGTTGCAATCCGCCCAACCGCGACCGGGGGGGACGTGATTGAAGCGGTTCAAAAAGAACTCGCGATCCTAGCGATTGACGGTGCGGCGATCGAGGTCGAACCAGCGTTGGTCGAAGAGGCTGCCCCGGGATCCCTGATCACCGTTCGTGTCCGAATTGGCATTGCATCGGTTAGTTGGGTTCCCGGGTTCCTTGACTTTGGAACCACCGATCTGGTCGCGGAGTCCTCGATGCGACGTGAAAGCACCAACTAGCCAAAACGGTTGGTGGCGGCGTAGAATCTCCGTAGTTGATTCCTCTTGGACACATCACGGCTAGAGACTCTATGACGCGACGACGACGGACTCTGATGATCACGACGTTCTGTCTGTTTTTTTCCCTCGCCACATCCTGGTCCTGTGCGGAAGATTGGACACAGTTTCGAGGGTCCGATTATGGTCGGACGGCGGAGGTCGATGTCGCCCAACAGTGGGATTCCGGCGGCGTGGCTTGGAAAACTCCGCTTCAGGGACGAGGAGCATCGAGTCCCGTTGTGTTCGGCAATCGCATCTATTTGACTGCCTACACCGGATACGGCATCGATCCAGAGTCACCTGGAAACGCAAGCGACTTGGTTCGCCATGTCTTGTGCATTGGCGTTGAAGACGGGAATCTGATTTGGCAACAGTCGGTGCCAGCAATTTCGGACAAGAACGAGTTCAACACCTGGGGCGTGGGTCTTCATGGTTACGCTTCAAGTACGCCCGCGGTTGACAACACCGGTGTCTACGTTTTCTTTGGAGCCAGCGGCGTTTTGGCTTTCGACCATCAAGGAACCCAACGTTGGCGTGCCGATGTTGGATCGGGGACCCATGCGTTTGGTTCGGGGACGTCGCCGGTCCTCCACAACGAAATGGTGATTGTTAATGCGTGTGTCGAAAGCGGTGACCTCGTCGCATTGAAGAAAACGGATGGCAGTGAGGTGTGGCGTCAATCGGGAATCGACGAAGCGTGGAACTCCCCGGTGATCTACAAAGCATTGGATGGTTCGGACGAATTAGCGGTGACCATGAAGAAAAAGATCATGGCCTTTAATCCGAACACGGGTCAACCGCTTTGGACCTGCGACGGAATTGACGATTATATCTGTCCTCACATCACCGTCGAAGATGGCATTTTGTTTGCCGGCGGTGGCCGTCGGAGTCGCACCCTTGCGATCCGCAGTGGCGGACGTGGCGATGTGACCGATTCCCATCAGTTGTGGGATGTCGCAAAGGGATCGAACGTCTCCTCAGCGGTTTATCACGATGGCTTTCTCTACTGGGCCAAGGAGAAGAGCGGGATTCTTTACTGTGCGGACGCATCCACAGGAGAAATCCAATATGAGCAACGTATCGATCCATCGCCCGATTTGATTTACGCTTCGCCGTTATGGGCCGATGGGCGTCTTTACTATGTCAGCCGCAAGAACGGCATCTTTGTGGTTGCAGCAAAACCTCGCTTTGAGTTGCTTTCCCATACGCAACTTGACGGTGACGATTCCGCCTTCAATGCTTCTCCCGTACCGCTGCCCGGTGGTGCTGTGTTGCTGCGTAGTGACAAATTTTTGTACCGGATCAAGCCCGCCACTTAGGCAACAGCATCGATCAGGCTGTGAATCGCATCGATCAACTCCCGCATCGATTGATATCTCGCGGAGGGTTGTTTTGCGGTCGCGCGGGCAAAGATGTCGTCTGCGATTTGAGGAATGCCAAGCCCTGGGGATCGTTCACACGGAGGCGTTGGTGCTCGGGAGCAGATGTTGTCGAACGTTTCTTCTTCGTTTATCCCGCGAAAGGGCTCGGCAATCGCCATCGCTTCGTAAAGGCAGACGCCTACGGAGAAAATGTCGCTGCGTTCGTCAATGTTCTTGTTGCCGATTTGTTCCGGCGACATGTAGGTGGGTGTTCCAATCAATTGTTGAGCGGGCGTGAGCGGTGAGATCTCGAAATCGCCATCGCGATGCCGGACCGATCGGATGACGGCCCCGAAATGGCCTGATCTTGAGGTTGGCAGTAGGGTGTCCGAGTTGTCCAGCGCTGGTAGCCCCCATACTTTGGCGGATCCCCAATCAAGCAAGGTGACTTCGCCAAAGTTTCCGACGTAAATGTTGGCAGGTTTGACATCGCGATGCACGACGCCGCAGGCATGAGCGAACGACAGTGTTTGGCAGATCTCCGAGATCACCTCAAGACGCCTTTTTAACGGGTACGCGGCAACCGTGTCCTGTTTCCGTTGCGCGATGCCTCGTAAGACGTCAAAGAAGCTTTCGCCAGAAATGCGTGCCATTGTGTAGTAAATGCCAAGTTCTTCATCGTCGCCGACATCGTAAACCGCAACGGTGCCTGGATGCTCGATTTGCGCCGTGACACGTGCTTCGCGAAGCAACCGCCGGCGGAATGATGGAAGGGAGCGATGTTCCGGTAGCAGCATCTTGATCGCAACCGAGCGACCGATGATCTGGTCAAACCCGGATTGCAACATGCCATTGCCGCCGCGAGCCATCGGTCGACGATCGCGATAGCGAGCCAATCCGGTGGGGATCCGCGAAGGGACAATGGGCGAGTCATCGAGCGTGATCATCGAGTCCCCCTTCTCGGCCGATTAGGGCTTCGTTTCGCGGATACAGTAAAGCGTCGGTCCGGTGCGTACTAAAATGCTTCCCTTCGTTGCAATGGCAGCATATTGGATGGGGCCAGCAAAACTCGCTGCGGCTGCTCGCCGCTCCTCGGTTGCCTCCTCTGCCATCGGCCCGCGGACTCGCCAATCGACTTCCATTTCCCACTGACCCTCCATGTGATTTACCCTGATAGCCAAGTTCGATTCACGCGCAGCCGCTTCATCACTACCTTGTCGTCCGGGTGATGCCCCCAAACCAAACTTCGCTTCGATGTCGCCATAGTCTTTCGTCAAGGATCGTTGCCACCGGGTTTGTCCGGAATGATCGATCGAGACGCAATCACCACTCTCAAAAAATACGTAAACTCCATTCGAATCCACAGCTGGCGTCGGAGCCGCACGACTGGTGTAGTAGCTGTTCTTGACTTGAGTCGACGCGGCAAACGATTTGGTCCAGAGCGTGTTGCCATCCGTGATACGAATGGCAGTGAGGTGAAACTGTTCTTTGTTTTCACCTTCCACGCTGGTGACGTAGACGCGATCTTGCCAAAGCACGGGGCTCGATTGCCCGTAACCCGGAATCGGCGTTTTCCAAGCGATGTTCTGTGTCGTTGACCATTCCATTGGCACCTCGCCGGCATCGGTAATGGGGCGTCCACCATTTAGGAAACACTCCCAATCCGCTTGGCATCTGCCGAGGTCCGTCGTCAAGCAGCCAAGCAGACATGCAACGAAAAGTCGGTAGGCGTTCGTATTCATCAAAGGGGTCTCGGGGGGCAAAGTCAAAGGTGATGGACATTTTAGCGAGGAATCTGAGCCATGTGCAGCGTCAGCGTGGTCGCATAGCTGGTGTAGTCGTATTCGTTCGATTTTTCGTCTTCCGCATCGTGATGAGCGACGACCAAGTAGAGGTTGCCTTGGGCAGGTGTGAACGTTGCAAACCCGTTTTCATCCGTCTTGCGTTCATGAAGGGGGTCAAAGCCCTCGGCCAATTCGGTTCCTTGCGGGATAAAACTGACAACCGTATTGCTAAGCGGATGGCCGTGCAGCAGCAATTGCACCTTCACCGTCTGCCCAGCCACGGTGCTGTTGAGAATGCAGGACTTCACGACCAACTCGATCGGTAATCCGATTGGCTTTGATGCGTTCATCCCACAAACCGGTTTGTCAAGCGAATCGGCTGCGGTAAACACTGCCTTTGCGGTCCTAATCGCATGCACCGCACGGGTGTGCTGCATGACTCGGTCGATCTCATGTGAAACACAGTAAACGCCGGGTGACTTGGGGACAAAGGTCGTGGTCCAGTAGCCTTGTTTTTCATCACGAGCGGTGCTCGACATGCGGTCCTTCAACGAGGTCACGGTGCCATCGGGACCGACGACATCAAACGTGACCCAAGCAGGGTCAACGATTCCGGATAGCTTGAAATCGCGGTGATTGTTGCCAAGGTTTCCAAGTCGTAGATCCGCATGAATCACATCGCCGGTGCGAACAACGGCTGTGTTGGTGTTGACCCACGTGTCGTGAGCCGAGGCTTGCGTTGTCAACAACAAAAGGGCGGCAACGTTCGGTATCGCTTTGAAAAAATGTCTCACGACTTCTGAACTCAAAAAGCAAGGATTTGGAATAGGAAACTGGGTGCAAATAAGTCAGCAGCTATCACTCGAAGTCACCCACGACGTTCCCGTCGTTGATAGCGCCAAGGTTCTGCCAGAGTTCGTGGTCAATCGATTCGGTGATGAAGTGGACCGATCCATCCACCATCAACACCGTCGCGCCACCGACATGTCGACTGCGGGCGCTCTTCTGTGCGGCGTAGCGCGAGTAGCAGTCATTTTCACGTGCGTTCGGTTCACGGTAGTGGTGATAGCCGGTATCGATTACGGCTCCATCGGCCCACCGTTTACCGCGATCGAAAACGACGGGCGAGGCATCATTCAAACACCAGCTGTCGTCGATGGATTGTGCTGCCGCATTCCAGACGGATGCCAAGACACCCTCGGATCCAAAGTTCGCTTCGCCGCGAGTGGTGCCGGGCAACCCGGATCCAATCAGCGTTTCCGCGAAGGCAGCTGTATTTGATGTGCCATCGAGAACATCGCGAAACTTTTTACGCGAGTCGGTGAAGAAGAGCCCATCGCCATCTTCATAACCACCCCCGTTGTTACCGGTTCCGTTATTGGCCACATAGTTGGTCGCTCCCCAATCTTCATCGATTCGAACATGAACGTCGCTGGGGCAAAGGAACGTTGCGACGGAGGCCGAAACTTCGTTGGCGAGGTCTGGATGCGTGATCACACCTGGCGGTGGTCCCATCGTAAAGAGGTAGAGCGGTTTCTTTAGATCAATCGCATTGTAGATACTCGATTGTTCCAAATAGGGCGTGAGCAAGGCGAATGTGGACCAGCGATAGAACGATTGCTGGTTCGCCGGGACGGGCGCTTTGGCGTTATCACGTTGCGAGGGGAAATGGTTCTGAGTGTCGTGGTGCATGTGAAGCGCCAAACCAAGCTGCTTCATGCGATTGCTGCAGCTCATCCGGCGCGCTGCTTCGCGAGCCGATTGAACGGCCGGCAGCAACAAGCCGACCAGTGCGCCAATGATGACGATGCACCAAGGTAATCCGCCCCACGATGCCGATTGCCCCGCACACTGAATCAGCATGCTGGTCAAGACGTAGTCGGTCGATCGCGAACGTTCCGACGTAGGGAGGGGGCCGTTAACCGGTTCCTTCGAGCAACACGAAGACGTTGGTTTTGACGCTGCTTTTTCAGTCGGTATTGGTTTGTTTCCGCAACACCCGCCACAGCAGTTACTTTCGACTGGAGCAGCCATTTTGCCATCAAGCAGAGCCGACACTGGCGGTGTGACGTCGTTCTCCCTCGCCCAACGAAGTTTCTCTGTGGCGGTTGTCGGGAGAAATCGTGGCAAGGATGCTCGTATCCCAAAACAAAAAAACGCAGCACGCCAAACTTTGGCGAGCTGCGTTCGATCGAAAGGTGGCTGCTCTGCCTTACGGCGAGAAGTGGAAGGCTTCGGAATAGCCATAGCCGCCGAAGGCCGCTCCGCTGACTGCCGAGGCACCCGATTCGTGGTAGCCGCCAAATCCAACACTGTAGGCACCGCTGTTGCTGATCGCCTGGCCACCGAAGATGGCGTTGGAGTTTGCCGACCCATTCGCGATACCGACGCCGTAGTCGACGGCGCTGATTGCGGTGTTGTTGGCTACCGCCTGGCCGCCGTAATAGCCCTGGGCCAGAGCCGAGCCATTGGCGACGGAGTAACCACCGGTCGTGAAGGCACCACTCATGCTATTAGCGTTGGCGTTGCCATAGGCTCGAGCGGAATCGTTTGCGATCGCGACACCGTAGTTGGAGGCCGCGACGGCGTTGCTGTTGCTGCGAGCGTTCCAGCCATTGGCGACACTCTGGCCGTTGGCGATCGCCACACCGCCGTTGCTCGCCGCGATCGCGTTGCCGGTCGCATAGCCGCCGTTGTATCCCGACCCGGTCATGTTGGCGCTGGCGAAGCCGCCATTGGATGCCGCGGCTCGTGCGTTGAGTCGGACGTTACCGGAGCCCGAGGCCGATGATCTCGCCACCCCTCCGGTGGAGTAGCTGCTCGAGGAAACTTGTGCCGATACGTCCGATGCGACGAGCGAAACGGTCAAAGCGGCTGCCAAACAAGCGAAGGTGTTGAAAAAGCGTTTCATGGAATTGTCTCCGGAAAGGATCCTGCGATCGAGTGCAAGATGAGGGTTTCGAGGCGACCGAATCAAACATCGATGCCGGCCAACGATGTACTGGGCGAGACTGATCCGCCCGAGGGGACAAGAAAATTTTCAAACCCGGAGATATTTCGAGGGAGGCCCTCTTGGTTCGCGAATTGCGACACCAACGAGAGGAATCACGACCGACTTGGACTCCGAAAGCGAGGCTGCTGCAGCCGAAACCACGACCTGTTTCCACCGCCAACGTGCAGGGGTCAGCGAGTATGATGGTGGGGCAGACCAGACCACCAACTTTCCCACTAGACGCTCAGCGATTTCCCCCTCTTGTCCAAGACGAAGCTCGAAATGACAGCGACCGATTCTGGCAGGCCGAGCTTTGCCGTATTGGCGGGCGTTTGTGCGCTATTGCTGGCGGGGATGTTGTTTGGTGCTTCGTTGTGGGTCTTGGCCGCGATCGCCGCGGCCATCTTGCTGGTGGCTAACGCTTATCTCGCCAAGACATGGTCGACGTCGGTGGTCGCGGTACGCAGTAGTGGTGACGTCGAGCTTAAGATCGGCTCACGCGTGGACGTGCAGATCAACTTGACCAATCACAGCCGATTGCCTGTGTTGTGGGTCCTGGTCGAGGACCTGCTGCCTCACCGTGCGACGATGTTCACACCGCCGGCGCTTGCCGTTGACGGAGACCGTATCCAAGTGATCATGCTTTGGGCTGGGCAGACGAAGGCGCTTTCGTATCAGATGACCTGCAATCGTCGTGGCTACTTTCAAATCGGCCCGACTGTGTTGGAAACGGGGGACTTGATGGGATTGTATCGTCGCTATCGAGTGGGAACGCAGCCCCAATACATCACTGTGTTACCCAAAATCGTTGCCCTGTCGACTTATGAAGTGGGCTCGCGGCGACCGATTGGTGAGATCCGGATGCGAGAAAACGTGATGGACGACCCAACGCGGCTTCGCGGGATCCGACGCTATCAACCCGGTGATCCCATGCGCAGCGTGCATTGGGCGGCAACGGCTCGGACGGGAGTGCTTCACAGCAAGATTTACGAACCTTCGTCGATTGCGGGAGCCACCTTGCTGCTCGATTTACACATCGACACCAATCCAAGAATTCAAGAACCGGTGCGAAGTGATTTGGCGATCACGGCCGCAGCGTCGATTGCCTATGCATTGCACGACGCTGGAGAGCCATTCGGGTTGGCAACCAATGGCCGCGACGCCGCCGACCGGATTCGCACCGAAGGTTGGGTGGGAGACTATCGGGTGCGTGACGAAGTCACGTCGGCAGCATCGATGCAAAGCGAGAGCGACCGGTTGCGACCGATTTTGCAACCCGCCTCACGCGGCCCCGTTGCGCTCCGTGAAATGGTCGGCACGCTGGCTCGATTGGAGCGGACCGATGGATTAACGTTGCCTGAACTGCTCACCGAAAGCGAATCCAAAATATCCAGCGAAACCACCGTGCTGATCATCCTTCAGCAGTGTCCGGAAGCATCGCTGGCATCCATTTTGGGGCTGGCCAAGCGAGGGTGGGCCGTGGCGGTGATTATCAATACGCATGATATCAATGACTATTCGGCCATGGCAGGGCCGATGATCGCTGGTCGCATCCCCACGTTTCACCTTGCATCCGAAGAGGCAATTATGGATGTCTGCCGACAAACACTCACTCGCTAGTGCTATAGTAGCACGAGAGCGTTGTGGACACCGAATGCGGTTCTGGTTGATCGAGAAGGAGGTCCGAAAAGATCATGTTACCACTGAATCAGTGGATTATCGTCTCCATGATACTTGCGTTGACGATGTTCGTTGGCCGAGCCTTTGATTCGTGGCCGACCGTCTTCGTGCTATTCGTCCTCGCCATGCTGGGGCTGAGGGTTGCCCATGGGCGTGAGCGACGGACGTTGGGCCTACGACAACGCATTGAGGGTCCGCCACGCCCTGCTGGGGGCTCGTGGCGCCGTTCGTTCGTTTTGGTCGTCTTGTTCGGATTGGTGTTGGTCGTTGTGGTCTCGGCGACTCGATGGGTTCCCTACCTAACCAGAGCGTCGTTCAATCCGTTGGACTTGGGGGCGGATGTTCTCGCCCATGCTGCGCTGACCACGATTTTGATCCTGTGGGTCATTGGCGGCGCTCAAGGACATCCGGTGATGTTGGGGCTGGGGATGTCGATCGTGTTACTGACGGTTGCGGTCGGTGGGGCCAGTCAATCGATCACCGGGCAAACCACCGTTGCATTCTGTGTCTGTACCGGCTTTCTGTTTTCCTCTCAAGCGATCCTTGGCAGCGGGAAGCTGTCGGATCCCAACCGGTCAGTGGCGTTTACAGAGCAGTTGACTTTGCTACGGAACTCACGTTGGCGTCGAGTTTCACTTTTGTTCTCCGCTTTGACGCTCTCGTCGATCTTGATCACGACCGGAATGGTCGCCCGAGCGACAAACGATTCCTTGCCGGATGTGCAGCGTTTGCTTCAATCGTCGCTGAAGGATTCACTTGATCACGCGGTCGATCAGTTGACGTTTTCAGGAACGCGCTACGTTCGTGGCGCAACGCTCGGGGCGGTCCGTCGAGATATGATGAGCAACCCCGAAGAGATTGCGTTGCGAGTGTTCGCGGATCAATCGCCTGGCTATTTGCGGGGCACCGCATTCGATTTCTATTCGCGACGTAACTGGTATCCCGCATCGCGTCATACACTCGATGCAGAATACTTTTCGCCCGACATGGACGATACCGCAGTCGAAGCGAGGGGAAGGGCGACCACGGAGTTACGAAGCGGATCCCGTTCGGAATTGCGGCGATTCCAGATTGAGGGTGCACCCAACGATGTGATCGGTACGATTGAAGTACGCAACATCCCGATGAAGGGAAATACGGTTTTCATGCCGTTGGCATCCAATTGGATCGAAGCCCGAAGCGGCCGCGTGACCCTCAGCCGAAATCGGACCGTGCGTCATGGCGTCAACGTTTTGAGCCCCTACGTGCTCGGCGTTGCGCGCACGTCGGAAACGGATGCAATGAGTGAGACGCGGCGGCGAACGCTATTGTCGATACCCGAAAACCTACGAGCGGTCGTTGAGCCATTGGCACAGCGTCTTTGCGAGGGTGTCTCGGAACCCCGCGACAAGGCGAAACGCGTGGCCGCTTTTTTTCAGTCAACCTTCTCGTATTCCCTCGATCTGCCCCAGTTGTCGCAGTCTCAAGATCCGATCCGCTACTTCCTTGAAAACGAGCACCCCGCGCATTGCGAACTTTTTGCATCCGCCACGGCAATGTTGCTTCGCGCCGAAGAGGTTCCGACTCGTTACGTGACGGGCTATGTCGTGAGTGAACTTCACGAGGACCAAGTGTATTGGGTCGCTCGTAATCGTGACGCTCACGCTTGGGTGGAAGCGTACGACGAAAGATCGCAAGTTTGGTTCCCTGTCGAAGCGACCCCCGGGCGCCAATACCGGACCGTTACGGTCGACGAGAGCCAATTGAGTGATACCTACGCGAGCGGTCAGGATGGCGACGACGAAGCGGACTTCGCCCAGTCATGGCTCTCGTCGACTTGGGCATTCCTGGCTACGCTTCGAGCCAGCAACCCGTTGTTGAAGGTTTTTCAATTTGCCCAGGGGCCGTTGTTCTTGCTCGTTTCGGTTTTATTGTGGAAACGATATCAGATCGCCAATGCTTCGTCGGCAAATCCCGTCGACATCCTCAGTCGTAAGATGTTGCGACAAGTCGATCGCCGAATGAAAAGGGCTTCACTGGTTCGGCAAGGGAATGAAACGATGCATCAGTTTGCGGCTCGCATCGAAAACACTTTCCCACCGTCGAAGACTCCGGTGCAACCGTGTGTTGACGAGGTTGCGGATTGGTACCGACGATTTGCGGAGGCTCGTTATCGAGGCGAAACTCCAGAGCCCTTCACAGGGGCACCCCCGAAGTTTCGAAAGTAACCCGGCAAGGCGCCGACGTAGCGGCTACAGTGCGTGCAGACGTGCGAGTTCACGGAAATCGTCGCGCCACAGGTTGGACAAGGACGCGTTACCGGGTGCCCAAGGGATGGTGGAGGTGGCAGCGGTTCGACGGAGCCGAGAATTTGCATCACACCCGAATCCGTGATCGCAGCCGATTGTGGCCGCTCGAATAGAAACGTCTCCCTGCAACGCGGGCACCTGACCCTTTTGCCTAAGAGTTCTATCCCCCCTCGAACGTGGTGTCCCGATGGACACTGAACTTCGATTTTCTCTGAATGCATGATGGTCTCCCTAATCCCGTTTGGTTACGTAGCGTCCGTGCCCTGTCGCGGCCTCTGTTTTGAACCCCTAACGCACCAGCCTGGTTTCGCACTATTCTGTTGTTTCGATCAGATCCCCGTTCTTGAAGGAAGAAGGAAGAGAGATGAGTTCAACCATGCGATGTTTTTGGGTCGAAAAGAGCGAATCGGGCGAGATTCGTGCTGAGGTGACCGAGAAACCCTGTTCGGTGCTCGACCAGGCGAAAAGTGATGCACCGCGAGTCCGGATCCGCGTCAATCTGTCCTCACTCAATTACAAGGACGCGCTGGCAGCTACGGGACATCCAGGGATTGTGCGGCATTTTCCCCATATTCCGGGCATCGATGCGGTTGGGGCCGTCGTCCACAGTGATTCCAGCGACTTCTCCGTGGGGGAGGAAGTCCTTGTCACCGGCAACGATCTAGGCGTGGGGCACTTTGGGGCTTGGGCGGAAATGATTGATGTTCCGGCTGAGTGGGTGTTACCCTTGCCCAAAACCCTGTCGCCGCTCGAAGCCATGACGCTTGGGACCGCTGGATTCACTGCGGCACAGTGCGTTCAAGCGTTGATCGCCCATGAAATCACACCCGACCGTGGCAGCATTGTTGTGACGGGTGCGACCGGCGGAGTGGCGAGTGTGTCGATTGAGATTTTGCGTAAACTCGGCTACTCAATCACCGCCGTCACGGGCAAGCAGGAGCATCACCAGGCTCTGCTCGATCGTGGCGTCGACCAGGTGGTGACTCGCAGCGACTTTATCGATCAAACCAAGCGACCTTTGCTCGGTGGGAAATACGCGGGCGGCGTCGACACGGTGGGTGGGTCGATGCTTGAAACCGTCTTGCGATCGACCGCGTACCGTGGATGTGTGACGGCATGTGGGCTTACCGGTGGCGCCGACCTAAATATAACCGTCCATCCCTTCATCCTTCGTGGGATCACGCTCTGTGGCATCGATTCGGCAATGTGCCCGCTGCCCAAACGCAAAGTCATTTGGGAGAAGCTCGCCGGTGAGTGGAAGCTTGCGGGGCTCGAATCCTTGGCGACCCAAGTTCCGCTCGAGCAGACCCCGGCATGGGTACAGCGGATCTTGGCCGGGGGCGTATCCGGACGCGTGGTCGTCGGGCTTTAAGGATCAAATCGCCGATTTGCAACACTTGCACATCCGTTCGTACTACAATGCGAGGTGGTCAGCCATTTCTCTTTGCCAAGCGACTGACTTTTGGCGATCGATTGCTTGAGAGGACCGTGTCGATCATGAACGCGCAACGTCCCCCCACCCCGCTGCGACCACCGCGAGAAGAGATTCGCGTGTTGTTGGCGTTTGTCACCAAAAGCGACGCGTCCGATCTTCACCTCAAAGTCGGCTTGCCGCCTTTCATTCGTATCGGCGGGCACCTTCGTCAACTCGACACACCGCCACTGCCATCCTCGGAGTACATTGCCGAGATGATGGCGGAGTTGATGCCCAAGTCACGCTTGGAAGAATACAAGGAACTCGGCAGTGCCGACTTTGCGGTGTTAGCGGAAAGCGGTGATCGATTTCGCGTGAACGCGTTCCGATCGGACAGCCAGATGCATGCTGCACTGCGTCGGGTGCAGTGCAAGATTCCTGACTTTGAAAAACTTCGACTTCCGCCGATCTATGAGCGGACCATCGCGCTGACCCATGACGGATTGGTCTTGGTCAGCGGCGTGACGGGCAGTGGAAAGAGCAGCACGTTGGCCGCGATGCTTGATCACATCAATTCGCATCGGAGCATGCATGTGATCACGATTGAAGACCCGATCGAGTTCCGCTTCGTTTCACGGAAATCGATCATTTCCCAAAGAGAGATTGGCATCGATGTTCCGACCTATGCTCATGCGCTTCGCTATGTGGTGCGTCAAGATCCCGATTGCATTCTGATCGGTGAACTCCGCGACAAAGACACGATCCTTGCCGCCTTGCAAGCTGCCGAAACCGGTCACTTGGTTCTCGCATCCATGCACTGCAGCGACGCAGAACAATCGTTTAGCCGCATCTTGGAGTTTTTTCCGCAAGCGGAGCATGCGTTTATCCGATCGTCCCTCGCGAATAGTTTGCGGGCGATCATGGTCCAACGGCTTGTTCCCGGCGCTGTCGAGGGTGAGCGTTTCCCCGCGACCGAAGTTTTGCTGAACAATTCGCTGGTCCGAGAAAAAATCCTGCATTGCAAAGATGACGACATCCCTGCGATTTTGAACGTTTGCAAGGACGAAGGGATGCGAGATTTTACCCTCTCCCTTTGCGAGTTGGTCAACGCGGGATCGATTTCGAAAGAAGTTGCAATGGAGTACGCGCCGCATCGCGAATCGTTACTCTCGTTGCTGAAGGGGATCGATACCGCCGGAGCCGGATTGGTTTCTCGCGTCTAGCATCGTGCGGGGCGGGCTCGCTTGCCCAACCCCGATCTACCGAAACCCAAAGCACGTCGCTTGCGGCTTCGGCTAGTCTTCGCTCACCATGCTGCCCCACCATGACGGATCGGGTTGCCAATCGGGTGCAAGCATGGCTGCGTGACTTCGCTCGAGATTCGCCTTGTTGGCGGTTTGAATACGATGGAATTTCGCTTCGGTCTTCTCGGGATCGTAGCGTGGATCGGGTTCGGGAAGCTTCGCCTTCACCGCCTGAAGCCATTCATCCAACTGCTTGGCCATCGACGCGGTCCGAACGGGCATCGCGAGCGACAAATCACTGGTTTCATAGGGATCCTGCTCTAAGTTGTAGAGTTCGTTACGACCATCCTCGTAATAGTGGATCAACTTCCATTGCCCATCACGGAAAAGCGAACTCGGCTCGCCCCCTTGATTGTCATAGTGCGGGTAGTGCCAATACAGCGGACGAGGTTGGATCGAACCGTTTTCGAGCAATGGGACCAAACTGACTCCATCGACATGCTGTTCAGGTTTCGAAGGAACACCACAAAGGTCGAGCAAGGTCGGGTAAAAGTCCGCGCCCGTTACGGGGGTATCACAGCTGGATGCTTTCGAAATACGTTTGGGGTACTTGATGTAGAACGGTTCGCGAATCCCGCCTTCCCATTGCCGCCCCTTGCCACCTCGCAGTGGCAAGTTGCTCGTGGCGTAAGCGTCGCCGGACGATACCCCACCGTTGTCACTGGTGAAAATGACAATCGTCGATTCGCTGAGCCCCGCGGTGTCGAGAGCGTCAAGGACGTGGCCCACGGATTGATCCAGCGTTTCCATCATGCCGGCATAGATCGGATGGTCTTGGACTTGGCGGACAGGCAAGGTGCGGTCGACTTTGAATCGCGATTGGCCAGCGGGCAACTTCGGAGCGGCCTTGCGATACTTTTGCCAAAGTGCTTGGGTGGTTTGAACCGGTCCATGAACGCTGTAGAACGACAGCATCGCGAAAAAGGGCTGTTCTCGATGGGTCTTGATGAACTTTGCGGTTTCGTCCGCTAACCGAAGCGGCAGCGATTCACCGTCGGGACCATCGGTCATGAGCGGATTTTTATAGGGTGAGAAATATCCTCCCGGAGGGCTGCCGCGATCATGACCACCCACGTTGATGTCGTAGCCGTGGTCGGTCGGCCAGGAGCCCTGCCCGCCCAGATGCCACTTGCCGGCAAAGAAAGTCCGATAACCGGCTTCCTGCATCGCTTCGGCAATCGTCACATCCTCGTGCGGTAAAGCGTGCAAGTACTCGGCTGGCAACAACCGGTCTTCGCGTTTCCATTTCAGCCCCGAGGCCGCCCCAATCCACTGGGTGATCCCATGCCGAGCAGTGAATTTGCCTGTCTGGATACTCGCACGCGAGGGGCTGCAAACACGGCACGTTGCGTAACCTTGAGTGAACCGCATTCCATCGCGTGCCAATTGGTCGATCCGCGGGGTGTGATAAAAACGGCTGCCTTCACCCGAAAGGTCATGAAGCCCTAAGTCGTCAACCAAGATGAACAGTACGTTGGGACGCTCGCTTTCGGCGGCAACGGCACTCACGTTGCATAACAAAAGACTGAGGCAAAACATAACACAGCGTGGCATGGTTATTTCCAAACAAGCGGATGGATGGCAGGAACGAGATGTGCAGGTCGCAAGTCAATGCGTCGCGGGCAGGACCGACAATGGTGGCCGGTGCGGATTCTATCTTACACCCTTTTGCCCGCCACCGCTGACGTTTTTTCTGGCACTCGGTCAGGCTCCATCACCGCTCGGAGCCAACAACTGAGCAACTCGATCCACCAGCGCAGAGGGGTGGTCGTGAGTGTACGCGACCTGCTCCGATTGCTTGGTCGCCAAGACTTTGAGTTGACATTCGCCCTCTGCCCATTCGGTCCCACCCGCAATGATTGCGATCGTGAATCCGTGGGCATCGGCATATTTCAACTGGGCCCCCAGCTTCCGCGGTTCAGGATACACCTCGACGGCAATTCCCGCCGATCGCAATTGGTGAGCCAACCGCAAGTAGTCGTCACGATGGTCTTTGTCGAAATAGGTCACCAAGACGGGCGCCGGGGTGGATGCGGTGGGCAGCAAGTTCAGTTGCTCCATTGCCGCAATCAACCGATCGAGCCCGAGCGACGCTCCGATGCCCGGCAGATGCTGTTTCGTGTACAGGCCGGCTAAGTTGTCGTACCGACCACCGCTGCAAACGCTTCCAATCGTGGGCAAATCATCGAGCGTCGTCTCAAAAATCACTCCGGTGTAATAGTCCAGTCCACGCGCGATCGAAACGTCGAGCCGTAACCGTTGCTTGGGAACACCCGACGCGAGCGAGCCTTCGTAGATGTCTCTTAGCCGCGCGATTCCCGTCATAGCCGTTTCGTTGCCACCACTGATTTGGGTCAACGTCGCGAACACGGAATCGGCTTCTCCGGTGCAATCTGCAAGCTGCAAAACGGCATCCGCCTGCTCGCTCGTCACGCCAGCGGCCGAGATCATTTCGTCGGCCGTCTTCTTTCTGCCAATCTTTTCTAATTTGTCCAAGCTGCGAAGGACTGCGACGCTGCGGTCGGCAAGATCCAAATGCTCAAGCAGCCCGGTCAAGATGGCGCGATTGTTAATGCTGATGGTAAACCGATCGAATCCAATCGTTTCGAGCAAACGATTGATCACCGCGACCGCTTCGATGTCCGCTAACACCGACTCGGTACCAATCGTATCGAAATCGCATTGAACGAATTCGCGATAGCGACCTTCTTGCGGTTTTTCACCTCGCCACACTGGCGCGATATGGTAGCGTTTGAAGGGAACTCCAAGCGATCCAATGTGCTGCGCTGCAAAGCGAGCCAGAGGGACCGTCAAGTCAAAACGCATGCCCACGTCACGGCCACCGTTGTCGGTGAACCGATAGATCTGGCGATCCGTTTCCTCGCTACCTTTCCCCGTCAAGATCTCCAAATGCTCCAGCGTTGGGGTGTCGATGGGCGCAAATCCAAAGGAACGAAACACTTCACGCGCCGTTTGCATCAACTGTTCGCGAGGGATCATCACGGCTGGCAGGTAGTCGCGAAACCCCTTCAGCGTTCTCGGTTGGATCAGGGACATTGGGTGTTCTTGCAGAGAGAGTGGGGAGAAAGAAGGAAGTCCGATGACGCGGACGCAGCCAGGGTCCGTCCTTTGACGTTCGCGAGTTTTAGTGGACCGTCAGCATTAAATTATAGGGTAGTGGATTTCGCCAGAAATCCGTAACTCAAATGTTCTTAGGGACTTCTGGCGAAGTCCACTACGTCCCAACTCGCAGTTTTAACCTTGACGGTCCACTAGGCGATCGGCAGCGCCGTCGGACGTCGGCTGCGAAGTCGATCATGTTTCTTCGTGTTCGGATCGGGAAATTGTCGGCCGAACAACGCATCGGCGTACTCGTCAAGTTGTTCGGGGGTTTCGAAATACTTCTCGTAACACCAGTCGTCTTCGAATTCGCACTCGTCGGTCGTGTAATCACGGCAAATTTGTGGACGGGTCTCATAGATCCCGCATCGATGATCCTGTTGCAAATGCTTGCAGGTGGTGTACACCAACAGGTACCAAGTTTCGCCTTCGACAAACACTGTGGCGTGTTCGTGCAGCAAGTACCAGCGGATAAAATCGAAGTCACGACGAGTAACGGGTTCATCGATCGCCAGTGCGAAGTAATGACAACATTTCGCGCTACAATGTTCGCAGAGGTTCGCATCCTTGGGGAAATCTCGACGGCGGCGAATCGTGGTTGACAAAGCGGCTTGGGACACGTTCGGAAGATCCTGAAAAAGCAAGTGGTGGTTCTGTCGCACTGGAAAATGCAGTAAAAACTAGCATCGCCAGCGTCGTTGGCAAGGTATCATCCTTCGGAGTCGGATTCAGTGGAAGTCGTCATCACCGCACTTGGGCCAGATAATTCAGGATTGGCGGACCCGATCATTCACCATGTGACGGGCCGCGGTGCCCGTATTTCTGAAATCCAAATGTATGACCATGACGAGGAGCAACTGTTTGCGATGCTGTGTCGGATCGATGTTCCCGATGCGGAACTCGACAAATTGACCGATGCGATGCGCCAAATTGGCGAAGTCACAGGGCTTGCGATTCGCGTCTGGAGCAGCGAGCGACGAGCGGCACGCCCTCGATTGGCTGTCTGCGGTACGTTTCTCGAACACACTCCGCGAGCCATTTTGCAGGCCGTTCGGGATGGAATTATCCACGCAGAAGTTCCCGTCCTGATCTCCAACCGCAAGAAATTGGCTCCACTGGCCCGTGAGTTTGGTGTGGACTTCGAAATGATTGGCGACGCACAAGGTGCCGCGGATGATCATAAAATGGTTGCAACACTCGATCGCCACGATATCGACTACGTCGTTCTCGCTCGCTACATGCGAATTCTACCTCCGTCGATCTGTTGGCAATTTGCAGGTGGGCGAATCATCAATTTGCACCACGGCTTGCTACCGGGTTTCCCCGGCTTTCGCCCCTATCACGACGCGTTCAATGCCCGAATGCTCACCTATGGTGCGACTTGCCATTTCATCATTCCGGAACTTGACGCAGGGAATCAAACGATCAATCAGCGTACCTTCTCGGTGGCTCCGGGAACTCGAATCGAGGAGGTGATGCGGATCGGTGAAAGTGAGAACGAGCCGGCCTGTTTAGTGGAAGGCGTTCGTCGGGTGGTCGACCGCGAAGTGTACTTGCATTTTCACCGTGTCGCTGCCCGAAGCAAACCCTAATCGCTGCATGCGGTTGCCCAGTGGCCTTCGGCTGAAGTCCCCTTACCGAAACGCCCCCTTACCGCAAACGCTCTGGCATCTGGCTGTAGCGATGGACCATCGCCGCACTCGTACGGACCACAAAGTCGAGGTCACGCGGATCGTTCTTCAACAAATGATCCGCACCGGGAAGGGAAAGCAAGCTGCAGCAGGGAGTGGAGGCCTCCCCTTGGGATTGATTGATCAGCATCATGATCCGCAGTGCATGATCAAAGCCCACCGTTTCGTCGATCGGCGAATGCAGCAGCAGGGTTGGCAATTTGATGCGACTGATCCGGCTGGCCAGGTCGTATTGGCGATAGTTATCGACCATTTGTTTGCGAATCGTCCATGCCACGCCGCCGATGGTGACCTCCCCCATGCCATCGATATCGATCCGAGGGTTCATTTTCGTCAAACGCACCGCCAAGTGCCATGTGTCACTCGGCGATCCAAGCGAAATTACACTGCGCAGGCTCGATAGAACCGGTTCGGCGGCATCGTCAGGGTGATTCGATCCGGCCAAAGCCAAGGATGCGGCGCCTCCGAAGCTGTGACCATAAAGGGTGGTGACTGGCCCAAGTTCGCCAGCAGCAAAACGAATGGCGGCACGCAGATCCTCCAGATTGGTTGCGAAATTCGTTTGCGAAAAATCGCCACGACTGCCACCAATTCCCGTCATATCGAACCGCAGAACAGCAATCCCCCTTTCGGACAGCCCTCGCGAAACGCGAACAATGGCTTTCAGGTCCTTGCTGCACGTGAAGCAGTGACTCAGTACGACGACGGGGACTGGATCGGTCGTATCGGGGCGATCGATGATTCCCGCAAGCGAATCTCCCATCGCACCTTGAAATTTGACACGATAGGACTTGCGAACCACTTGCAAGCGATTGTCACGCACGTCGACTAAGAACCGTCGCTGAGGTTCTGATTCGGTGCCGTGATTCGGCCCGCTCGAAACGCGTCGGCCATGGCCATCGGCACTTTGGCTTCGGCCAGCACCAACTGCGACCGGTTTTCGGCGACCTTCGCTTTCATTTGCTGCTCTTCGGCAATCGCTTCAGCGCGACGACGTTCCGCTTGAGCCCGGGCCACCCGCGTGTCCGCTTCCGCCTGGTCGCTTTGCAGCCTCGCTCCGATGTTTTCACCCACGTCGATATCGGCGATGTCAATCGAGACGATCTCAAACGCCGTCTGTGCGTCCAACCCACGCGACAACACGACTCGTGTGATCAGGTCGGGGTTTTCAAGGACTTTGAAATGATCTTCCGCAGAACCGATCGAGCTGATGATGGCTTCCCCAACTCGCGCGATGATGGTGTCTTCGGTTGCGCCACCGATCAATTGTTCGATGTTCGTTCGCACCGTCACCCGGGCGCGGACTCGAAGCTCAATCCCGTTTCGCGTGATCGCGCTGAGGGTCGTCTTTCCGCTTCGCGAAGGATCAGGACAATCGATCACTTTGGGATAGACACTCGTTTGAACCGCATCAAGAACGTCACGGCCAGCCAAGTCGATCGCAGCAGCTTGATCAAAATCGAGTGGGATCTCTGCACGATGAGCCGCGATGATGGCGTGAATCACGTTCATCACATTCCCACCCGCCAAGTAGTGAGCTTCCAATCGTTTGGTGCTGATCCCATCTCGACGATTGATGCTCAACCCCGCTTGTGCCGACATCACCTTGGCTTGCACGATCACGTTGGGGTTGACTTTGGTGAAGTGCATTCGGATCAGGCTCACCAAGCTAACATCCGCCACCGACATGTAGGCCTGGAACCAGAGTTTGCCGTAGCGAATGAAAAAGAACCCGAGGACCGCCAGCAAGAAAAGGACGAATAGCGAACCGGCGAGCGTGACCACTTGCCACGGACTCGCCTGAGCCGTGACCAGCAGATTGGATTGGCCGTTGACGAGGAGGACGTGAAAAGCCAAGGCGGATGGCATCATCATGGCATGTTCGGGGAGAAAGGGTTAGCGATTTTTGTTCTCGATGCAACGCATTCCTGAGCATATGATCATAGGGTTTCCTAGCGGCGTTGCAAGTAACACAGATCACGTCATGATCGACGCGAGCGATTTCCCGCTGGCGGATTCGCACTCCGCTTGCTTCAAATCCGACAAGGCCCGCCAGGCAGGGTGGTTGTTGTTCGGCTGCGATTGGTGAGCAAGCGATAGAATTTCACCGAGATCAATCAAATCAGCGGGGCGAGCCAGCGTCAAGGCATCCCCCTCGCCCGCCCCCTTGGAAACACAACGCAGCAACTTGGCTTCGACCAACAGCGTCGACATCTCATGGACCACGCTGCCGCCCAGTCCGAGCCGATCCGCTAATTCCTGGAAATCAACGGCATCGCCGCTCGAAAACGCCTCGGCGACCTCGACCATGATGGGTAGCATCCAATCCGGATCGCCATGCAGCAGGCCCGATTCCTTCCAATCCTTCTGGCCAGGACGCCGCCCACGTAGTGTTTGTAGCGTATGAGTCAGGATCAATCCAAATAGGAAAATCCACCACGTCACATAGATCCAAAATAGAAACAACGGGATTAGGCCTAGCGATCCGTAAAGCGCGGAATAGGGAAGTGCTGTGGCAACGTAGATTTGAAAGATCAGCTTTGCCGCTTCCCACAAGATCGCGCCGATAAACGAGCCAATCATCGCCGCACGAACTGAAACGTGCGTGTTGGGCATGAGCGCATAGAGCAAAAACAGCAGCACCCAACTGGCAACGACCGACAAGCAATGGCTTAAGAACACTCGCACATCCGCTCCAATGCCAAATGTTGAAACCCACTCCACCGCCTGCCCCGAAAGATACAAACTGATCGCAAGCAATCCGCTGCCCAGTGTGATGATCGACCAATGAATCGCAACGCGAATGTGCAGGGGGCGATGCGTGGGAGCTTCAAAGATCAAGTTGAATATCGATTCGGTTGCATTCGCTAAGGCGATGGCCGCATAGATGAATAGCAGCAAACCGATCACTCCGATCGATGCAAAATCGAGGGAGGCAACTTTGGCCGTCGCTTCCCGCAAGGCACGGCGAATGCCAGCACGTGTTTGTTGCCGAGAGGCTTCCTCAACCGACGTTTTGTCGACTTCCTCGTTCGCCACGGTTACGGAATCGGTCGGCACCGATCCCGTGTCGGCTGGCAACGGTTGGGACGAGATGGGGCGGGATGCCTCGATGGTATCCATCGTCCCTTCCGACGCCGGTTCGCTACCGACTGAGTCGCCGGTGGCCAACTCCTGCACGATGGGATGGATAGGATGGGTGTATTGAACCGGAATGTCGGGAACGCCAAAGAAGGAATACAGTTCGTCTTCTACTTTTCTTTGGACGTCCTCCAAGCCGCCCACGATCCGAAACATCACCAACCCCAGCACGACAACGGGGATCAACGAGAAGATGGTTCGGTACGTGAGTTCGGCTGCCATGCCCTCCGCCCGATGCCGAATGAGCTGACGCCAACAATGCGCCGTCAACTCCCAGGCATAGCGAAGTTGGTGCTGGCGCCGACTCAACTCATCACGAGGTCGCCGGACCGCGTCGGAAACGTATTTGAAGAAATGTCGCAAACGAAAACCTCGCAATCGCAAACATCGAAAACGTAATCGTACAACGTCCGTTGTAGCAGGGGCTGTCTTGACGCACGGGCGCCCCGTGGGTGGAAAGTATTGAAACAGAGATTTCGCTTAGAGCGAAGACACACGGTTTGCCGTTCACGCCCGAGCAGTGGTGAAGTCAATTAGGCACGGCTATCCAAACGGGGGGGCAAGGAATCGGACGCCGCGACAAGCGTCGGTGTGGTGGGCGGTGGCATCGGTGCCGATTTGGATGCCTTGGACGACGGATGCGGAAACGAAAAAAACCCGCGAAACCTAGGTTTCGCGGGTTCTGGTTTGACGCCGATTGGCATTGGAAGTGACCCCTACGGGACTCGAACCCGTGTCGCCGCCGTGAAAGGGCGGTGTCCTAGACCGCTAGACGAAGGGGCCGTCTATTTTTGCTTCACATCCTGCTCGGAGCCCAACGATTTTGGTGTCGGCACTGCCTGGCTGTGAGGGACAGTTTTTAGCGAAGAAGTGCTGGTCTCGTCAAGGGTTCGCGTCACGAGGATCGTTGATCTGAGCAAAAAAAAACAGAACAACCCAACGCGTCGGGTTCGAGGGCCGCGATTTGCCGTGTTTTGAGGTCTCGTCCGGTTGCTTCCGAAAGATCACCGCGTCGTTCCTCAGGGAAGCAGCTGGAATCGATACAGCCGCAGCGAGTAGGCGTGAGCGAGCCCAAAAGAGATCAAGCACCCTTACAGAGAGCGGGTAACTTGATCGATTGGAAGGTTCAAGATTCTACTTGAGCGTCTTGCGCATCGCCGGATTCAATACTTCGTTGAATCGCATCATAGACTTCGCGGCGGTGCACCGGCACTTCTCGAGGTGCTTCGACCCCCAATCGCACTTTGTCCCCGCGTATTTCAACAACAACGATTTTGATATCGTTATTGATGATGATGCTTTCGTTTTTCTTTCGAGATAAAACTAACATGTTTCCAGTCCTTTCCTAACCGGCCTTGAATCTCAAACATTTCTTTTGCCTACAGTCCCGGTTTTTTCGGTGGAAGATCGAACTCCCGTCATCACCGCCGTAGGCCGGTTGTGTCTGCAGGATCGCTCCGTGTAAGCCCGCTTTCCTGACGCAATAAACTCTAAGTCAAAAATGGCTAAGGTCAAGGAAATATGCCTTGACAAACTCGCTTTTTTGACCTTTGAGGCCCTGTCTCACCACTCAAAATCGCTATTTTCCCTAGCTCTGCCGGAATCCTTGGGCAGGAAAGTTAAAAATACACGCGTTTTCAAAGGTGCCTTTTTGTCCACACTCGTGATTACATCGAGACACTCGGATTTCAAGAAATCGGAACAAAAGGGGCTTACCCTTCGTCATAGATTCATATAGACACCCTTTCACAAGCTCACTTTGGGCGAGCATCCGGTTTTCAAGCGACGGCGACCATGGTCCACGCGATCCACCCTACCGATGATTCTCAGCACCGCACCCGCAGTGCTTCGCGGCATTGTTTTACTCCCAACGGTGCGACGGCCATGTTGCCGCTAGTGGGTCGGATTCTTGCCGATGCAGCGAAGCTGAGTCAATCGATCGAGAACCAGCGACTTCAGCTGAACGGGCTCTACCCTTTTCGCGAGACGATCCCGCGGAACTTCTACGACGACGAGTTGCACGACATTCGCAGGACGATCGAAGCTAGCGAATCAAGGCTAAAGGCGTGTCATGATGAATTGGCAATGCTGGGGGTGGTGGCACATGTTCCGTTCGACGGCTCTGTCGATTTCCCTGCCATCGTCAATCGTCAGCCTGTGATGTTGTGTTGGAACCCGAACGACGCTTCGGTAGGATATTGGCATGAAGCCGGAGCTGCGGTGACGCATCGTCATCGACTGCCGGTAGAGCTGAAATCCAAACCATCCAACTGATTCGGCCGGCACGCACACGGTGAGCGGTCGATTGTGGAAACGGGGCTATCGATGAAACCAAGCGACAAGGAAGAGCTGCTCTTGACCGGCGCTCGCTTTAATGTTCATGCGATGAACTTGGTCGGCAGCGACGGGAAGACGTACGTGCGCGAAGTGATTCGCCATCCTGGTGCGGTCGTGTTGTTGCCGATGCTCGATTGCGACACGGTGGTGATGATCGAGAACCACCGCCCGACCGTTGCGGAAACGTTACTGGAGCTTCCGGCGGGGACACGCGAGCCAAACGAGGCGGTTGAAATCACTGCTGCTCGAGAATTAGCGGAAGAGACAGGCTATGTTGCTGAAACGTTAACGCTGCTACACGAATTCTATTCTGCGCCAGGAATTTGTGACGAACGCATGTTCTTGTACGTTGCGACCGGCTTGACTGCGGGCGAAAGCCAACGCGAAGCGACGGAGCAAATCGAGAATCGAATCGCAGATCGTGACCAGATTCGCAAGTGGATTGCCGAAGGGAGAATCTGTGATGCAAAGACGTTGGTTGGGTTGTATGCGTTTCTCTACAACCCGCTTTGTCAAACGACCACGCCATAGCATGGCGATGTTTTAGCGGCCGAACAGTCGCTCAATGCCTTTACCCACTTGCTTCTGCAAGTAGTTTTCGGCATTGCTTTGGATCGTTTGGATGCCGAGCTGGCTGACGACTTTGCGTACCCCCGAGGAATCCAGGCTTGGCCGCGAGAGAGTTCCGTCGACGGGCAGCGTCACCGGTTGACCGGCTAAGCCGCGCAAGTCGCTGCCGAGCCAACGCTCATCAAGCGGAATCTGTGCGACAAGATCGAGACGGCCATCGAGCGTCACATTGCCGCTGGTGACAACATTCGCTCGGTCAATATCAAAGTACATGCGTTTGTGGTTGACGACACCGTGATCCAAAACGAAGTCGACGGTTTGGGCCGGCATGCGGATCAGCGTGGAGGAGGCTGCGGCGGTCGTTTGTGGAGAAGTGGCTTGTGAAAGCGCCCTCAATTGCTGCATGCCGCCAATGATCTGGCTGCCCATCGGCCCCGCATCCATCTGCAAAGCTTCAATGTTCAATCGGCCGACGACGCGGCTCTGAGAGGGAGCATCGAAGACGACAATCGCTTCGTCGATTTCGGCTCCGAGTGTCCCCTCGATGCGGGTTGCTTGGCTCGCCAGTGGCGCAAGGTACTTTAGCCATCGATCGGTCATTTCAGGTGTGACCCGTACCGACTCGGCAATTCGGCCGGGTTCGATCCGCATCCAAAGCGGGCCGGGCCGATAGTTTACATCTCCTGCGAGGTTCAACTTGCCACGGCCCACCGGAACGGCGGATCGTGAAACGAACACGGTCGTCTCGGTCAAACGAATCGGAATGGTGGCTTCGCCAAAGTCGACTCCTGCGACCTGACCGGATTGCCATCCCAAATGACCAGAAATGTCCAACGCGATTTGTCCATCCGGTTTGCGAGAGACGTTGATTTCAATGGGCGTTTCATGCACCCCATACACGTTGAGCGCCACTCCGGCTAAGGGGCTGACTCGGGTGGCGACTTCATCCATCTTGATCCGCGCCGGCCCTTTCATCGCCAGGCTGCCCTGTTCGGCATTCCATACGGCATGTCCGGATAAGTTTGTGGCGAACCAATCCGATGCGACTTGTAGCGAATCGGTAACCAGCTTTCCGGTCTTGGGGTCCAGCGCCACAACGCCGTTGACCTTGACGTTCGGCTCCGCCCAAACGACATGTGATGCCGCAGCGGTATTGCGTTGTGGTCCTTGTTGCATCGCGGGAACAAGGGGGCCCGTTCGCTGAGCCGCCGCACTTGCGGTTGCCGGCTGAACGATTGCGAACCGTTTCCCGACCAGCTCGGTTTCCACCCGCAGCAGGTGATCCTGTTGGCTGATGATAAACCGTCCATCACAATCGCCCATCACCAACCAATTTTCGGAGTCAACTGATTGTCCGCTACGGTATCCAACGGAAGTCATGGTGGGCATCGGTTGCGAGACCATTCGCTTTTTGACACTGCTCTGAACGCGTTGCAGCATCGCTTTCCAGGCGATTTCAAGGTCGGTGTTTTCGGCGGTCCATTCGCCCTGAACCGCTGCCGAGACCGCGTCCCCCTCGACGGTCATCGTTTGGCATTGCAGTTCGGAGGTGATCCAGTTGTAGTCGCCTTCGAATTGCAGCTTCAACCAGGGTTGCCCCAAATCGAGCTCACCATAAGCGATGCGTGGTTCGGTCAAGTTGACAACGGTTGCCGTCAAGCGACCGTCACCGGAGGCAGAAACATCGGCGCGAGCGTTCATCGTAAATCCGCCATCAAGACCATGCACTTCAGCGGGCATCCAGGGTGCGAACGTATCCGCCAAGTTCTCGAGTCGTCCCTCGCCTTGGATGCGGATGGGAAATGCCGCGTTCGCATCGGGATCGAGGATGGCTTGAACCAACTCCGCACGCAGGCTGAGACCAGGACTCGAGAGCGTCGCGTGGGCAACATCGAGCGAATCGAGTCGCGCTGCGTTCCACTTCCCCACGGCGTCCACTTCAACACGGAGTGATTCTTGTCGCAATTGCTTTCCGCTTGGCATCGCAATCGACAATTCACGTGCGTCTGCGGAGCCAATCAAACGCCACTCGTTCTGTCCGGACGCAGCCCACTTGATGGTTCCGCGGGCCGATCCGGCCAGCGTCGAATCGGGAATGTCTACCATGGGGCGAAGGGTGTCGGCGAGACGACCAAAATCAACCTCGATGTCGGTCGATCCGGTTTGGAGGCCTCCTTGGCCGGATGCCGTAGCGAACGAGCTGCTCAGGTTAAACTGTTCTGCGCGGATTCGCTCGCTGTCACTCGAAACGATCGCGGTCAATTCGAGCGGTGCGACCATCACGGGTTGGCCGTTCGAACGGCCACGAATCGCATCACTTCGTAAGCTCAATCGACGCCGGCGAAGATGGTCCGAAGGCAACGATTCGATCACGGCGACGATCCGGCCCGAGACGAGTTCGGCTTCACGACGGATCGGCAAGACCCCCGGCATGGCACGGTCAAAGGACGCCAGATCCAATTCCGCGCTCGCGACGCCTTCGAGGGCATCGAGCCAACGTAGCGGGTTGTTGCTGGCGCCGACCAGGGTGATGGAGGTTGAGAACGCGCCGTCAAGCTGAATCGAAGCGAAATCCGTTGTAGCGACCAAGCCATTCCCGATCACATAGCTGTCCTTGATTTGCAAGCGTCCGTCCAATGTGGCCAGTTTGTTTGTCCATTGCTTGCTGCTGGATTGTGGATTGGCGGCGGCAAGGTTTCGAACTTGGAATTGCTTGACCATCGCCTCGATCTTGCCATCGGCAGCTCCTTGAATCTGGATGCTTCCGGTGGCGTCGCCGGTGAGCTGAGCAGGGATTTGCGCGGCCAAGTCGGTGAAGCGGCGCCGCAGCAACGAGGAAACCGACAAGGGGAGCGAGTCGGCAACGATCTCGAACTGCCACACCGAATCGGAGGAGGTCACGCCACGTGCCGCGGTATCGAATGCGACCGATCCCTGTAGCGATCCTTGACTTCCGCGCGGTTCCGCAAGCACGCCAGCAAAACGGGTTTCAACTTGATTCGCAAGCCATTCCATTTCGGTGCTCGCCTGAGACAAGATCCAGGTTTCCTTCGTCACCGTGTCGGTTACCGCCATCGTCAGTTCATGGACGTTGACCGTCGCCGTGATCGCCTCACCGCTGCTTGGCTGATCCCAGAACAGCTTCAGGTCCTGTTCGATCGAGCTCTGGCCGTCCTGAATGCTGCACTGCACGTCAACGCCACGCAGCGATAGAACACCGAGTTCGCTCCCCGCTTGGTTGACCAAGTCCATGACGGTTAGCTCGGTATCCAGTTCGGCGATACGGATCGTGCTTCCTGCTTGACGGCCGGTCAAGGTCAGGTCACTGATCCGCAACGGCGTGATCCAACCCACCCGCAGGGCTCCCACCTCCGCATCCACACCGTATTGAGCGACGACGCCTTCGGCAAGGGATCGGCCGATGGGGGAATGGCTGATCAGGCTTGGGCCGGCAAGTGCAAGCAAGGCAATCCCAAGCAGGGTGCCGATCCAATAGAGACGCCGTCGCCGACTTTGGTTGTCACGACGTTGTCTGGTTTGTTGTCGTTGTGAACGCTCGATGGAATCAAATCGGTAGTCGTCGTTCTTCACGGTCACATCCTTGCAGCCGATTGCATAGCGAGAGAAGAGAATCTGGTTGGCAGTCTAGCGAAATTGAGTCGATCTCACCAAGATCGCTTTTTCGCACCCCGGTTGAAGGGTTCCACAAAAAAAGCCCCCGCCAAGTGAGTCACTGGGCGGGGGCCGACGTTTCGTCATGGAGCGAAGAGAGCGTTGCTTATCGAGTCGGATCGTATCCGGTTTGAGCGATCTCTTCCTCTTCTTGGATGATGATCCGTGGTGTGACCATCAACATCAAGCTGCGAGCGTCACGTCCCGTTGCCACGTTGCGGAACAAACGGCTGACGTAAGGAATCTTGCTGAGGAACGGAACGCCTCGCTCCGAACGACCCTCGGACAATCGCTTGATCCCGCCAAGCAGAATCGTACCACCGTCAGGAACACTCACCGTCGTGCTCACCGAAGTGAAGGCGAACGTCGGTAGTTGGACCGTGGTGCCCGAAACAAACTCGCTGGAGGCATCTTCGCTTATCGAGTCTTTGTCATCAACGACACCGTCGCCGTTGGTGTCCTCATTCTGCTCACGGCTGGAACTGCTCGTCGAGCGGCGTCCTTCGAAGGTGAAGGTATCGACATCACCGATTTGGCTAAAGAACGGAACGAGCGTCAATCGTACAAATCGTTTATCATCGCTGACGACGCCTTGCACGCTTAGCTGGGTTCCTTCGTTGAGCACCATGATGACGGGTTGCTGTGCGACGGCGAAGTCACCCACAACCGGCGTGATGCTGGTAACGAACGGTCGTTGCGTTTGATCCTGGATCGTCGCAATTTGACCATCGAACAGCGTCACTTTGGGAGCTTGCATGACGTTGTTTCGGTTGTCGCCTTGCGCGGCTTGCAGGAAGAAGAACGCTTCGATGTCGCTGAGGATCGCGAAGCCAAGCGTTGAGAACGATCCAGCGTCCGCATTGCTAAACGGTGGCGTTGCACCAAAGCTGTTGTTATCGAATTGGATGTCCAAATCAGCTGTTGGCAATCCGCTCAGTCCGTTGAAACCAATCGTCACGTCGGGACCCCCATCATCGGTCGGAAGGGCTTTAGCGTGGTCGTCGAATTGGACATCAAAGTCGACACCGATTTGCTCAAAGAAGGTATCCGATAGGGTAATGAAGCGAACCTCGATGGTGATTTGCAGGTTCTGCAGTCGACGCAATGTTGTCAGCAAGGCCTCGATCTTGTCATGCACTTCGCTGGTCGTGCTGATCACCAGGCTAAGGTTCTGAGGATAGGGAGCCATCGTGCTGGTCCCACCCAGATCTTGCCAAATCGTGGGTTCGACCGTTTCTTGAATCAATTGCATGAGCGATTGGAAGTCGGCCATCGAGTTTCCTCCTTGCCCGCCTCCCAGCGGACTCGGGTTACCGCCGAATCCGTTGCTGACGCCCATCGGGTTGTATTGGCCAAGCATATTTGGATTCATGCTGCCGGGCGACGCGTTCCTCGACATCCCTGAGCCCAAATCCATTGCCGAAACCGGCATGATGTGAACATCGGTTTGAGGGTTGGTCATTTGGTACGCGGCACGGAGTGCTCCCGCCATCCCGTCGTCATAGCTGGCGACAAAGTTTGGAATTGGAGTGACCAAGTCCGTCACACGATAGGTTCTTGGAAAGACCTTCGAACGAGTCGCTTCGACGCTGGTGATGTTCAAAACGTCGTTGTCGATCATGTAGGTCAGTTCAAGCTCGCCGAGGATAATGCTGAGGGCACTCTTCAGCGGAATGCTCTTTTGCAAACTCAAATTGACAGGCGTATCCACCGTGACGCGAACCGCGGAAAGCGCTCGGTTGTCCATCACGATCGGTACACCGGTCATGGCGGACAAGTCTTCAAGCACTTCGTGGATCGGACGATTGTTGTACTTGACGTTCACATCGGTGGACAACGCTTGTTTGATTTCCTTCTCGCGAACACTCAGTTCCGTGTCCGCGTCCGTACCGGCTGTGCGCCGTCTGGAAAGATCAGCCCAGCCTTTTACGTCGCCGAATTCAAAGTCTCGGTCGGGATGCAGGCCAATCGCAGCGCGTTCGACTCCAAGCATCTGATTGAGAAAGATATCTTCTTTCTCGTCACGAATCTCTTGGTCCATCAAACCGCGAACTTGCATTCGAGCATTGTGGAACATGGTGATCGCGATGGGGGAACCAGGCTTTAATTCTTGAACCTGCTTGGCGATGATCTCTGCTTCGTTGAAACGTCGCGCGTCAATCAGCTCGTTGAAGTTTTGAACCAGGTTCGCAATTTCATCATCGATACGAGCTTCTTGTTGAGCTTCGGTGGCCAAGTCGGTCCGAACCGATTCGTTTTGTAGGTCCAGATTGATTTGGGCGCGATTGGCTTCAACGTATTGCTTCTGGTCACTGAGGGCTTTGGTCACCATCGAAGCGAGTGAGCGTTTTGCCGCATCGTCCACGTCCGATCCTTCGACCCGGCGCCGGAGCGTTTCAAGCTGGTCGAGTGCGTCCAGTGGAGCCGATTCGTGTTGGCCGCTTGCGGCCGCCAATTCGGCGGTCACTTCGCGATACAATCGTCGCGTCTTTTCTTGGTTCTCCAATGCCGCCTTGTCAATCGCGGTCATCGGTTTGTCCGATTCCGATGACATGGCCGAACCAAGACGACTGGGTTGAAGCAGCGTCAGTTTGTCTTTCAGTTGGCGGCGCGTATCCAAATCCAACGTGGATTCGTACTTCCATGCTTCCGAAAATTTATCGCGAGCGAGCTGTTGGTTACCGTCGCTTAAAGCTTGCAAGCCCTCGCGGTAAATGTCTGCGGCGTAGGTGGAAGATGTTGGGGACGCAGGCAACGGCGTTGGCGTTTGGTTCTGGACCTGCATCACTTGACTTCCCAGGCCGCCATTTTCCATCGCACCGGGGTTGAATACCGTTTGAGCGACGCCACCGGGCGCGTTGGGGTCGATCGTGCCAAATGCTTGTTGGACGCTGCCTGTGTTGGTCCCGCTGGTCAAAGCGATGCCGCTACGACGAGCTGCGGATTCGGCATCGAGCAGCAATTGCCAGACACGGGGTTCGCCGGCTGCAAAGTCCTTTTCTGCGACACCCAACGACTGGGCTTGGCGAGCCAAGGCCACTGCGGTGGACGCGTCACCCCGGTCGAGTGCGGCACGGCCAATTGCGATGAGTCGCAACGCCTCGCGTTTTAAATCGTCCGGACGGGCGGCTGCCGAAGCACCCCCTATGGGCTGAGCACCGGAGACCAAAGGCAAACGCTGCATGGTGGTGGAGGGGAGGGTTGGCAGTGGACCGGTTGGTGGCAGAGCCAACAAGTCGCGATCAATTCCTGAGGCAATCAGTTCGCTGCGGAGCGTTTCAATTTGCGATGCCAGCTGTGGAGTCTGTGCTCCCAAGGCTGCCGCATGTCGAAAGAGTTCGACGGACCGAGTGTAGTCCCTGCGGGTCATCGCCGACCGGACTTGGGGAATCAATTGCTCGGCCGACGTCATGCCTTGATGAGGCGAGGCGGTGGTGCCGGGAGGCAGGGGAAGTTGGGCAGAGACGCTCGTCGTCAATGCAAACAGGGTCACAAACGTGAGACGTTTCACGGTGACGAGACTGGTTGCACGAGTGGCAAAATCTGCACACGGGCCGTTTGCGGTTAAGAGGCGGTTCAACGCGACTCTCCTTCTTCGCGGTGAGACTTCAATGATAACGGTCGCTCCGAAATTGAGTTACTTTGCAAGCATCTCAATCCCAGCTTACCGGCTGTGAATAGGTTCCACAGGCGTTCAACGCATTGCCCAAAAAGCGGTCCTGCAATGGATCGCATCCTGCAATCTTTGCCATCGAGTTTTCGGGTTTGGGTTGGGAATAGTCAGTTTTCGATTCGGCTGTCAACACTGATTGTGCTCCGAGTCAAAAAAAATTGCTTCCTGCTTCGCCTGGACCTTTCCTTACAGGCCGACGACCTCCAAGGAGGAGTGGTGGTTTGCCTCGCCCTTTGGGAGAGGTCGAGCGCAGCGAGGGAGAGGGTTTCTTGGCACCCAATGGACTTGCTCCCTACGACCCCTTTCGAATCGGTGATACTTTCCATCGGTCTCCAAACCCCCACCGATTCGTCAGGCCACCGTGGGGGACTCTTTTCTAAGAGACCATTGGACACTGGAGAAATACCTCCAAAAACCTCGAGTCTGGGTTCCGCGAGCGTTTCCGTCGGATGACCCAAAAAAGTCAGATCAATCGGGAGTGTCCAGATAGGGATCCTGGCCGATTTCCCTTTGCATCTTCTTACGTTCCTTTTCGTGGTGCATCAGCACCATGCGGTCACGGAAATGCTTGCGTTCGACCTTGCGCTGGGCTTTGCGGAACAAATTGGCCTGTTTGTCGGCCGATCCCTGTAGCACTTCGCCTTTGTTCTTGAGCCGCTCGGCCTTATCGGGGCCGAGGCCGCTTTTGAGAATGTCGTCGTCGAGAGACAAGTATTGACGGTAGGAACCACGATCGCCTTGACGCCCGCAACGGCCGATCAATTGGCGGTCGATCCGCGCGGCATCATGAAGTTCGGTACAAATCACGTGCATCCCGCCAAGTTGCTCAACGTCATCGGCCAACTTGATGTCGGTACCGCGACCGGCCATGTTGGTCGCCACGGTGACTTTGCCATTGCCACCGGCCGCCGAAACGATTTCGGCTTCTTTGGCCACGTTATTGGCATTGAGCACCTGATGTTCGATCTCCAGTTCCGTCAACATGCGAGACAAGATCACACTCTTGTCGATCGACCGTGTTCCAATCAGAACAGGCCGTCCTTCGGTGTTGATTTGTTGGACCTCTTTGGCAACCGCTTCGTACTTTGCCAGCATCGTGCCGAAGACACGGTCGGGCAAACGTTTGCGTTTGGGCGGTCGGTTGGTGGGAA
The DNA here is from genome assembly GCF_007860135.1 of Novipirellula artificiosorum. NCBI lineage: Bacteria > Pseudomonadati > Planctomycetota > Planctomycetia > Pirellulales > Pirellulaceae > Novipirellula > Novipirellula artificiosorum. The sequence goes on from NZ_SJPV01000008.1 coordinate 263,345, forward strand.
CCCGTATCACCGGGGTCCGATAGATCCGGCGAAGTTCCCGAGCGCTGGTGGCTGCGGTACCGGTCATGCCGGCAAGGTTCGGAAATCGCAAGAACAAATCCTGAACCGTGATGCGTGCGGCTTGGCCCGTTGGAACGCTGATCTCGATTTCTTCCTTGGCTTCGATCGCTTGATGGATTCCGTCTCGCCATTTTCGACCTTCCGCCAATCGACCGGTGAACTCGTCGACAATCACAATTTCGTCAATGCCTTTCTCATTCGGACGAACAACGTATTGCCGGTCGAGCAAGAATTCTCGATACACTTTCACCGATCGTTCGATGTACTCGTAGAGGTCCACCAACCCCATCGTGCGAACCAGATCATTTTTCGGCAAGGCACGCACCTTTTGCCGACCTCGGCTGGTCAGTTCGTACTGCTTTGTGTCGTCGTCAATTTCAAAGTGCTCGTCCAATTCAAATTCCGCAGCGTGAATCGAAGCCCAGCGATACGTTTCGACAATCTGGTCACGGACGGTGTCTTCGATGCTGCCAATGATCAGCGGCGTACGGGCTTCATCGATCAGAATGCTGTCCGCTTCGTCGACCAGGCAGAAGTGCATCCCTCGCATCACCACTTCATCGCCGCCACCCGAAAAACCACCGCCGCCGTCGCCGAGCATCTCGGTTTGCAGTCGGTTTTGAGCGCGCAGTAGCAAGCGATCGCGGAGGAAGTCGAACCCGAATTCCTTGGCCGTTCCGTAGGTCACCGCACACCCATAGGCGACACGCCGATCTTTTTGCTCATCGGGAGTTTGAATGATGCCGACGCTGACGCCAAGCATCTCATAGAGCGGTTTCATCCATTCCGCATCACGTTTGGCCAAGTAATCATTCACCGTTGCCAAATGGGCCCCCTTGCCCACTAGCGAATGCAGGTACATGGGCAGCGTTGCCGTTAAGGTTTTTCCTTCGCCCGTTTGCATTTCGGCGATACAACCTTCAAACAATGCAATGCCACCGATCATCTGCACGTCATAGTGACGCATCGACAGGGCCCGACGGCCCGCTTCTCGGACGAGTGCATAGCCTTCGGGAAGCAGGGCCGATAACTTCTCGCCAGCCATGGCTCGATAACGCAGCGCCAAAGATCGTTTGCGCAGCGACAAATCGTCCTCGGTTTTGAGGGTTGCTTCGAGCTCGTTGATCTGGTTCAACTTCCGCCGCCAGCGCATCATCCTTGGACTGATGCCTTGACGCGAAAACGGCGACAAGGCCTTGTGATTTCCACCGATGTGCCGGTCGCTTGTGGCTGGTGAACTTGGCGAAGGTGGAGGGATGATGGGATTGAAATCGCCGGAATCGACCAATTCGCCTTGCACGACCGGCTTGGTGGGCGGACTCGACTCGGGCAGCGATTCCAGGCCGCCTTGAACCTGCAGGCCGCCTTGATTCCCCAAGCCGTTACCTGCCTCATTGAGCTCGTCACCCACAGGGGGCATTCCCAAGAACGGTTCGATCTTGGGCTCGGTTTCTCCAGTAGCCATAGCGTTTTCTTCGCGTTTTTTTTCGGTCATAAGCTCGTCAGTTTTCTCCCTCACGCACCCGATCCGCGTGAAACATCCATTCTAACGTTTAATTCAGTGATGTTAGTGAAACTTTGCATGCTTTCTGGATCAAGCTAGGCAGTCTGGGATGACTTTTCTCGGTGTTCCGGCGGTTCTACATCTGACGGTGAATTCAGTCGATCGAGTTATACCAGTCAATCCTGTGTTCCCGGACTGTACGAGATTTCCTATGAAAACGAATTTACGAGGCCTGACCCTGACAGCGTTGTTGCTGTCTGCCTCAAACATGAGCTTTGCTCAACAGGGCGCGTCAACGAGCATCGGTGATCTTCCTGGTTATGATGAAGATGCCTACTTTGCTGAGGAAGCGACCTACGCTCAACGAGTCAGTCCGGTTGCGCCGGCCGCTCACACCGATGAGGATGCCCACGTTACGGATCAGGGCGCTTACGTTACGGATGAAGTGTACCCAACCGCCGCATCGGAGGAAGCACCACAGCTGTACGCACCCATGGATTCGAGCGAGTTGCAACCGGTTGGATTCTTTGATGGCAGCTTGCTTGGGATGAACCAATCAAACTGCGATCAAGTTCAGGTATGCGAAGCGGGCTGTGACGGCGGTTGCAGCAGTTGTCGCGGTAGCAGTTTGAGCAGCCGACTAGGGCTTGGAAACCTATCCGGTTGCGGCAGCAATTGCTGGGGGACCTCCGAGGCCTTGTTGTGGTTCACGCCTGATCGTGATATGCCGGCCTTGATTACCGTCAATGCACCGGGTGGAGACCCAATCGGTCCAACCGCGACGACCGTCTTCGGCGACGGGATCGATGGTGATCTGACGGCTGGTTTCCGCGGTGACTATGGTAAGTACGTGACCAAGAACATCGGAATCGGTGGCCGTTTCTGGATCGTCGGAGACCAGACCGAATCGTACAGCAACGCCAGCAATGGTGACATCACGATCGGTCGCCCCTTCTTTGACACCAGTGACTCCTTCTTTGACTCGCCCAACCCCGGTGAGAACGCCCTGTTGATTGGGCACAACGGAGTGGGTTTGCTGCCGCTCGTGGATGGCAACATTCAGGCCGAAAGCAAGCTACAGATGTGGGCCGCAGAAGCCTACGCACGGATCAACTTGGGCTGCAGTAGCACGAGTAAGCTGGAGTTGCTCGGCGGCTATTCTCACTTCAGCATTGACGATTCGTTGTACATGCACAGCCAAAGCTTTATTGGTGGCTCGGCTGCCGCATCCAGCTTCTACGACTTCACAGACGCCTATGAGCTTGAAAACCGTTTCGATGGTGGTCAAATCGGATTCGAAATGAGCAAGACACGTGGCCGTTGGACCGCTCGATCGTTGACCAAGGTTCACCTTGGGAACATGAGTCAAAGTGCCAAGGTACAAGGGACGTCGACCTTCGGAACTCCGTTCCCTGCGACCACGGGCGTTGGCGGAGCGTTGCCATTCGACAGCTACGTTGATGAAGATCGCGACGTGTTCACCTTCATCCCTGAAGCCAACTTCAAGTTGTCGTACCAGTTCCGACCGAACGTGGCATTGAGTGTAGGTTACTCGTTCATGTACTTTGACAACGTGGCTCAGGTCGGCGATGTGATCAACCCGATCTACGACGGCCCGTCACTTGGTGACCCGGCCCAATTCGGCGGCCAACCGTTCAAGTTTGACGATTCGAGCCTCTGGGTTCAAGGCATTGATCTGGGCGTGGTCATCAATCTCTAAGCTACCGAGAAACGTGATTCAGTACGAAGCCTGATACAATAACGTTGGCCCAGCGGCTCCGGCAAATCGACTTTGGTCCGGAACACCGCGCCGGAGTCCGCTAGAAGAGTCAAAACGAAAAAGGCGTGAAGAGGAAACTCTTCACGCCTTTTTTTTCGTTCATGGGAAGTTACTGGCGACTACGAATCTTTGTCGTTCGATTCGCCTTCGCCAACGCCGGCGCCCACTGCCTCTTCGGAGGACTCGGGCAGACCACGCTTCTCGCCTCGGAACGTCAGACGCGTTGTCTTGCCGTTTTCGTCCTTGAAGGCATCGATCACGATGGTGTCTTGACCTTCGAACGCGCCGCGTAGCAATTCTTCGCTGAGCGGGTCTTCGATTCGCTGCTCGATCGCTCGACGCAGCGGGCGTGCCCCATAATCGAGGTTGCTGCCCTTTTTGACCAAGAACTCTTTCGCGTCGTCGGTCAAGATGATGGCCAAGCCGCGATCGGCCAAACGCTCGCGAACCTTCGATAATTCGTAATCGATCACCGACTTCAGATCTTCGGCGGTCAGATGACGGAAGATGATCGTGTCGTCCAACCGGTTCAAGAACTCGGGGCGGAAAACGCGTTCGATCTGGTCCATCACTCGGCTTTTCATCGAGTCATAGCTGGCGTCGCCATCCGGTTTTTGGAAACCGAATGCCGATTCGTTCTTGATCGCCTCGGCCCCCGCGTTGGTGGTCATGATCAAGATCGTGTTTCGGAAATCGACGTTGCGTCCGAACGAATCGGTCAACCGTCCCTCTTCCATGACTTGAAGCAGCATGTTGAAGACGTCGGGATGGGCCTTTTCGATTTCATCGAACAGAACCACCGCATACGGTCGGCGGCGAATCTTCTCGGTCAATTGGCCCCCTTCCTCGTAACCAACGAACCCGGGAGGTGCACCGATCAGCCGGCTGACGTTGTGCTTTTCCATGTACTCGCTCATGTCGATATGCACCAATGCGTCGGCGTCGCCGAACATGTATTCCGCCAGTGCTTTGGCAAGTAACGTTTTGCCGACGCCCGTCGGGCCTGCGAAGATGAACGATCCGGTCGGTCGTTTCGGATCTTTCAAACCGCTGCGACTGCGGCGAACCGCCTTCGCCACGGCCGTGACGGCTTGTTCTTGGCTGACGACTCGCTTGTGCAGCTCTTCTTCCATCTTCATCAACCGCATGCTGTCTTCGGTCGACAGTCGCGTGAGCGGAATGCCCGTCATTTTGCTGACCACTTCCGCAATGACTTCCTCGTCGACGATGCCATCGGTTTGCTGGCTCTTCTCTCGCCATTCTTGCGTGATTTGGTCTTTCTTCTTGCGAAGCTTTTCGGCCTGATCACGAAGGTTGGCTGCTTTTTCGAAGTCTTGGTTTGCAACCGCGTCTTCTTTTTCCTTATTCAGCTTTTCCACTTCCTCGTCGATTTCTTTCAAATCGGGTGGACGAGTCATGGTGCGAAGTCGAACCCGAGCCCCGGCCTCGTCGATCACATCGATTGCCTTGTCGGGCAAGCAGCGAGCGGTGATGTAACGTTCGCTCATCTCGACCGCAGCAACGATCGCGTCGTCCGTGAACTGAACGCGATGGTGTTCTTCGTAGCGTTCACGAAGACCCTTCAAGATTTCGATCGTTTCTTTCTTGCCGGTTGGCTCGACGATGATCTCTTGGAAACGACGTGCCAAGGCGTTGTCTTTCTCGATGTACTTGCGGTACTCGTCCAGTGTGGTTGCACCGATACATTGAATCTCACCACGTGACAGGGCAGGTTTCAGTACGTTGGCCGCATCGATCGCTCCTTCTGCCCCTCCGGCGCCAACGAGCGTGTGCAGTTCGTCGATAAACAGAATGGTGTTTTTCACTCGCCGCACCTCGGTCATAACGGCCTTGATGCGTTCTTCGAATTGACCACGGTACTTGGTGCCCGCGACCATCATGGCGAGGTCCAAAACGACGATACGCTTGTCGGCGAGAATTTCGGGGACTTCGCCCGAAATGACTTGCTGTGCAAAGCCTTCAACGATCGCCGTTTTTCCCACGCCTGCCTCACCCAACAGAACGGGGTTGTTCTTGGTTCGGCGACAGAGGATCTGAATGGCGCGTTCGATTTCGTGTTCGCGGCCAATCACTGGATCCAGCTCGCCCTTCTTTGCCAACTCGGTCAAGTCGCGGCCAAAGCTGTCGAGAGCAGGCGTCTTGCTCTTGCCACTCTTGCCTGAGGGGCTGCCGCCGCTCTCGCCATCGCCACTGCGCCCGCCTCGCTCACCGACTTCGGCACCTTCGAGCCCGTGCCCAAGCAAGTTCAAGACCTCCTCACGCACATCCTCAAGCTTTAAACCCAGGTTCATCAAGACTTGAGCCGCAACGCCCTCCTGTTCTCGCAGCAAACCAAGCAAAATATGCTCCGTACCGACGTAGCTATGATTCAAATTGCGAGCTTCTTCCATCGAATACTCGATGACCTTCTTCGCCCGCGGCGTTTGTGGCAACTTGCCTACCGTGACCATTTCGGGCCCGCTTTGAACCAGTTTTTCGACTTCGAGCCGAATCTTCCGCAAATCAACCTCCAAATTTTTGAGGACGTTCGCGGCCACGCCACTCCCCTCTTTGACAAGGCCGAGCAGGATGTGTTCGGTGCCGATGTATTCGTGGTTAAACCGTTGAGCTTCCTGATTGGCCAATTGCATGACTTTTCGGGCACGGTCGGTAAATCGTTCGTACATTTCAAATTTTCTCGTTACGCAGGCTGTCAGACTGGCGACTCATGGATCGCGACTAACGTTAACTAGCAAACCGTACGCCACATCCGCTCTGGCGCACCACAATCGTGTGGAACATGGGGCATGGAAGACCAACAAGTCGCGATGACTGTCTGGTTCCTCACTATTCTACCGGTTAGGTCAAAACCAGGGGATAGGAGACAGGAGGGCGATAAACGCCAAAACACGTCAACTGACAAGAAACTGCGAGAAAAAATGCGAACAAGTTTTTCCGTGGAACGCCGCGAGGCATTCCACTTTGCGCAGTTTTAAGGAATGTCGGGGCGAAGCGACTACGCCACTTGCTTCGTCGCCTCTGTCATATCGGCAGCGGTGACAGGTTCGTTGGAGGAGCCGCTTTCGGCAGCCACGCCGCCCTGCTGTTCCTCTTGTTTTGTAGCGATTGCACGCTGTAACCGTCGACGCTCGGTCGCAATTTCGACCCACCATGCGTCGGCAACTTCCAATCGACCGATCTCACCGAGCAACGTCTCTGCGTCTGCGAGCCGCGATTGATGTCGGTAGACCGCTGACAACATGATCAAGGAGGGTGGGTCACGAGGTTCAATTGCTAGCACTCCCGTCAGCAATTTTTCGCAGCTTCGCCAATCCGCCTGCAAGTAAGCCAAGTGAGCCTCGGTAAATCGGTCCGGCTCTTCACTGACCTGGCGTGGATGGATCAATTCGGGCAATTCACGGATTCCGCGGACGACGTAGTAACCCCACACGACCAGTCCGACCAACGAGCCCATCCAGAACAATCCTCCAGAGATCCAACGGGGAAAGACCCAGCCCGTGATCAGGAAGAGGTTGAGCGCAATCGCGAACCCCACCGCCAGCGGCAGTGACTTCAATCGGCCCCGCCACCAGATTTCGGGCAATCCGGGCCACAAACACGATAGATAGAAGCTCGAACCCATAAACCGTTTCTAGCGGGTTTTCAGGATGGGAATCAAGGACAAACCGAAATCCAAGCGAACGGCTAATGGGAGAACTGCGGAATCTTCATCAATTCGCCGTCTTTCAAAGCCGATTGGTGTGCGACCACGCCGGCAACGGTCATGTTCAAAGCACTTGTGATATCGACCAAGGGTTTTCTGTTTTTGAGAATCGCCGTAACAAATTCTTCGGTCAGGTGTCCGTGTGATCCACCGTGTCCCCCCGCCGAAACGCCTGGGGGCAGCGGTGGTCTGGCCAAATCGGGAAGTGCTTTTTCCAGTCCTTGGTACTGCCCTTCCAATGACCCTTTCTCTCCCCGTACTCGGCCTTTTTCTCCACCGTAACCGGGTGTATCCCAGCTGACGGCCATCCGTGCCATACCGCCCTCGTTGGTGCGGAACAAAGCGACCTCGGTGCCCAGTGGATTTCGGTAGCGATTATTTTGGGGTTGAAAGGCTTCGCGAGTACTGGGAATCCCCATACAAGAAACCTCCGTAAAGCTGTTGCCGGTAACGCCGACGTAATAGGCATTCGAGTGGGTTGGGTACCATTGTGGTGGCAACCCGATTCGCCACCCTTTGTAAGAGTCGATCTGTTCGATGGAATCGTGATAGTATTCGCCTTCACAATAAATGAGTTTCCCAAACCCACCGGCATTGTAGATCTGTCGCATGGCATAAAGATCCTCGTGAAAACACGATGTTTCAAACATCATGTATTTTTGGCCCGATGATTTGACGGCGGCGAACAACTCGTCCGCCTCTTCGAGTGAACCGAACACAGCGGGCACCGCACAGGCGACATGCTTACCGTGCTTGAGAATTTCGATGCAATGCTTTGTGTGGCTGGGAGCATCGGTCGCACAGAAGACCGCTTCAATCGTATCGTCCTTGACCAACTCCTCAAGCGACGGATAGGTCTTGTCGCAGCGACAAGCCTTCGCCAGTTCGGCACACCGCTGCGGAATCAAATCGCTCACGGCGACCACTTCGACATTGGGATGATCTTGAAATCCAAAGGCTGCACCAAAACGACACACGCCGTAACCGACGATTCCCATTCGGATCTTCCGGTTCGATACGGGTTGCCATGCTTTCGACGGCGTCGTCGTTGGCTCGGTCTCTTCAAATCCCGGGATCGTCGCGTTTTGTTGGGCGCTGAGGGATCCGCTGGTACCCGCAGCGATACCGAGGCCAAGGGTTTGTAAGAAAGAACGTCGGGAGGGAGTGACCTTCATGGCGCAAGACCTTCGTTGGAGAGGGAGGTGGTGATCGTCATTGCGGGACGCGCTGTGTCGATTTGGTATGATAACGCATGGATCCGATACCCGCCGCGACACCCACCCCACGGACAGGCAACCACAGACCATGCCCCACTTCCACCTCCGACTTCTGGCCAGCACGCTGGCCTGGATCTTGACGCTCACCGTCCCACTGCTCGGCTTGTTTGCGGCCGATCCGATCAAACCCTACGAAAACAACCCTCGCTATTGGCAGTACCAAGGCAAACCCATTCTGTTGCTGGGCGGAAGCAACACGGACCATCTCTTTTTGATGGACGACCTGGAAATGCACCTCGACGAGATGCATGCGGTTGGAGCCAACTACGTCCGAAACACGATGAGCCAGCGTGAGGGTAAGGAACTCAAGCCGCATCAGTTACTTCCCGATGGCAAGTTCAACCTCGATCAATGGAACCAAGCATACTGGGACCGTTTTGAGAAGATGCTGAGGTGGACCGCCGAACGCGGCATTATCGTGCAGATCGAGGTCTGGGATCGTTTCGATTTTTCGGTGGACCATTGGGAGACCAGCCCCTGGAATCCGGGGAACAACACCAACTACACCTATGAGCAAATCGGTTTCGCCGTCCATTATCCAAAGCACCCCAGCCAAGACGCACAGCCCTTTTTCCACACCATCAAAGGAATGCCGCGGTATGACACCAAGCTCGAACAAGTTCGGGCGCATCAAGAGGCTTTCGTGGCCAAAATGTTGTCCTATAGCCTTGCCCATCACCATGTCCTTTATTGCATGGACAACGAAACATCCACGCCTGCTGCGTGGGGGCAATACTGGATTGAGTTCATCAAAGCCAAGGCGGCTGAAAAGGGGGTGTTCGTTTGCACAACGGATATGTTCGACGACGCATTTGAAGCCGAAAAGGCGAAGCATACTCCGCTCATCTTCGAAGACCCGAAGCACTACATGTTTGCGGACATCTCGCAGGTGAACAGCCGGAATTTCGATGATACCCATTGGGAAAGGTTGCAATGGCTTCTGAAGCAAGTGAATCGGCACCCCCGCCCGAGCAACCACACGAAAATCTATGGCAGTGGCTACATGAGCTTTGGAACGGGTGGGCCAGAGGATGGTGTCGAACGCTTTTGGCGCAATCTTCTCGGCGGCTCGGCAAGCGTTCGGTTTCACCGACCTGATGCTGGCAACGGACTGAATGACTTTGCCAAAGGGAGTATCAAAGCCGCACGTCTACTTGAGAGCCAAATCAAGCTTTGGAATGTTTCGCCACGGATGGACCTGCTATCGAATCGCGAGCCCAACGAGGCCTTCGTTGCGGCGAAAGAGGGGCAGAGTTATGCACTCTACTTTACCCATGGTGGGTCCGTAGGACTTGATCTGTCGAACGCAAAAGGGACCTTCGAGGTGACGTGGATCAGTGTCGCGATGGGGATCACGACACAGACGTCCGCTGCGGGAGGCTACCGCCCAATGAAAAAGACGATTCAGGGCGGTGGTGTCGCCACCCTGACCGCACCCTATAAAGGCGGTTGGGTCGTTGCGATCGTGAAGAAATGACTCAAGCGGACTCGTCGCGATCGATTGTTGCTTCAACCGCTAAATGGAAAACGACCACGAACGATCCTCTCCCAATCGGGCCCCTAAGAAGATGAAGGCGTCGCTCTCCAGCTAAGCATCGAGCGGAAAACAAGTGTCGGATTTGCAATGTAGCACAGGCTTCCAGCCTGGTTCTCCTCCATCACAGGCTGGAAGCCTGTGCCACTTCATTTCCGCTTGATCCTAAGCCTCCGGCGGACTCTTCGTGGGTGGCTCAAAATTGAATTCTTGCCATTTGACGTTCTTATCCATCGGCTCGATTCGCATCACCAGCAACCCATTCTGATACAGTCGCACCGTTCCGGTCGATTGGCTCACAACGACCGAAATGGCCTTGGTCTTTTGGCTGATTGCGGCGGCGGCCCAGTGTCTTGCCCCAAGCCCCTTGCTCATCGTCAGATCTTCGTGCGAGACCTCCAACATCTGGCGGCTCTTCTCGATCACACCGTCACTGTTGATGATAAAGGCTCCATCCAATTGAGCGACTTCCTTGGCGTCTTCTTGGACCTTCTTATCGAGCAAGTTTCGCTGTTTGCGGTTGTAACCCCGGAAGGGATCCACACCGCTGTCGTTGGCATGTTCCAGGACACGCCGAGTATCCCCCACGACGAACAGTGTTCCGACGGGTTTCCCTTCGCGACCTTCCCGGCCGATTTGAGCGGCCAGATCGATCACCGCTTTGATCGTCTTCAGCGGCACACGGCTCTCAATCGATTGCAGGTCGCGGACGGTCAATTGGCGCATCCGCTCATCAATTTGCAGATGGCTGATGGAATCGAGGCGTCCCTGCTGGAAACCGCTGTAAAGCGCGATCACTTCGCCATTGGTGCGAATGTACTCGTCCGCAGCGGACTCGAGCAGTGCGTGCTGCAGACGCTCCAACAATGGAGCCTTTTCCTTGTTCAGTGCGAGTGGTTTTAGACCGGCCTCCGATGCCCCCTCGAGGTCTTCTGGCGAATCGACCGCGACGATGATCGGCTTTTCAAGCGGCTGCGCCATCTCGGCAATCCGCTTCCAATCCGTCGAACCATCCAACAACATCAACATCGCGTCGGCACCTCGATCTTTCAATAGAGCGATGGCCGCGCGAATCATCGCAGCGTTGTGTTTGGTGAGGCGTTGGGTCGCCATAGCGGGCGATCCTCGAAGGAAAAAGGGGATCCAAGGAAAATAGAACCAGTGAATCCCAAGTATTGACGACAGAGCCGAAACCGGCAAGCAGATCGGCTGCGAATTCTAGCTTTTCGGAGCGATCTTTGTCTCCCTTAGCGTCGGTTTGACCGCTGCCCTTGCGCCACGGCGGGGCGTTGCCACGCCGCACCTGACTTGTAGGCTCGTTCGTAGAACAGCGCCAAGGTCCGAAGCGCGTGCCCCTTGGGGCCAATCTCCCATTCGTGATCACGATCGTTCCACATCGACGCCAGCAGGAAGCGAACCGCCTTAACCAGCCGAGGGTCTTGCAGTTCCGAGTCGGGAACGTTGGTCAAGATCCATTCCGTAATGTGGCCCGTCGTTTGAATCTTGCGATCCAAGTCGCCATTGTCGCCGCGGCTTTCAAACCAACTCGTGCTCATCGAACCATCGCGATTCTGCAAGGTGTAGGCGTAATTCAGAAAGTCTCGCGTGAACAATTCGGCTCGACGCCATTGGCCCGAAATGGGCTTGCCCTCGACACGGCGTTTACGAAGTGCGTGATCGTACGCCATCAAGCGATGCGTTCCGCCACAGGTCCCCCCCACGATCGGCTGAGATAGCTCTTCGCGAATCAATCGCTCAAAGTCCCAACGCTGACCGTCGGCCCCGATCCACGTCGTATCGGTGTCTAAGTAATGTGACAACGCAATCAAGTTGAACGTCAGCTCGTCGCCGCTTTCGCAATCGGCCATTTCCAAGTTCACGACATCCCGGACCGAATATTTTTGGCGGCCGACGTACAGCGGGTAGTCGATCGGAACTCCGGTCAAGGCACAAACCGTTAGAAACTGCGATTGGTGGCCCTGCAGCCCGATGCCACTTTTGACCTCCAAACCGCCCCGTGGCCCCGGGCCGAGCAGCCGCTGGCCCCGACATGCGTTGTTACCCGCAATCCAGGCAATGGCACTGTATTCACGGTTGTTGGCAAGGATCTTCGTATCGATTCCCCAAACCATCATGGCATGCATCATGCCCCAATTGCTTCGACCGTTGGCGATCTCGGTTTGCTGATAGTAGTACTGCAAACACCGTTGAATGGGCACACGCATCTGCTGCACCGATGTCGAGAGCCGCAGCGGTTCGGTCGGTCGGCCTGTGTAATCACGGATCACCGGTCTTTCCGGCTCGGCAACTTCGGGTTCCGCGATCGCATCCCCCGCACTGAATTGATCTCCCACCGAATGACGCGTGACTGCCTTTGAGCTTTCGACCGCAATGCTCTCTCGTTTCGGCGATTCAACGCTCTTGGGTGTTTTGATTGCCGTCGTTTGGCTTCCGACCGAGCGTGGTGTTCCGTCGCGATCGATGCGAAGTCGACGAACCGCGACCTCTTCGGTCGATGCCTGCGCCTCGTCATCCCTGCTGCTCTCGGCAAGGTCTTTATCCCCGCGGCTCTCGGCAATCTCTTCTTCGGGCGACTCGGAAGCGTTTTGAGGAGCCTCGTAGCTTTCCAGCGTCGGAAGTTCTTGCTCCGCTTGCATCGTTTCGCGTGTTGCTGCCAATTCGTCTTCGCTTGGGGGCATCAAAGACAATTCATCTTCCGCCTCAACTTCAACTTCCGCTTCAACGGCATCGCTGACGCTCTCGTCGCTCTTCGGCGACTCCACCTCGACTTCCGCAAAGGAATCGTCCGTTGGTTGCAACGCCGCGGCGGATGGCTCTGCCTTGACGGGCCCTTGCTTGGTGACGATTGCGGGCCTCGGTTGTGTCGTCGGTTGCTGGAGCGTCGGGACCGATGCAATCGTCGATTTTGCACTGGGCGCCGGTTGAGCACTGGGCGCCGGTTGAGCACTGGGCGCCGGTTTTGCAATGGGCTGGGGATCGGTCAAGGGCTGTCGACTCGTCATCGCATCACGAGCGACCCAACCATCATTCAAGACGGTTGCGGTCGTCGCTGGCGGCTGGATTGGATTGCGTGAAGGTGCTGGTGCCGTGGCCGCCGCTTGGGGCGAGCGAGGCGGAAGCGACGGCGGGTCGGACGCAGCTTGCGGTGCCCGCAACGGGCGCGGAGACGGTGACGTTTGCCCGAGCTCTTCAGGGGTCTTTTTGATCGCATCGATCAGCCATGGCCGGCGCGCAATCCGAACCTCTTCGAATTCGATCGCCGGATTCGATGCGGGGAGCAGTTTTAACTCCGGTGCGGATTCCGCAACTTCCAACGGTGACTCGTCAGCAAGGATGCCGCTCTGTAGACCAGCGAAGGAGCAGGAGGTTGCTAGCAAAAATGCGAGGTGGGATCGCCGGCGGGGGCGATAGGTTCTATTGGTCACGAATAACTCCGAGGTGCGAGTGAGCCTAGGAGAGCTATCGGAAATCCACCGCGCCGAGTTCACTCAGAAACTCACTTGCAGCGCGGTACCGCAAGGTTCGTGACCCTGTCTGTTGCGTTGGTGAGAAGTTGGAAAGAATAGGAAGGAAAACGGCGATTCGCTAAAGGTCGAAATCGTCAAGTGAATCGATCAATTGATCCAACGGATCCTTTGGCTTGCTGGCTTGATCGGCTTGTCGTTTCTTTAATTTCTCATCTAGACCAACCGCGTCACGGCCCGTCAGAAGCAGTTGCTCATCCCTCTCGCGAGCAGCCGTTGCAATAGGATCGTCGCTTCCACTCGGTGCGCCAAACAATTGTGAAAGGTCGATCTTGAATCCTTCTTCGCCGTCCACTTCGGCACCTGCGATTGCAGGTGCTTTGTGTTGTGGAAAAATGATCGCGTTCTCGGGACACACTCGACTGCATGCCGGACAACCTTTTCGACAGTTGTCAGGTTGTTCCACCAAGATACTCTCAACGCCATCCACGCCGTAGACGCCGAACAAACAGAAGTCGATGCACTCCATGCAATTCGTGCAGCGATCAAAGTCAATCACCGGGTACCAACGCCGCGACGTCGTTTCATTGACTTCGATCAACTGTCCCCCCACGATGGGCAACTGTCCCGCCGAACCTTGCGAATCTTCGGATGCTTTTGCGAGTCGGATGATCCGTTGCATTTCGTTGAGGAACGTTGTCGCCTCGTCGGCGAGTTTCAAATCCACACAGTGAATCGATCGATTGGGGCGTGGATAAAGGTGACTTACGCGATCTACTACGTCTGCATCAGGTTCCCCCTGATAGGACTCGCTGGGCAAAGCCTGATCGTCGTCCTCGGTCTCCTCAAGCAAGACTTCACCGACTTGTCCTTGGATGCCATTTCGATCGAGAACCCAGTGAGCCGCGCGCGAGTAAATCCACGAAAAGACAATCAGATCGCCATCGATCTCTGACAGCTGGCGATACGAGTCGCTGGATTTGGGAAGGTCATAAAGATGAGGCAGCACGATACAGTCGACACCGTCGATTTTCGTCGCTGCTTCTGCGATCGCTTGCTCCATCGCACGCTTGTCCGGATTGCGAGATTGCCCGCGCGAAATGACAACGGTGATCGATGCTTTTTGAATGGCTGAAATCATAGACTCTTGTCGCGGGGTGAGGTTCGACTACCAGTTGAGCGGTTCAAGCCATGCTTGTTTTGCCGTTTTCAGCTCCACGTTCAGCAAGGTTTGATCCGCCGAACGCACCACGAGGTTTTCGATGGATTCTATTGTACCTAGGCGGCGGGCCGTCACACCCGATTCTGAAAAATGCCTTTCAAAAGCGGTGGCATTTTCGGGGGTGACTTCACACAAGAATCGGGTGTTCGATTCGCTGAACAGGATCTCGGTCGCGGACAAACCGGAATCGGCAAACAACTCCAGTTCCAAGGTCATGCCCAGTCCACCCGCCATCGCCATTTCTGTCGCGGCAACCGCCAAGCCACCTTCACTCAGATCGTGGCACGAGCGGACCCATCGATTCTTGATTGCTTGGTACATCGCATCGAATGTTATCTTGGCCAGCGGCTGATCCACGGTTGGAACTTGCCCGCCCGAAATCCCGAGTTCCAACAGCAAGTGCGACCCCCCCAGTTCGGACTTGGTTTCACCAATCAGGAAGACAGCATTGCCGGCTTGCTTGGCGTCCATCGTCACCGCATGGCCAACATCGTCGATTTGCCCCATGGCGCTGATCAGCAAACTAGGAGGAATCGCGATCGTCTGCCGTTTTCCATCACTGTCGCTGTAGCTGAACTCGTTGTTCAAACTATCTTTACCGCTGACGAAGGGGGTGCCGAGGGTCATCGCCATGTCTTGACATGCTATCGCCGCACGTACCAGCGAGCCGAGTGTTTCCGAGCGATCCGTGTAGCCCCAGCAGAAATTGTCGAGAATCGCAATTTGACGGGGATCGGCTCCGACAGCAACCGCGTTGCGAATCGCTTCGTCGATCGCCGACGTCGCCATATGGTAGGTATCAAAGTCACCGTAATGCGGGTTCATCCCACACGACATCACCAAGCCTCGACGACTTTGCAGTCGCGGTTTCACGACCGCAGCATCACTGGGCCCATCACATTGTGGACCGACCAGTGGTTTGACGACGCTGCCGCCTTGGACCTCGTGATCGTATTGGCGAATGATCCAATGTTTGCTGGCGACGTTCAGACTGCCCATGACCTTGAGCAGTACGTCGGCATGTCCCTCCGCATCAAGCGAAGGCAAACAGGCCGCTTCGGTTGGCCGTGGATGGTAGACGGCATCGCGGATGATCGGCGGGCGTCCATCGTGCAGAAACGACATCGAAACATCGCCGACAACGTGACCCTGATAGGTCAGTTGCAGCCTTCCGGTGGGTGCGAATCGACCGAGGATTGCTGCTTCGACTCCCTCACTTTCACAAAGCTCGCGTAGCTCATCCCACGATTCCGGCGGCACGGAAACGACCATTCGCTCTTGCGCCTCCGAGATCCAAATTTCCGTGTAGGTCAAACCGTCGTACTTCAGCGGTGCCTTCTCCAGCCACACTTCCGCACCGATCTTTTCCCCCATCTCCCCTACGGCGCTCGAAAAACCACCGGCGCCGCAATCGGTCACCGCGTTGTACAAACCACGGTCACGGGCTTGCATCAATACATCAAGGACCATCTTTTCCGTGATGGCGTTACCGATTTGAACGGCGCCGCCCGAAAGCGACTCGGACTCGCTGGTGAGTTCGGCCGAGCTAAAGGTCGCGCCATGAATCCCATCACGCCCCGTGCGTCCACCAATCGCGACAATCAAATCGTCGGGCATGACTTCCTTCTCTTCCATGCCGATGGGAATCATTCCCACGTTGCCGCAATAGACGAGCGGATTGCCGAGGTACCGCGGGTCGAAATAGACCGCGCCGTTGACCGTGGGGATGCCCATCCGATTCCCGTAATCTCGCACCCCCGATACCACACCCTTCATCACACGACGGGGATGCAGGACTCCCGGCGGCAAGGTTCTGGGGTCGGTGTCTGGCGGCGCGAAGCAGAACACGTCGGTATTGCAAACGGGCTTGGCTCCCATCCCCGTTCCCATCGGGTCGCGGATCACGCCGCCAAGCCCGGTATTCGCACCGCCATAGGGCTCCAGTGCAGACGGGTGATTGTGTGTTTCCACTTTAAAGCAGACGTGAAATTCGTCGTCGAACGTCACGACACCCGCATTGTCCTTAAAGACGCTGACGCACCAATCGTCTTCACCAAGCGATTTGCGAATCGACTGCGTCGCCGCGAAGATCGTTTCCTTCAGCATGTTGTCATATTGACGCTCATCGGCTTCGGGAGTGCCGTCAGCGCCAGGGCCACGGTAGTGGATTCGCCCTGCCAACGTCTTGTGACTGCAGTGCTCAGACCAAGTCTGGGCAATCGTTTCCAGTTCGATATCCGTTGGATCACGTCCGATCGAGATAAAGTGGTCACGAATCGTCTCCATTTCGACAAGCGTGAGGTAAAGCTGCCCATCACGCGAGAGCTTTTCGAGTTGCTCTCCCTCGAGTTCAAGGATTGGAACGGTCACCCGTTGAAACGCGTGGGGTTGGCCCACGTCGAGTTGGTCCATTTCGAGCGGACCCACGACGACTTGCTCGATCGAGTCATTCGAGAGGGCGCGACGGCAGATCGAATCAAGCATGGCATCGTCAACGTCACTCAGCCAATACTTGCGAAGAGTCCGCACCGCGTGAACGTCAAAACCGATATCGCGGGCTGCCGCAATCGTACTGGCAGCAACAGGATCCATCACTCCCGGTTTCGGCAACACATTAACGAGCGTCATGTTTTCGCCTGGGGGCTCGTTGAGTGCGTCTTGACCGGCAATCGCGACCACCGATCGCTCGGTGACGCTATCGGCCAACAAGGTTTCGGCCAACTGGATTGCTTGATCGTGAGCAAAGTCGCCTTGGACCAAAAATCCGCGAGCAAAATCAACCTTCAGTGAATCGTGCAGCCCAAGCTCATGAATCTCTTCTTGGGTCCGCAGAGCTTCACGGTCGGTTTGTCCGTCCGCAGGGTAAATATCAATCTGCCAAAGCGGCATCGTCGCGTTCCTCAAGAATGGTAAACAGTGTTTCTAGCTATCGTGCTTGATCTCGAATGCTCTTGGCTTGCTGAAGCCAACGCAATAATCCAACGTCGTCGGAGTCTTTCAGCATCTGCTGCAAATCGTCGATCGAACCGGCGAGTTGTGCAAGTTGCCGTCGGATCGCTTGGCGATTTTCTTGGCAAATCGCCAACCACATCCCCGGATCGCCTGCGGCAACGCGAGTGATGTCGAGCCACCCGCTGCCGACCAGGTTTGCGGAATCTGCAGCAACCAAGTTGGCAACCGCCGACGATGCCAAGTGTGGCACATGGCTGACGGCTGCCAAGTGGTCGTCGTGTTCTGCGGGCGTCATGGTCACGGTTCGCGAGCCGGTCAATTGCCAAAACCGTTCCGCCCGCTTGAGTTGTTCGACCGAGGTTTGCGGATGCGGAGTTAAAACGGTCATCTTGCCACGAAAAAGGTCGGCACAGGCATAATCCGCCCCCGTCTTTTCGCTGCCCGCGATCGGGTGAGCTGCGACGAACTTCTGGATCGCGTCGTGGTCTTTTGCAACGGCATCTACAATCCCTTGCTTGGTGCTGCCGACGTCGGTGATCAGACAGTCTGCGGGCGATGCAGCGGAAGCACGCAAGGAAAAATCGGCGATATGGTTTACGGGCGTGGCCACCACCACGACGTCCGCATCGCGGCTGGCGGTCTCAATCGAATCGGTTCCCGAATCGATCACGTGGTTCAGCAGCAAGGATTCGCGTTTGCCAGGATCGCGGACGACACCGGTGACATGAAGGTCTTTGATCGTGGCACGTACCGATTTTGCCACGCTCGCGCCAAGCAGCCCAACGCCAACGATTGCGATTCGACGGGGCCAATCATTCACGGCAATCGATGTCCCATCTTTTCTCGTTTGGTTTCCAAGTACTTCTTGTTGTAAACGTTTGGATCTGACACGATCGGGACTTGATCCACCACTCGTAAATCAAAGCCTCGCAAATTGAACGCTTCCGTCTTCTTGGGATTGTTGGTCAACAACCGGATGTCGCTGAGTCCTAGGTCCTTCAAGATTTGCAGCCCAATTCCATAATCCCGCATGTCTGCCTTGAACCCGAGCGCATGGTTGGCTTCCACGGTATCGAGCCCTTTGTCTTGCAACGCATAGGCACGGATCTTTTGGGCCAACCCAATTCCACGTCCCTCTTGAGGCAAATAGATCAGAGCCCCGCGACCCTCGGCACTGATCATTTCCATGGCCATGTGTAATTGATCGCCACAATCACATCGTAGCGAGGCCACTAAATCGCCGGTAAAACAACTGCTGTGCATCCGCACCAAGGGGGCGATTCCGGGTGCGGTCAAATCGCCACAATACAGCGCAATCGGTTGCTGGGCTTCGTATTCCACCGAGTACACCACGATCCGAAAATCGCCGTACATCGTTGGCAGAGACGTTTCGGCAGCGCGACTGATTAATTTCTCGCTGACGCGGCGATGCGAAATCAATTGCTCGATGCTGATGATTTTTAGGTTCCGTTGCCTGGCGATCGCCGCCAAACCATCTCGGGTCGCCCGGTCGCCCGTTTCGTCGAGCACCTCACAAACGACCCCTGCTGGTTTCAGCCCTGCCATTCGAGCCAAGTCGACCGCCGCTTCGGTGTGCCCGGCCCGTCTCAGCACCCCACCTTGCTTGGCGAGCAAGGGGTAAACGTGCCCGGGGCGAACAAATTCGCTTGCGCTCGCGCTGTCGGCTGTCATCCGCAGGATCGTCTCACTTTTTTCCCGTGCTGTGATCCCCGTTCTGGCCGTACGGATGTCGACCGGCGTCATGAAGGCGGTTTTCAGGGGGGCGTCATTGTTGGCGACGATCGGTTGGAGTTCCAGTCGCTTGCAGACGTCAGGCAAAATCGAAACACATAGCTGTCCACGGCCGGACAGCATGAAATTGACCACCTCTGGAGTCGCTTTTTCCGCAGCACAGACGAAATCACCTTCGTTTTCGCGATCTTCGGCATCAACGACGATGATCACTTCGCCGCGACGGATCGCCTCGACCGCTTCCGGGACAGTGTTAAGCTCAATGGCCATGGGGAACTTTTGGTACGCTTCGTTTACAAAGCTGTGGGAAATTTGACGGATCAACGAGTCGACAGTCTCCTATTATACGTCTGAGGGCGAAACCCTCCCACCGCCCAAAAAACGCTTCCATCGAACAGGATTTGAACCCTTGCCAGCGGTTTTACGAAAACGATATCCCCTGCGATTTCGGCGCCTCCCTTTCTGTTTTGCCTTCGCATGCTTATTGGCCTTCGAAAGCTGGATGGTCGGCCAAGCTGTCGCCACCGATCCCTCTTACGAGCTTCGCGCATTTCCAGACCAGCGATACAACCAACGCGTGGATGGCAACGCGGGCCTTTGTGATGTTCTTTTGCCCCCTACCGAGCCACCCACGGGTGGCTACCCAACCGTTCTGGTCGTCCATGGTGGCGGATGGGTCAGCGGCAGCAAATGGACCATCTCGGGCTACTCGCGATTCTTGGCAAACCAAGGCTATGCGACCGTCACGATCAACTACCGGCTCGCTCCGCAGTACCGGTTTCCTGCTCAGCTCGACGATCTCCGCCAGGGGTTGGTCTGGATTGCCAAGCATGCCGAAACCTATCACTTCAACCTTGATTGCGTGGGGCTGTTTGGCTACTCGGCGGGCGGTCACCTTGCGCTACTGTTATCCGCCTTACAAGACGAGCCAACCGAAACGAAGGTGGCTACCAGCGAGTGGAAAGCAAACGATCCTCGCTGGATCGCTTTACCGGCGATCCTCGCGACCTGTGTCGGTGGCCCCCCCTGTGATTTCCAAGACTTGCCACTGGACAATACAACGCTCGCCTACTTCCTGGGCAGCTCGCGGCGCGAGAACCCCAAAGTCTACCAGTTGGCTTCACCGATCGCTCATGTTTCCTGCAAAGACCCGCCCGTCCGAATCATCCACGGTGAAACCGATGCGATCGTTCCGATCCAAGGCAGTGTCGCATTCTCCGATGCAATACGAAACGCCGGAGGGCAATGCCGATTGACAAAACTCCCCGGACAAGGGCACCTGATGACGTTTTTGAACCCGAAAACAAGCGAGGCGGTCCGGGAATTTTTTGCTGAAGCACTCACTGCGAATGACTAAGCGATTGACCACCAAAAGATGTTGGTCGTCGGCACCTGTCGCCAAGTGGGACAAGCAATGACGAAAAATACCGGAAGGTGTATACTCGAACCAACGATCACCTGAAGCGTCGTCGGGAAATCGTTACTAACCGTTGTCGACTCGAACCATCACCTCTGATCAGGTTTTCATGAGCGCAAGATTTCGACTGATTCTCGTTGCAGCCTTGTTGTTTTCAGGATGCAATAAGCGAAATCCGGATACCCCGAGCGGCGGTTCCTCTGGCGCAGGGAGTACCGGTCTCAACGAGCACCACGTCCCTGCGGACGCTGGGCAAGCCCCTAATCTGAGCGATCTGATTCGCTCGCCACAGCCGGAGTCATCACTGGACGGGGAAGCATCGGCCATCGAACCCGAGGCTTCTCCGTTCCAGTTTGAAAACATTGCTGCCGAGGCTGGAGTGCAGCATGTCTATGAGAACGGTGCCACGGGCGACTTGATGATGTCCGAAGGCTTCGGGGGTGGCGTCGGTGCGTTGGACTATGACTTGGATGGGAACTGGGATCTGTTTTTCTCCCAAGGGGGCGACGCGACGAAACCGGCGGGACCTTCGCAACCGTCGGTAGGACTGTTTCGAAACCAATCGCAGTTGGCGTTCCGCAACACGACCAAACAGGCGGGGTTTGGCCGATACGATTACGGTCAAGGCGTTGCGGTCGGTGACTACAATGACGACGGTTTCGACGATCTCTACTTGACTTGCATCGGTCCCAATGTGCTGTTGGAGAATATGGGGGATGGGACGTTTCGCGATGTGACGGTTGCCACCGAAACCGTGGATGGGTCACAGTGGAGCACCTCAGCCGCCTTTGCCGACGTCACAGGGGATGGGCTCTTGGATCTTTATGTCTGCAACTACCTCGAGTACGATCCGAAGCACCCGCTGGATTGTCGCGATTCGAGCGGTGCACGGCGGATCTGTCAGCCTCGTGAAACACCGCCGATGCAGGATGCTTGCTTCATCAACCTCGGCAATGGAACGTTTCGCGACGAGGTTGCGGAGCGAGGTCTGATTGCCGATGGCAGCAAGTCGCTGGGAGTGGCTGTCGCCGACTTTAATGTCGATGGAAAACCGGACATCTATGTTGCCAACGATACCACCGCAAACTTCTTGTTCATGAACTTAGGCGACAGCACTTTCCAAGACCGGGCACTCTTGAATGGATGTGCGGTCAACTACGAAGGACTCTACCAGGCTGGGATGGGCTTGGGGATCGGAGACTATGATGGTGATGGGCTGCAAGACATCTACGTCACTCACTATTACGATGAATCAAATACGTTGTATCGAAACATTGGGCCGGCCGGTTTTCAAGACGTCACCAGCCATCTCGGGCTGCATACACCTACGGTGCAACTTCTCGGTTTTGGTGTCGTGATGGATGATCTCGACCAAGACGGTTTACAAGACATGTTTTTCACGAACGGGCACGTTGAGTATTTCTTGGAAAACCCGCTCTTGAAAATGCCGCCCGCCGCGTTTCAATTTGATGGCAAGCGTTGGCACGATCGAAGCCGGGGTAGCGGATCGTTCTTTTCCGAAAAACATGTCGGCCGTGGTGTCGCGTCAATCGATCTCGACAACGATGGCGACACCGACTTTGCGGTGGTGCATCAAAATGAGCCTGCCGCAGTGCTGAGGAATGACTCGCAGCGAGGTCACTGGTTGAAGGTGTCACTGATCGGTCACGCCTCACCGCGTCGCGGCATTGGGGCGCAGGTCAGTGTGACCGCTGGCGATCGCGTTTTGGTTGAGCAAATGGTGGGGGGCAGCAGTTATCAATCAACCCATCAACCGATGCTGCTGTTTGGGCTCGGCGACTTTAGCGGTCACTGCGACATTGAAATTCGCTGGCCCAGTGGCGAGGTTCAAACGATCGAAGGAGTTGGCATCGATCAGGAGCACGTGATCGAAGAAGGTTTTGGGCGTATCGATGAGTCTTGATTATGAGGTTGAGTCGTTAAGCTTCGCCCGCCCCGAGGGTGGCCTGACGAATCGATGGGGGTTTGGAAACCGATGGAAAGTATCAACCATTCGAAAGGGGGCGTATGGAGCAAGTCAATTGGGTGCCACGAAACCCTCTCCCTCGCTGCGCTCGACCTCTCCCAAAGGGGCGAGGTACACCACCGCTCTCCCTCGCTCTGCTCGACTCTCGCAAAGGGCGAGGTACACCACCCCTCCCGATCGCGGGCTCGTTGTACCTCGCATCTCGGGTGGTGTCTAATGCATCTGCGGGGTAGGTGACGAGATTTCGCTCTGGTCTTTCGACAAACCGCTGCGAATGATTGTTGCCTTGCGGTTCGCGCTGGTGCTGCGAACATGGGAAAGCCTGTTGCACGGAGGTGCGGTTCATGGGTGCGGTGGCTCTCGGACTCCTCGGTCAAAAAACCGGCTCATCCGACCGAAGCGCGCGGAACCCAGACTCAAGGTTTTTTGGAGGTATGGCTCCGGTGTCCAATGATCTCTTAGAAAAGAGTCCCCGACGGTCGGTCGTCCGCCGGGAACCGATAGCACCCTTGGCGTACCGTCGACCGGGATATCCCTTGTCAAGTTGCACCTCTGCAGAGCTCGACTCCGTTTCTACCGGCAACTGCACGATTCTACCGGCAACTGTACGATAACAAGTGAAAATAGCTCCTGCCAGCAATGATGGGACACCGGAGAGATGCCTCGAAAACCTCCTGCGCACGCTTCCGCCGGATGAGCCGAAAAACCTAGGTGCGCAAGAGCCTCAGCAAGCTTACACCTTCGCAAAAATCGGACAAGCGACGTAGACCTTGTGGATCGGAATGCAACGCTGCCACGACCTGTCCAACGCATGGAACACATTCGGACCAGGAGCCAAAAAAATTTCACCGGATTAGGATGTGGGGTACAACGAGCGATCGCGGGAGGGCCCACAACGCGCGGCCAACTTTGATAAGAGGATGCATTAGCCCGGTTCTTCCGCAGGAGCAGAGTCGAGTAGGCTGATGATCAGCGGCAAGAGTTGCTTTTTACGGCTGACCACTTCTTCGAGTTCGTAGAGATTCTCTTCGAGTTCGGGGTAATTGATGTCGTCCCAACCCTCCGGTTGTCGGCTCATCAGCAGCAGGCTGCCGTTGCTGGCAATGTTGGTCACCAACAGTGCCGAGAAATCAAGGCTGTGCTCGGAAGCCAAATTTGCAAGCGCCTTTGCGAGTTCGTCTTTGCGTTGCCAGAACAAATCAAAGCCAATTTCTTCAATTTGAGAAATCGAGAATCGGCTATTCGCCTCATGGAATTCCTTGCAATCTTCACGCACCACTTCGTCGGGCGTGCAAGACCGTAGAGCGGAACCGACTTCGAAGAATTCATTCGCGTAGGCTTCCAAATCCAATTCACAAAACTGCTGGAGCCACTCTAGGAGATCTCGGTCGATCTCGGTGGTTGTGGGCGACCGCAGATACAAGGTGTCGCTAATGATTCCCGACGCCATGCACAACGCGACCGCGGGGGAAGGGGACATTTGTGCTTGGCGGAATTTGCGAGCCACCAACGTACAGGTTGACCCAACCGGTTCGAGCGTGAAGCGAATCGGATCCGACGATCTCAGCGATCCACCGAGGCGGTGATGGTCAAGCACTTCGGCGATATCGGCGTCCTCGGCTCCATTGACCGCTTGTGACAATTCATTGTGGTCAACCAAGACAATCTCTGGTTTGGGTGGATTGACCAAGTCGCTCTTGCTGATCACGCCAATCAGTTTTCCGTTATCGAGTACAGGGAAAACGGTTTGAGGTGCGCGAACGATCTGTTGTCGGGCCGTACAAACGGGCAGCTTGGCGGGCAACGTGACAAAATCCCGCTCGATGACCGAATCGACCAATCTTGCAGCTTTGATTCGCATCGTGGTCGTCGCGGTATCATACGGACTGATGATCACCGAAACGCCGCGAGCTTGTGCGAGTTGCATCAAGCCGCTGGACAGCTCAAAACCGCCGGTGACCACGAGGGCCCTGGCTCCCATCTCCAGTGCAGGCAGTTGGATCGTTGGTCGATCTCCGCTGACGACCAGCAACCGCTCGGAGGGAAAACCTTTCAACCGAGTGGTAAACCCTTCGGCGCTCATCGCGCCGACGGTCAGGATAAAATCGTCGGTGCGGTCGGGTTCAACGGCGTGCGCCAACCTGCCGCCAAGTACCGACGCGACTTTACTGAGGTTGCTGCAGACCTCACGTGAATGCAGCGGATCGACGCCCCCCTGAAACACGAGCTCCAACAGATCCAAAAGCGAAACGATGCCGACCAACCGTTCGTCGTCATCCAGCACGGGGATTGCACGCAGGGAATGCTGCTTCATCAACTGATAGACTTCGAAAAACGCGTCATCATGCCGTGCAGCGATCACGGACCGTTGGCAAACATCCTCCAATTCGGGGCGGATATCCATGATGATTCGGGGATGCGTTAAATGCGCTTTGCGGAGCGCGAACTCGGTCCGTTGGTTCGGCGCCCCGCAACTGGCAGCGACCGCATCGGGGCGCGTCGTCCGTTTTAGAAAGTCCGCGTACGCAATCGCGCTGCAAATCGAATCGGTGTCAGGATTGCGATGTCCGAAGACGTAAATCGTCATGAAAAGCTCTTTGACGCGAAGAAGACAGGTAACAGCCAAGCAGGGTGGCGGCATCGGAATCGAGGCCATCGATCAGCCAATGGATTACCACGGGGGCCTCGATGGCTATGCTTCCAGGATCGTTCGTGCTGCCTCAATGATGGCTTCCGGTTCGCTCATTCGGCCCTCGCCCCTTACCCGGCAACTTAGCCATCCGGTATCGGGACCCACGACGTGACAGCCATCGCGCCGCAGTGTAGCGATGTTACGCTGCACCGATGGTTTCCCCCACATGGAAGCACTCATCGCAGGAGCCAATAGCACGGGACACTCGACTTGCAAATACAGCGTGCTGACCAAATCGTCCGCCAGACCGTTGGCGAATTTGGAAAGCAAGTTCGCGGTGGCGGGGGCGACAATCATCAAATCCAAGTCTCGGCTGCATTCAATGTGGCCGCCTAAAGGCTGCTGGTTGCTGTCGAACGAATCCATCGCCACCGGTTTACCGGACAAGGCAGCAAACGTCGTGGGGCCGACGAACCGGGTCGCAGAACCGGTCATGGCAGTCCGCAAATCGTTTCCGGACTGCACCAATCGGCTGCACACCACCGCGGATTTGTAGGCGGCAATCCCGCCACCGATAGCCAACAAAATGGCGCGACTGCCGGTGGTCATAGATCCGATGCATCCAAATCAGGCCCGTCGGAGGACGCCTCGGCAGCAGCGGTCAACTCTTCGAGCGATTGCACCTCATTGTCCATGTTCAAGACGATTTTGTCTTGTACGATTTCCTGCAGCACGATCGACATTTTGTCGTGCGTGTCGACGTTCACCAAGGCTCGGCTGCCTTGGTTTAGCTGAACCAACCGCTTCTGGATCAGCGTGCTTAACTTAAAGCGTCCACCGACCTTGTTGACGATTTCTTCTTCTTTTAGCTCTTCGAGCATCTTTGTTTTTCCTTTTGGTCTTTCAAAATTTGGCAGATATCCGAGACGGCGCGATCGACCGACTCGTTGATGATTTCGTATTGGTAGCGATGCAGGGACTGCATTTCACGATGTGCCGTTTCCATTCGCGATGTGATGGCTTCCTCCGATTCGGTACCTCGATCCCGAAGCCGCCGTTCCAATTCATCCATGGTCCCAGGGTGAAGGAATAGCGAAATGGGGCTGAACGCTTGTTGGTCCAGTATGGCCAGTGCGCCTTGAACGTCGATCTCCAAAATTACCCATTTCCCAGTATTTAGACCAGTGGCGACCTGTTCTTTCAGGGTTCCGTACCAATGCCCGCAGCCGAAAACCTCTTTGTGTTCCAAAAAGTCGCCGCCACGGATCCGATCTTGAAATTCGCCATCCGAGAGAAAGAAATAGTCCTCACCATGCTGTTCGCCCGGCCTCGGGGCACGCGTGGTTGCGGAAATGCTCAGCTGAAGCGGCAGATCGCATTCGCTCAACAAGCGGCGCACGACCGTCGACTTCCCCGCTCCACTGGGACCGGAAATGATGACCAATCGGCCTGCGGGGGATCTGTTGTTCATTGTCGTTCTGCGGCGAAGATGTCCCGTTCGCAAGCGGCTGGCGCCAAGCTCGAAACGTCCCCCGCCCCGCTCTCTCGGGGTTACTCTAAATTCTGAACCAATTCTCGGATGCGTTCAATTGCGCATTTGATTTCAACGACGTGAGCTGAGATCTCGGTGTCGGACGCCTTGCTGCCGATCGTGTTCGTTTCTCGGAGCATTTCCTGGACGATGAACTCCAACTTGCGGCCCGTCGGCTCGGCGCCATTTTCGCCTCCGCTGCCATCCAAGACGCTCTGGCTCATTCGCAAATGACTGCCAAGCCGCGTGATCTCTTCACTGAAGTCGGACCGATCGGCATAGATTTGGACCTCTCGCAGCAAGTCGATTTTGGACACTTCGACTTCATGTTTTGCAAGTAAACGCTGTACCTTCGTCTCCAAACGCCTCTGGTAGGCTTCGACACAGCGGGGAGCAAGTTCGGCGATCTGTTCGACATGCTTTCCGATTGTTTCGCACTCGCTGCGTAGCGTTTCGGCCATGTGTGAACCTTCCTGCGCTCGCATCGCATTCAGATTCTCGATCGCGGCCATGATCGTTTGTTCGATCACTTTCCAAAGCGTTTTGTTATCCCGTTGGTCGCTTTGCGACTGGATGATCACCCCCGGAAGCAGCGCGAGTTGGGCCAAGTCAATCGTCACGTTGCTGCCGTCTCCCGGTCCCGCAAGGTCGGAGCGTGCGATGGATTCACGAGATTGCTGCAGTTGTCTCAGGTAGCCCTGCAACACCTCTTGATCAATTTGGGGGACCGTATCGGCCGGCGGCCGTTTCCATGAGATCGACAAACTGACGCTGCCGCGATGGATCAAGGAACGCGCAAGCGACTCGATCCGACTTTCGAACGCCGAGAGCGAATCGAGCGAACGCAGGATGCACTTAAACCCACGGTTATTCACCGTCCGGACCTCGACGAAGATCGTCCCCAGATCCGATGGCTGCGAAGCATGGCCTTGTCCGGTCATGCTGCGGATTTGATGGAACGTATTGGGATTCATGCGGCCGCTAATTGCCGTCTCCGGTTTCCGGGGCCGCTTCTTCCGGGGCCGCTTCTTCCGGGGCCGCTTCTTCCGGGGCCGATTCGTCGCTGGCTTCCGCCGATTCCGGTCCATCGGTGGATTCGGCTGTTCGCGACGATTCCGCTTCGGAGGTTGCCGGTGTCAGTTCGAGCGAACCTTCGCTTGACCCTTCCGGGCTGCTCAGTCCCGCATCCAAGCTGGCTGCTGGCGCTGCCAAGTCTTCGTCGCTGATCGGTGGAATGGAAATGTCGTCGGCACCACGATCACCAGGCCCCGATTCAACTGACGGGGAACTCGTGATGGTCGCGGTCGGTTTGTGTGTCCCGAGCAACCACATCGTGAATGCGCAAGTGAACGCCCAGACGGTGGCGACCACAACGGTGATGACCGTGAACGTGTCGCCCGCTTTGCTGCCGAATGCACTTTGGCCGCCAGGTCCGCCGAGAGCCCCGGTCAATCCGCCTCCCTTGCCCCGTTGGATCAAGACCAACAGAATCAGAAAAAGCGAGAGAAAACCCATCAACCAGCCCAGCAATGCGCCGGTGATCGTTCCGATGATAAAAGTGTTGGTCATTTACTTGGTCCTAATGGAAGGCGCCGCGAGTCCGTTGATCAGGCAACCCGGGGCGTTTGGAAATGAGCGATCCTTCGTCTTGAGGGAATGGCTCGTATTTTAGCCAGCGGCAATGATTCTATTAGCCAGCGGCAATGATTCCGGCAAAATCCTCGACCTTCAGACTGGCACCGCCGACGAGTGCGCCGTCGATATTCGGTTGGCTGAGCAATTCTTTTGCATTGCCGGGTTTGACACTGCCACCGTATTGAATCCGGATTTGAGCGGCGACATCTTCGCCAAACATCTTGCCGAGTTCTTTGCGGATGAAAGCATGAACTTCCTCGGCTTGCTCGGGTGAGGCGGTTCTTCCCGTGCCAATCGCCCAAATCGGCTCGTAGGCGATCACGATGCCCGCAGCACGAACTTCGTCAAGACCAGCGAGCGATCCGTTGATTTGTCGCTCAATCACTTTCTCGGTTTCGTTCGCTTCTCGCTGTTCGAGCGATTCGCCGACACAGACGATGGGAACCAAGTGACCGGCGAGCGCGGCATGCAACTTCTTGCTGACGTCCGAATCGGTTTCGCCCATCAACGTACGGCGTTCGCTGTGGCCCAAAATCACGTAGTGGCAACCCACATCGGTTAACATCGCGGCGTTGACCTCACCCGTGAAGGCGCCGTCGCCATCGGCATAGAGGTTTTGGGCACCCAATTCAACGGGCGTTCCCGCCACAGCATCATTGACTTCGGTTAAATAGACCGACGGCGGGCACAGAACCACTTGGACCGACGGATGGTCGCCCACGGCAGCGACGACCCCTTTTGCCAGCGCGACGGCACTGTCGCACCGCATGTTCATTTTCCAGTTTCCAGCAATCACAGTTTGGCGAGTCAAGGTATCAGCTCCGGTAGAGGTAAAATGGTTTTTCCAACAAGCTCGGCTAAGCCAGGCATTGGCCCGCGAGCTGACGAGATTGATCGTTTATAGGTGCCTGAGGGCCATCGCTCCTGGCTCGCGTCGGACAATCCTGAACTTCATGTTGCGCACGGTCCGCCCCAGCCCCTCGAACCGGTTCAAGACCTGGTCGATGCGCGTGTCGGTTGCGTTACGTTGCAAGATCACAGCGGGGGCCAGGGGGTGGATGTGCGTACATTTCCGGGCGTTCTGGTATCCCGGCAACGGACAAGCGGGGCAATGTAGCAGGCGACGAGCAGAATCGTCGAGGCCAATGGAGTCGTTTGGCAGCGAAAATGGGTTGATTTGTGGTCAATGGGCTCGTTTTCGGAACGAGCGAGTTTTCGCCCGCAGGTTACCAAGCAAGCAGCTGTAGAAATGCTGTTTCCAGAGCAACTCGGAGATCGTCGGCATTTGGTCAATCGGCTTGCCAGGGCCCGTGGACAGTTTTTCCGAACACTTTTTGACCTGGTGGGAGACAACTTCAAAGGTCTCAACAGGGACCCACGAGAGGTTGAGCGTATTGAGCCGAATCGATTCTCGAGATTCCGCATCGAAGCAAAAGAACTCGCCTCGGTCCGAGCAACGAACCTTTTTAATTTCCTTTTCCGTAAAAATCCGTTCCATTTCCATGCCGTGTTCCTGGCATAGACAATCGTCAAAAGTGCTTCCGTCGATGGTTGTGTTTAGTCGAATCGATTTGACCGTTTGCCTTTTCTTCAGTTCCGCGAAGGCCGACATCTCGTTGAAAGAAAAAGTGGGTTCCTGCTCGTCAAAGAACCGCTGCTTTTGTTGCAAAAAGGCTTCGTCGCCAAACAAGACGTTGATGAAGTTCAGAAACCGCAGTAGGAAGGAGGCATCGGGCACAAAACCGTTTAAACAATCTCCGTTGCACTGCTCGGTGCAGTCATAGGCATCAAACTTGGATTCATGTTCCCTCAATGAAACGAGAACCATCGTGTCAGAGTCGAAATGCCAGAATGATGGGTGGTCGTGTTCGACGAGGAAGTTGTAGACGTAGAACCACCGTTTGAATACAAACTTGAGCCAATCGACGCGGCCACGCATGTGCCGGTGCAACGGACCTTGGACCGTGCGATAAAGACGGTCAAACTGCTCGATCAGGTGACCATAGTCAAAATCACGGTAAAGCAAATGGTCAATGCCCTTGGCGGGCCCTATCCAGCGGTTTTTTTCATCGCCAAGCAGGATGATCGGCTTGTCAGGATTCGTTAGCCGAGCTGTTTCCAAGACATAGGGTAAGTAGCGACTGTTGTCGAAATGGCAAAACAGGATCGGTGAATCGGTCATGGAGTTCTTCGGACGTTCCTCTACGCGGCGCGCGAATGCGGAACGGGATTCGATTGGTAATCGAGCCGAAAACGCTTCCAAAATGGTCGTCTCTTTTTTCTCGACTCGTCGTTAAAGATATGCTCAAACGAAAATTTGTCAGCATCGGTGTCTTGAACGACATCGTCACAGTGGGTGATTTCGGCCAAGGATGATCGCTTCATGTTTGCGTACGGGGTGCCTTTGGTGGTGTGTGTTGCATTGGGACCAAAGCCAATATTGGTCACCAGATTTTCGTTGGGGTGAGCGTTCAGACCACCGAGTGACCAGCAATGAAGAAGCCACTGGAAATCCCATGTGTCGATCTTTTTTTCGTGAACCGAATCAAGCAGTTGAGTCCAGTGCTTCCGTTCTTTCGTCGTTGGAAAGACGGATTCAAGGAATCCCGATTCCCGAAGGGCCGGCCACTTGGAAATCGATAGATCGTAGTTTTGCCATGCTCGGCGCCACGTTGCCCAGCCCCAGCAGTGCAGGTACCGCGAGAAATAATAGCTTGCCGACCCACGAGCATGGCCCTGTTGGAAATTGTTTCCGCTAATCCCCGTGACTCGCGTGTCGTCTTGGTAGCGATCAAGCAGGGATTTGCAATAGGAAAAGAAGGTCGGATCGGGGATGCAGTCGTCTTCGAGGATGATCAAGCGATCGACATGCTCAAAGGCTTCGGTGATCCCAGAGCTGACTCGTCGACCACAGCCCAGGTTTTCGCTGGCATAGATGCGAACGACTTCGCAGTCCCAGTCAACGTTTTCGGCGATCCGGCGCGAAGCTTCGACCTTTTCGGCTTCACCCGGAGCGTTGGGTCGGGCGGCATCGCTGATCAAGAACAGTTTGCTGGGCCGTGCCTCGCGGATCGATTGAAAGGACTGAGCCGTTTCCGTTGGGCGGTTGAACGTGATGAACGCCACGGCCGCATCAAGCGATTCGTTCCGTGTTGGAATGGACAAAGTCGGCGAGACGGTTGCCAAACTCTGTTTGGCACTGGTTGCTTCCAAGGCAACCTGGTAGTCGTTTTGCAACAGCGACTTTCGCCGTCGCATTCGTTGCAAGATGCCCATGGCACGGCCGCGAAGCAGTTGGTTCGCTAAGAACGGGCTGACCGGACTTCGGCTGAACAGGTGCAGTCCGCCACGAGCCGAAACGAGTTGCCGACCGTACTGCTGAGCGATTGTTTGAAGTGCTTTTTCAGACCAGAGCGCTACATGTTGACCACCTTCGGTCGCGTAGTACCACCACTCGCCCGGCCGAGGTGCGGAATCGGGTTGGGCGACGGTCGAGATCAACCAATGGTCAGCCAGTTGGTCCATCTTGGCGATTTCGACTTGGGGATCCGCCATATGCTCCCAGACTTCAAACGCCGTCAAGAAATCATAGTGCTGCTGTTCGGCATCGGCCTCAAATCCTTTGGCAAACAGGTTTTGGCAATAGGGATCGAGGTGAACGAAGTCGTGTCCGAGGTCTCGCATCATTCGAGTGAACATGCCATAGCCACCACCGTAATCGACACAGCGCGATGCAGTGGGATGCAGATAGCGAAGGGTCAGCGAAGTGATCTTCGAAAACGTCTGATTGCGGCGGACTAAGCCGACATCCGTAGGAATGATCGCGTCTTGGTAGGCTTCGTCGAGCCAGTAGGGTTGTTCCGTTTGGATGAACCGGCACTCACAGCAGCGAAAATACTCGATGTCGTATTTTCCCATGATCGTAGCCGCTCCAAATGATTTGGCCGAAGCGGAACAGACGCGACAAGTTTGGGACATGGAACAAGCCATCAATATGGGTTTTCGTACATTGCTCGCTGCTGTTTAGCAAAGTTATCCGCCGGGTCGAAAGAGCGGATAATCACACCCGCGCACGCTGGGATGGGGCTTGGAGGTGACTACGGCAGACCAAGTGATGCTATCAAGAGGATGTCTGAAGTTGACACAAGGTGGTGAAACTCGATACATCCGACTTCATCGATTGAGCGTCAAGCTTCACGATCTCATTTCGTTCGCTTCCTCTTTTTACCCGTTTAGACTTTCTGCCTTCGAGCCGTTGGAACGACCCATGCAAACTCGGTATTCCCAAGAGGCACCGCCAGAACTGTGTCCACGAACATCGATACGGACACATCCTAAAAACCTAATCGCCGAAGATTTGCACGTTTTTAAGTCTTGCCTTGCTTACGACATGCCTGCGGCAACCGTGCGGGTACTGCATTCGGTCGAGGCACACGGTCGTGGCCCACTTCGTCAAAACAGCGAATACTTGGTCGAATCGTTCGTTTGCGAGGATCATGCATTCACGTGGCGTCGACGACGCGGGCATTGGCGAGCGGCACTGGAACGTCGGTTGCAAAGGAGAAGTCACCTTTCGGATCCTGTGATTTGGATCACTGACAATTGGAGTTGTGGGTACTATCACTGGATTTGCGATGCTCTGCCGAGATTGCAACTTGCGTCGCGAGCGTACGACCTTTCGAGGCTAACGCTGTTGCTTCCTTACAAATATCGACGTCACGCGTACATGGTGGAAAGTTTAAAGCCGTTCGGACTGGGGGGGGTTCGCTTCTTGAAGCGTTTTGAAAGAATCGAATGTGACGAAATGGTTTTTCCGTCACACCTCGCTGTCACCGGGAATCACGAAGAGTCGATCATTTGGGAATTGCGAGACCGAATTCTGCAATTTATGCAATCCAACGCAGTGGACCATTCAAGTGCGGCGACTCCAGTGGCAATCGGTGGTGACCGCGTTTACTTGTCACGGAGACTGGCTGGCAAGCGAAGAATTCAGAACGAAAGCGAAGTGTTGTCGGTTCTCAGGAATCATGGATTCGTCGAGTTCGTAGCGGAACAGTATGACTGGGAGACTCAGGTGCGAGTGGCCTCGAACGCAGATGTGTTGGTTGCCAGTCACGGAGGCGGGCTGGCGAATATCATGGTGATGAAACCCGGAAGCCAGGTTCTTGAAATGCGAGATGCGATTGGCCCCATCCCCAATTGCTTCTTCAATCTTGCTTCTGCGGCAGGACTGAACTACTACTACATGTTGTGCCAACGCGCCGACATGAAAAAGGACGCGCACTGGGCCGATATCGTTGTCGATTTAAAAAAGCTGGATCAAACAATTGACCAAATGACAGTGGGCTCCGAGGTGGACGCCAGCAAACCGCGTCGTATTGCTTAGCGCAGCAAAACAAGGACGTTCACGTTTGACTCGGCTAGCAAAGCAGAGGTGCTTCGAGCTTCTTGGCTTCATTGGGGATGCGACTTGGATACGGGTAACGGATCGCTTGGTGATGAGCGAAAGGTTGACGTGAAATTCAGGAATTCCTAGACTTGCCGGCGCAAGCAGCATCATTCAATGGACATGAACGAGGAGCAAAAAGTGGGAACGATTCGGCGATGGGTTGGTGCGTTTAGAAAACCACTGGCAGGACAACGAAATGCGTTCGCGCAAGAAGGCGAAGACCTAGTTTTAGAGAGTTTCCTCTTTCGGCAAGCAACGGGATACTATGTCGATGTCGGAGCGCATCACCCTACTCAGTATTCAAATACCTACTTTTTCTATCTCAAAGGTTGGCGAGGAATAAACATCGACGCCGCCCCGACAGCGATGGAGGCATTTAAGCGGCTTCGACCACGGGACACCAACCTAACCGCTGCCGTCGGCCGTCCGGGCGAAGAACGCGACATGGTTATCTTTGCCGAGGGCGCCGTAACGACCCTTTCGCCTGAATTCGCGAACCGCGTTTCACAGGAAATGGGCTGCGAGACTTTGGGCACCCAAAAAGTTAATCCTCAATCACTCGCCTCAATCTTGGATCAACACCTTCCGGACAATCAGGCAATTTCATTCTTGACGGTTGACGTCGAAGGACTCGATTTAGAAGTGCTTCAGAGCAATGATTGGACGCGTTATCGGCCAACACTGGTTTTGGCCGAGCATCATGGCGCTAGTCTGGACAACACGACGATCCAAGAGGCAATCGAATCACCTGTCGCCGCATATCTAGGTGAGCAGGAATATGAATTGGTCGCAAAGACCGCGAGGACCATTTTCTTTCGTGATCGATTGGGCATATCGTGAAAATCTTCTTTCCCGAGCCTGGCGAGGTTGAACAGTATGTGCATAACCAGGTCGGGCCCCACATGTCCGTTCATGCCCGGTTCTACGATCGGTTAAGGGTGTTCCTTCATCAGGAATATCAGACATCCGATCCTGACGAGGCAGACTATGTTTTTTTACCCATCAATCTCATTCTGTTTCAGTTCTGTAACCTGCAAAATGTTGTCTGGGAAAACACGCTGCCCGATCCTGGCCCAACCATCGAACGTACGGCCCAACGGTTTCCTGGCAAGCGTTTGTTGTTATTTGGCTCAGGTGATTTTGGGCAGCGAAAACGTAGCGTCTGGGAGTCGAAAGCATCCAATCGAGCATACCCAAACCTCTATGAAGGGTTGGACGAGCGAATCACGTTAATCGCTTTCGAGTCGACCGACGACCTTTTGCCATGCGACATCGGTGCGATCCCCTATGTGACGCAAACTGCCCCTGCGAAAATGCCGTTACTACACGCTCTGTTTCGGCGTCGAGTTGATCCGCCTGATCGAGATCTACTCTATTCCTTTGCTGGAACGCTTGCCTATCAGGAACTTCCGAGGGACCACGTTCGAGGAGGGAAACTGCTTGACATCGCTGGCCGAGGACCTGACTGGTTCGTCGGCACGGCGAAGGATGCGAGGAAACGCTACGGCAAAGTAGCGGGCTCTGACATTGGAATGCTGCGTCGGTCGACCTTTACACTCTGCCCGGCAGGCTTCGGGAGATGGTCGTTTCGACTATTTCAGGCCCCCGTGTTCGGTTCCATCCCCGTGCTCCTTGCTGACGGCTACCGATTACCATTCGCGGGCCAAATCCCGTGGCAAAATTTTTCGATCGTGCTTGCCGAGAGTAACCTCGCTGATATCAGCGGGATACTGCGAGAGATCCCCGACGAAAGGATTGAGGAGTTGCAAGCAGGAATGAAGGCGAATCGCCACCATTTCTTTGAGCAAGGAGCTCACCAGTTGATCGCTAATCGGCTTGCGTCGATGTCGCTTGACTCGCAAGGCAAGGCCGCAATGCGGGCAAGTTAGAGCAGCTTCGTTTCCACCACACGATTAACCGACGACACCTCACCCTCAAACCAACACCTCTGGCGTCGCCATGTAGAGTGCGTTGTAGACGCCAATGGATTGTTGTTCGTGAACAAAGTCGGTGTAAAAGCTGATCAGCCGATAACCCTGTGAGCTGAGAAACGCATCAACAGGGCAGTACGTGCCGTTTTCGGTTATCGGTGATGTCGGGCAATAGAACTCGAAGAGCACGAATCCG
The DNA here is from genome assembly GCF_007860135.1 of Novipirellula artificiosorum. Taxonomy (NCBI): domain Bacteria; kingdom Pseudomonadati; phylum Planctomycetota; class Planctomycetia; order Pirellulales; family Pirellulaceae; genus Novipirellula; species Novipirellula artificiosorum. The sequence continues at coordinate 299,413 of NZ_SJPV01000008.1, forward strand.
ATACGGTGGCTGGCTAGCATTTCGGAGGCGCCTTGAAGCGTGCGCAGGTCCGCTCCCTCGGTATCGACCTTCAGCAAATCGATCGAATCAATCTCAAATTCCCGGCAGACCGAATCCACCGTACGCAACTGGATGGTTTCCGTTCGTTCAAAGGCTTCGCAGTCAGACGAAAGGATTGGGGATCGATCGCAGGTGGAGGCGAGCACGCTCGCGGTGTAAATGTTGATCTGTGCTTCCTGGTCGTTGTCACTGAGTCCGTAAGGCAGACATTTCACCGATCGAAGATTTTCCGTATTGGACCGCAGTTGCTCGAACGTCGATGCCACGGGCTCAAACGAATAGATCGTACGCGGGCATGCACGCAGATGAAGTTTCCGTGCTGTCTGGCCAATATTCGCACCAACGTCAAAAACCACCTCCAACGAACGGAACTGAGGGTGCCAGCCTTCGGACGCGATTCTCAGGCAGTCATCGAGCCAATCGACCCCCCATTTTTTCGTTCTTAGCAATCGATAGCCAACGGTCTTTTGAACACGATGCCCGGCACGTTTCGCCAGATTCTTGACATGATGCATGATTCTGAATTCCGTATCGGATCGTGGTGTTCTTATCGCAGAACAATAAATAGAGGGTGTTTTTGTCAGCAATCCGAAGTTGGCCGATCTTCCGCTTGCATTCTCCATCTCATAGCCGATTTCGCGATGACGGGGCAACAGGAAATGGGCAGCGAGAATTCTTGGGGGTGCGAGCTGCGTCCGCTGTTAAACGTGAGAGGAATACGTCAAAACTGCTCTGGTCTTGATGCTTCGGATTTGATTAGGTTGCTTTGCATTGGGTCGTATTGGGATGCGATCCGTTTGATTTCTAATGTACCTTGATGCCCATCGTCGACTCGGCAACTTGCGAGTCGGTTTTTTGGAGGACAGTCGTGCAAACGCTGAAAACTGCTGCCGTCGTCGTATTGCTGATGACGGTCATGTACGGGGCCTACGTCTCGCTGACCACCCCGCCGGAATCGTTGCCTCCTGAGGTCGCCGAATTGGTGCTCGATGAGGGTGGCTTTGATATCGAAAGCGGTTTGCCCGAATCGTTGGGTTCACTGGGGATCAGCAGCGGCAGTCCCGCGGCAACGGCGTCGATGAACGATTCGGCCGATGGCATTTACCGTAATGAGATGAACCAGATCGGCGGGCAATCGTACAACGTGTCGGATGGTGTCTCGGCCCAGATGTCCGATTCCGGCAGCGTTTCAGATCTGACGATCTACCAACCGGACGACGCCGCGCTGCCGCAACGAAACACGCCGGCGAGTTTCGCCTCGGCCAGCCTCAATAACACGCCCCCCAACGACGGAATGAACTATCCGTCGACGAGCATGTCGTTTGATATGCCGAATCCTAGTCAGATGGATGCCTCGCTTGACGCGGGGGGGGCACCGACGGATTTAGGGGCGACGGATATCGCCGCGTTTGATCCAAGCCTCGACAGCACACCTGCGGTGACCGCAGTCGCTTCCGGTTCTGGAACCTCCACTTCACTCAGTGACCCAGTTTCGCAAACCGGCGCCGTTGCAGGATCCGAATTCCCCGGCGGACCGTCCAAGCCCAACCTCGGTTTGACCAACGCCATCCGAACGGCGGATCAGCAATACGCAAGCGACCAACGCAAAGAAGCGCTCACGACCCTCAGCCTTTTCTACAACACCCCCGATTTGAGCGTCTCAGAACGCTCGGAACTGCTTGGCCGACTCGATCCGTTGGCAGCCGAAGTGATCTATTCCAAGCGACATTTGCTTGAACAGGCCTACCGTGTCGGCCATCACGAAACGCTGATGCAAATTGCGGTTCGCTACGAGGTACCATGGCAATTGCTGGCAAACATCAACGGAATCGAAGACCCGATCACGGTGTTACCGGGAACGGAATTGAAGGTGGTTCGTGGCCCGTTCCGCGCCGAAGTGAACCTGTCAAGCAAAGAATTGACCTTGTTCCTCGGCGATCTCTACGCTGGCCGGTTCCCGATTGCGATCGGCAACGATCCTTCGCCGAAACCAGGGACCTTTACCGTTCAAGACAAACAATCCGAGCGAACCTACTACGGCGCTTCGGGTGGTACCATCCCCTCCGGGAATCCGAACAACCCTTACGGCAACCTTTGGCTTGATCTTGGCAGCCAGCTTTGCATTCACGGCAGCCCCTATGCGACCAAGCCGAGTGAGCAGGGGTGCATCAGTGTCGCCGCGGATTATGCCGATGATTTGTACGGCATCTTGACCCAGGGTTCCTCGGTGACAATCCGCCGCTAAACTTGCTGTCCGAAACGTTTTCCGAAAGACACGTGCCAATTGGACAAGCATGAGCTACGACCGTAACGCCTTAATGGATCTTCTTCGCAGTGAGTCACTTCAGCGGGGTGATTTTACCCTCGCCAGTGGGAAGAAGGCCTCGTATTACCTTGATTGTCGAAAAATCACCTTGCACCCCCAAGGCGCAAACCTAATTGCTCAGGGGATGCTGAGTGTTATCGAATCCTCAGGCGATCTGCCGGACGCGGTGGGAGGCATGGCGATCGGCGCCGATCCGATCACGGCATCGATTGTCACCGTTGCTGGGCAGCGTGACTTGCCGCTCAAGGGGTTCATGGTTCGAAAAGAAGCCAAAGGTCATGGGACCGGGAAACAAGTGGAAGGCCCCGTCGAGTCTGGCCAACGCGTTGTCATCGTCGAAGATGTGATCACGAGCGGCGGCAGTGCAATCAAAGCGGTTGAGGCTGCTGAGGCATTTGGATTGAAGGTGCTTTACGTGATCGGCATCATCGATCGATTGGCCGGTGGTGCCGAAGCTTTTGCCGCCAAAGGACTCGAGCTCAAAACGTTGACGACCATTCGAGATTTTGGCATTGAGCCTGAATAGATGGAAACAACGCTTCATCAACAGCTGAAACGTTGTTACGCACCTGACGAATCCGACACCGAAGTCGTTTTGGGTGCGTATCGGATTGACGCGGTTCGAGGCGATGAGTTGATTGAAGTGCAGTGCGCGGGGCTCTCTGCGATTCGCGACAAATGCCACGATCTGCTCAAACGACATTCGCTTCGCGTGGTCAAACCGGTCGTGGCTCGTACACGTATCGCCAAGGCCAAGAAAGCGGGAGGGCCCATCTACAGTAGCCGAATGAGTCCGAAACGCGGTGATTTACTCGATATTTTCGAAGACCTGATCTACTTCACCCGAGTCTTCCCGCATCGGAATTTGGTGCTGGAAGTCCCGATGGTGCATGTGATGGAAACGCGAATCCCGAGCAAACGTCGGCGTCGAAGATGGCACAAGGAGTACAAGGTTCACGACGTCGAGTTGGAATCGATTTCCGAGACGCATGAATTTCGCTTGTCCAGCGATCTGTTGTCACTCGTGAAGGTCCCGCCGGGAACAAGCCAGTTCAACACGTCGGACCTCGCCGGCTGGATTGATCGACCTCGCTGGGTCGCCCAAAAAATCGCCTATGTTTTGCGGCACATTGACGCGATCGACACGCTTGACCGAAAACGCAGCGGGATCGTCTATGCGTGCAAACCGTTGCACCAAGCCGCCGCATAACGTAGCGCCCCACCCCGCTTATTTCGATGCATCATACCAATCCGCTCTTTCGAATTCGTACTCGATCTTGATGCCCAGGTAGCGGGACTTGCCATCTTCGTAGAAAAGCTCTGGAGCCCAAAAATCGTCGGAGGTCCACTGTGGGGGACAAGAGCCTCATGTCGCCTCCCGGCGCTTCAGACGCCGGTGTTTCCCAAAGGTATTGTCCTTACACCCTTCCTCTCTGGCTCCCATCTCCCCCAATTTTTGAGGTCGTCCGGTATTTAAGTTGTGACGAACACAGTGTTCAGGTATCCAACCACCCCTGCCCGCGCAGCGCTCGTTGTACCCCACATCCTAATCCGGTGATATTTTTTTGGCTCCTGGTCCGAATGTGTTCCATGCGTTGGACAGGTCGTGGCAGCGTTGCATTCCGATCCACAAGGTCTGCGTCGCTTATCCGATTTTTGCGAAGGTGCAAGCTTGCTGAGGCTCTTGCGCACCTAGGTTTTTTGGCTCATCCGGCGGAAGCGTGCGCAGGAGGTTTTCGAGGCATCTCTCCGGTGTCCCATGATTGCTGGCAGGAGCTATTTTCACTTGTTATCGTACAGTTGCCGGTAGAAACGGAGTCGAGCTCTGCAGAGGTGCAACTTGACAAGGGATATCCCGGTCGACGGTGCGCCAAGGGTGCTACNACCGCACCTCCGTGCAACAGGCTTTCCCATGTTCGCAGCACCAGCGCGAACCGCAAGGCAGCAATCATTCGCAGCGGTTTGTCGAAAGTCCAGAGCGAAATCTCGTCACCTACCCCGCAGATGTATTGGACACCACCCGAGATGCGAGGTACAACGAGCCGCGAGCGGGCGGGGAGACCAGTATTCTAGGTGAAACGAAATTTGCAAAGTCACTCCAACTTGCCGCGCAGGCAGGGTCCCCGCCACGCGCGCCACAGCAAGGGTGAGGTCCGTAAACGCCTATTGTTCAAGTACTTAAAAATTGCACGCCCCCTCGAAAATCGGGTGGAAGCAGGGAGCCAGATCGATTTCGGTTTGCTGCTTGGATAGGTTCACCGCATTTTCATCCGTCCCGTGCGAACGACCGTTCCGTTGACCGAACCTAGTCGTGATCGTGACCCGCATGAGCGTCATCATGAGCATGATCATGATGATGGATAATGTTCCCCGTGAACGACTTGCCGTTGATCGTGAGCGAAAGATTGCCCTCGGCTCCGGAATCCATCCACTCGGCCAACGGAGGTTCGGCCGAGGTGAATCGCGACACTTTTCCGATCTCCTCGTCTGGTAGCGGGTTCGCCTCGAGTTCAAACGAGCTGACTTTGCCTTTGTGTTTCAAACTGACCGTGATGCTCGGTGCATCAATCGTGACCGGTTCGATCGCAACTCCGTCAAGGACATAGACCGTGATGCCTGCGTCATCGCCAACCCATTCAGCGTGGTACTGTTCGTTGCCAAGCTCCACCAGTTCGCCACCGTGAGGCCCATGTACGGGATGAGCATCGAGGTCATCGAACTCAGGCGGCCCCCCCTCGATGGTGACTGCAATCGCGGAATCTGCGTCGTCACTCGGTTGACCGCAGCCCATAACAAATACAAACGAAAGGGTTAAGACCAAGGTGGTTGTCAGAGCAAATTTCATCGTGCCTGCTAGCGTGTTGAGGAAGAGGATCCATTTCAGCGAGAACGCCTTACGGACGCTGCAGCTTATTCGACCCGCGAATGGCGTGTCGGTAATAGCTTTCCAAGCATAACGCGGCCATCGATGTCGTGTACACCCTGCCTCCGTATCCACCCCAAACGCTTTGGGTCGGCCAGCGACCGTCGGGAAGCTGCGTGGACAGTAGCCTACGCTGCAGCGCCTCGTTCCACTCTTCCCAAGCATCGTCTTGCAATTGGTGCAGAGCGAGTGTTGCGTAGTACCAGTAGTAGTAGTTGTCTTGTCCGACTCCGGGTTTCTGCTGCAACAGCGACTGCTCTGCTTCGGCAATCTCCGAAGCGGTGATCGGTTGTCCGATCAGCAATCGGGTCGCGAGCGCTTCGGCCGTCATGGTTCGACTCGTTGCTTCACCCGCCCGATAGGTCGCCAATCCACCAACGCGTCCTGCACGAACACTCTTCAGGAATCGGCCGATGCCTTGTACCGATGCGGTCCCTGGCGGAATGCCTGCTCGGCTTCCCGCGTCCAAGACCATGGCTTGCCATCCGAGTTGGCTGAGATCTCCGGGGTCGTTTTCCGTATAACGCCAACCTCCCGTCGAAGGGTGCTGCATCCGCCGGGTGAACTGCATCGCTCGCCGTGCCGACTCCACTGCGGACGGATCCTGGGTGATCGCGGCCGCCTCACACATCGCCAGCGCTGCCATCCCGTGGCAGTAGTTGGCCTCGTAAATCGTGCCACCGCCGGCCAACGATCCATTTGCTTTTTGTTGCCCAATCAAATAAGCCAAGCCTCGGTAAACGTTGTCGGCATAGTCACCCTGCTGATGTGTGTTTCCAGCGCCAATCATCGTCAGCAGCGCCAATCCGGTGATCGCCGTTTCACATTGGGTTCCAGCGGCCGGACGTGCCATACCCAACGGTTGTCGTTCGACGCCTGCATCGCTGGAACGCGGATCCCACGCGCCATCGGCGCGTTGGTTGGCCGCCAAGAATTTCAATGCCGCAGCAACGGCGGCTTCTGTTTCCCATGTTCCACCCGTTTGAAGAAGCGCTTCCGTCTTCGCAGAGCCGACACGGTTGGCAAAATCGCTTTCGCGTTCCCCCGCGACCGTCGCCGGGTTGGCCGTACTCTCCACCGTGGCGGTTCGCACCGATGCTGGTTTGGCTGCAACCGATGGAGTTTGAGTGGCCGGTTCCTCCGTGGGCACTTCGGGGCGACTTTCGACTGGATCCGTCAGTTTCGCGAACTCCGCATCAAGGGCATTGAACAAATCCTCCATGGCGGCAGGTGGTGCGGAGGCAAGCGATTCGGGAACCACCGTTTCGCCGGCTGAAGATTCGTTGGTTACGTCGAGGGGAGATTTGACAATCGGTTCTGACGCCTCCGCAGGCGTGAGGGGGTCGGATTCCACTGACGCGATCGCTTCGCCCTGCGTCGGTTCCAAAAGGTCTGCGATGGCCGAAAGCGGCAGCGGCGCGATGTCTGCTTCGGGCGATTCCGCAGAATGGTCCTCCATCTCCATCTCGGGATCGAAGGATGATAGAGAGATCTCATCAACGCCGACCGCATTATCCGGTTCCGTCGAACTCGACGCAGCACCACCGTTGGGCTTCGGAATCATCGGAATCAAGATGACCAAGGCGACATGCAACGCGATCGACGTGATCAGGCAGATCACACCCGCTTGCCGGCCTTGCCGTCGTCCTCGGCGAAAGAGCCAAATGGTTGCAATCAGTAGGGTCACCGCGAGCAGCGCCACGGTATAAACCAACCGCGGATCCGCCCAAAGTGAGTTGGGGATTGCGACGACCAGAAGAGGAGAAGGATCGAGAAGCAATTCGGCACCAAGTTGACGTGATGATGAGGCGTTTCGATTCGTTCGTCGCTAGCCCAATCAGCGACGCATGTTGCTGCGCGCGGACAAGCCGACTTGTTCCACCCCGCTGCTACGAACCGCATGCAGCACTTCGGCAACCTGCTGAAACGAGCTTGCTCCGTCGCCTCGCACGGCGACTCGTAGCGCAGGATAGTTTGCGTGTTGGGCTCGCAGCGTCTCGCTCAGCTGTTCGAGGGTCACTGCTTGATCGTCCAACGACAAACTGCCGTCATTCCCAACCACCACGATGCGTTCGTCGGGGACTCGCGTCATCGAACGCATTTCACCGATGGACGGCACATTGACATTGATTCGGCTCTCGGCCTCCGAAAACTTGCTGCCGACCATAAAGAAAATCACGAGCAGAAAGACAACATCGATCATCGGCGTCAAGTTGATGGTCGCCTCTTCGGTTCGTTCGCGTCGAATGGCCATGGGGACGAGGGGGTTGGAGTTCACGCGTCAGCGTGTCGGGTGTCAGAGGTCACGCGGAAGCGTGAATTCCAATCTTAGGCTGCTCGCCTTTTTTTTGCGGCACTTCGCTGGGATCCTGAGTTTTCGAGTCCTTCGGCCGAGATGCAATCGATCACCCGTTGGCACAGCTTGTCGATTTCACCAAGGTATCGGTCCGATTTGCTACTGAAATACATGTAGGCCAAATAAGCGGGAATTGCTACGCTCAAACCACCTGCGGTGGTCATCAACGCGACACTGATTCCTGACGCCAGCATCTCGGGGCGACCGATCGATGCTTGGCTGCTGATCGTTTCGAACGCTTCAATCATTCCTAGCACCGTCCCCAGCAGCCCGATCAGCGGTGCCACGTTGCTGATGGCATGAAAAACTCGGAGAAAGCGTTTGAGTCCGTCGGCAACGCGGTCCCCGGCGTCCATGACCGCTTGCTCGATCTCGAACATGGGACGCCCCCATCGCCGTACGGCCGCTTGAAAAACCTCGGCAACGGGACAATCAAACTCTTCACACAACTCGGTCGCTTCTTCGTAGCTAAGTTGTCCATCTTCGACGCATTCGGTAAAGCGGCGAACGAAGGGGCGTGGAATCACGCGTCCCCGACGCAGCGCCACCAACCGCTCGAGTGACAACGCGAACACGATCAGCGAGCAGATCGCTAACGGCACCATTAACCAACCGCCCTCGGCGATCTTTGCCACAAACGCGGGTGCCTGCCACGTGGACTCGGCATCCTCGGGTTCGGCCGGTATTGGGTCGTTCGATGGAATCGTTGCCGATGCAGGGATGACGGGAATGCCACCGTCGTATTGAGGTTGTGTCGAACGGAAATTTCCCGGTTGCCCTGGGATTGGAGCCCCGGTTTGATAGCCTCGCGCCGAATTGTTTTGCGGGTATTGGGCGAAAGCCACTTGCAGGTGCGTCATCCAGACGATTGCACCGACCGCGAGAACGGCGGCAGGTATCAGACGCGACAACAGACCGGCTACATGAGTTCGCTGATGCCGTCGCAATGGGGTTTTCGTGTGATCGCTCATCGTCGTAACGTTTTGTTTGAATTCGATGGTGACCCAGGTTTCGTGGGTTCGGCTGGCGCCAGTGCGGCCAATCGGCGGCTCGCCAATGCGGCATACTGGCTATCGCTATGTCGGCTCACTAATGTCGAATAGCAAACCGCGGCGTCCCGTGTCCTCCCCAATTGTTCAAAACATTTCCCCGCTTCCGCCAGCGCCGCCGCGACCCATTCGCCATCGGGGTCGATTCCCGCGACCAACCGATACGCATCGATCGCTTCGGTGTACCGCTGCTGTAGGTAAAACGTTTCACCGATCATCCACTGAGCTCGGCCACGTAGCGATGTGTCCAGTTGACCGGTTCGGACCACCGATTCCAATTCACCACGCGCTTCGTCAAACCGCGTGCGACGAATCGACAACTCGGCTGCTAGCATTGCGACAAGCGAACGCCGGAATCGATCTTCCCCGGCAGCCAATGCTGCTGCGGCGATTCGCTTCGACGCCCCATCAACGGTACCCAGCGACGATTCGGTTTCGGCACACCGAAGCAATGTCGCGAAATCATCGACGCCACGGTGGTCGACCAATTGGGTCCACCACCGATGGGCCTCATCGCGTTGACCCATCTGCATCAGGGCTTCGGCGAACAATCGCTCCATCGTCGCCGTTCGCGATGCATCGTCGATTTCGACCGAAGTCGACTCCGCGGCCATCGCCAAAAGCGACCATTTTTCGCCTCGACCCGCCCAACGACAGGCGGATTCGCGAGCCAACGGTCCAATCCCACTGCTCGTTGGTGGTGCCAATAAAAACGCCACGAGGCGTTCGGCATCGGCCGGGGGCAGCGCGGCTAAGACGTCTGCGGTCGTTTGGCCCGTTTGATCCTTTTGCCCAAGCTGAAGCTGGCACGCTTCCCAGATTTCGGTATGCGATTCGTCCGACGCGATTCGCATCGCCATCGACACGAGGTTGGCATCGAGCGACTGGCCATCCTCTCGGATGATTCGCTCGACAACCCAGCGACGCACCGACGCGGGGATCTGGTCAACGGTTTGATGGCTGTAACTCGCTACGACCTCAGCCGCCTGTGTCGATTCGGGAAAACGACGCAACAGTTCGGCGGTCACCTTGTTCTGCAGTGGCGCAGCGTCGTTCTGCATCGGTACAGCTTCGGGCAGGGCTTTCATTTGAGTCAAGCAGGTGATCCCGGCACGCAGCGAGTTGGCGGCATCCGGGTGCGTCGGAAAGGCATCGACGAACGCCAACATGCGGTTGGCTGCTTCGATCGGCCGATCGCCAGCCAAGGCGGCCGAAAAAGCAGCCCCGAGCATTGGTTTGGCCCGTTTCTCCGATGGTGTATGCGCCATCGCCAGCTCATAAGCTTTGCTGGCAACGTCCGTTCGATTGTGATGCAAGCAATAGTCACCCAATTCCAAGCAAAGATCGACCGCCCCCTGTTTCTGCGGGACGGTCATCACCGCTGCGTCGGCCAGTGACGTCTCAAGTGCCGTGATCGCATCGTCCACTTGGTGGGTTTTGACGAATAACCAAGCGGCACTCAATCGGATCAGACTTGCTGTTTCGGCAGCCATTTGCCCCGCGGCGGGGCGATCCAATGCGGCGCAAGCGCGGCGAAAAAGGTCGCTGGCCGATTCATGGTCGCCCAGACTTTGGGACGCACGAGCGATTTGAGCGAGCGACAAGGACAAATCGACATTGAGCGGCGCAGCTTCATCAAGTTGGCGAGCCAAGGCGGCCGCTGCGGCGGTTTCTCCCTCACGGATGTGCTGGTTTAGCTTCGCAACTTGCTCCAAAACCGACTCGGTTTCCGCGACTTCGCCCGCGCGCACACTCGTCGAGCGAGTCGCGACCATACCGGCCAACAGCAAAGTCGACCCCAGGAAAACGATGCGATAAAGCATGTTTTCGAGCGAGGCGCGTCGATGCGTTCGTACCGGTGGGGCGAAGAAAACGTTGAATTTCATGCCTTCCAAATACCCCATTTTGCGAATTCACCGCAATCCCGTCTTTGCCGTCGACAAAGCCAAAAGGAACGGAAAAAGCGGCAAAAACAGAGCTAGGCTCGGGGCCAGGTTTCATCTACTCTGTAAGCAGGCATTCCTCGCCATTCACGCGTTTTTTTCTTCACTTTCGTCCGTTTTCTTGATCCCGAGCAGAATACACTTCGCATGCTGAAAGCACTCGAACTGGCCGGGTTCAAAAGTTTCGCGGATCGGACTCGTTTCGACTTTCCCGACGGTATCACGGTCGTTGTGGGGCCCAACGGTTCCGGAAAGTCCAATATCGTTGACGCGATCAAATGGGTCCTTGGCTCTCAAAGCGCCAAGAGTCTGCGCGGGAAGGACATGTCGGACGTCATCTTCAAAGGCTCGCAAACTCGCGGCCCCGCGGCATCGGCCGAAGCGACGATTATCTTTGACAACGCCGATGGTTCGCTGCCGGTCGACGCCCCCGAAGTCCACGTGACTCGACGCGTGTATCGTAGTGGAGAAGCGGAATATTTGATCAACAACGCCCCCGTGCGTTTGAAGGACGTGAAGAGCCTGATTCGTGGCACTGGGATTGGTATTGATGCGTACAGTCTGATCGAACAGGGCAAAGTCGACCGGATGTTGCAGGCGAATGCCAAAGACCGCCGAGCGATTTTTGAAGAAGCTGCCGGAATCAGTCGTTTCAAGGCCAAGAAGATTGAAGCGGAACGCCGATTGGCTCGAGTCCAAACCAATCTGACTCGGCTCGGCGATATCGTCGACGAGGTGGCGTCGCGACTTCGAAGTTTGCGGAGCCAAGCGAGCAAGGCAGAACGGTATCGCCAAGCGACCGAGCGATTGAAAGAGCTCCGGACCCAAGTTGCATGGACCGATTGGGCCGATTTGAGTCGTGAGCTCGAGTCAAGCGAACAACAGCTGGCGGGTGCGATCGAAAAGCACCGAGAGCTCGAATCGTTGCGTGAACAGATGACCGAGCAGCGGCAAGCGGCCGACATGCAGTTGCAGCAAATTGCTGACGAAGCCCGTCAAGTGGAGGACAAGCGGTCAACCTCGCTTCAGCGGATCGCCGAACTCAGCGGTCGCCGCGATGCGGACGAGGCGGCGGTCGCGGATTTGCGAAGCAATGTGGCAAAATCGTTGCGGCGAGTACGACTCTTGCAATCGCAAGCGGGTTCGGCTGCGGCTGAGTTGCGAACCGCAAACGAGCGATTGGCACAGTACGAATCCGATCTTGCCCGCGTTCGCCAACGAAACAACGAAGCGGAATCCGAGCGGGATCAGGTCCAGACGGAAGTCGACCACGTGGGCCTCCGTCGGGATCAGGTTCAGCAAAAGCATCTTGCGACCGTTCGCCGAGTGGCTGACTTGGAAGCGTCGCGGCAACGAGCCGAACAACAGATCGCCGAGGTGGGTCGGCTGCTTGCCAATTTGAACAAACGCGTTGCATCCGCCAAGGTTTCCTTGGACGAAGCCGAACAGGAAGCGATCGTGACGCGGACACGAGTCGAATCGCTCGAGCTCGCGATTGAACAAGCGGCCAAGGAAGCGGAACTTGCTGACGCGAAATTGCAAGAAAGCAAACGCACGCTCGGTCGCCGCCGCGAAGAAGTGTCGGCGCTGAAGGTTCGCCTGCAAGGCGTCAGTGAACGATTAAGTGTGTTGCAGGACCTGGATCGTCGACAAGAGGGGGTCTCGGGGGGCGTCCGCAACATCTTGGACCAACTGCGGAACTCCGAGGATCCGCTCGCGAAATCCCTGCACGGGATTGTTGCCGAGTGTTTTGAAGTCGACATTCATGTGGCACCCTTGATCGATGCGGCTCTCGGGTCGCGTAGCCAATATGTGATCGTCAGCGGCGGTGAATTGCAAGACGCGATTTTGACCGGCAAATTACAAATCAACAGCCGCGTGGGTTTGATTCGGATCGATGAATTGCCCCGTCGGCGGCCAGGTGACCGGATCCGGCTCGATGGTCTAAAAGGTGTGATCGGTCGTGGCGACCGGATGATCAAGTGCGAGCCTCGGTTCGAGCCGTTGACACGGCATCTGCTCAGCAGCACTTGGTTAGTCGATTCCTTGGCGACCGCTTTGGGCTTACGGAAATTGAGCGGCGCGGGACTCCGGTTTGTCAGTGCATCGGGCGAATTGTTGGAAACCGATGGAACGATCGTCGTCGGTCCTGCCAGCACATCGACAGGGTTGGTCAGTCGCCGAAGCCAGATCACAGCGGCAGAGCAAGAGATCAAACACTATCAGTTCCAACTCAACGAAGCCGAGAAAGAGGCCGAGCGATTGGCTTCTTTGGTCGATGATCAGGGCGCTGAACTAGGACGCATCGAGCAACGACATCGTGGCATGATCACCGATCGAGCCGCTGCCGTTGCCGAATTGCGTCACGCGCAGGAGCGACGGCAGCAATTCCAAACGGCCCACGACGAAATCGATGCCGAGATCGTCGCAACGCAGCAGATGCGGCAAACGTCCGAAACCGAATTCCAGTTGATGGGGAACCGGATCGCCGAGGGCCAACACCAAATTGAGACCTTGGAAATGGAGGCGGCCGAGGTCGACGAAATGTTGTCGGGCGCCCATTCGGCTTTGCAAAATGCCACCAGCGGGGTGATGGCGATCTCAGTGGATTTGGCTCGAGCCGAACAGAAATTTGAGGCCTTGTCGACGACGATGCAGCAGCAACGTCGTGACCAGGGCGAGCGAGAAGCAGCGGTTGCCGAAGTCCGCAGCCAGGCGGAACAAGGACGGTCACGAATTCGCGATTTGACGCTTCGGATGCTTGAAGCGACCAGCCGTTTGGCGACGCTGTATTGGGAATCCGAGAATAACACCAAGCAGTTGGCTCGCTTGGCCGAGGCGGCGGCATCCGTTCGCAGCGAGAATCGCCAGATTGTCAAAGCCAGCGAAGTTGCGATCAAGCAAACCAGTAAGGCAAGTGAAGCGGTTCATGCGATCACCTCACAGCGTGACAATGCAAAACTTCGACGGGACACTTTGGCCGATCGTCTATTAGAGGATTACGAGATTGATCTTCGTCACAGCGAGCCACCTGAAGATTTGCAAGAACCCGAAGATCGCCAATCGGTCGAGGATGAAATCGCTGGCTTGCGAACACAGTTGCAGCGGACCACCTCGGTCAACATGGAGGCCCTCGAAGAACTCGAAGGTTTGCAGACGCGGTACGATGAGCTGCACGGACAGTATCAGGATTTGACTGCGGCAAAAGATTCGTTGCAACGGATCATTGGCCGGATCAATGCCGACAGCCGCCGGTTGTTTCTTGATACGCTTGAGGCGATTCGGCAAAACTTTCAAAAGCTCTATCGGAAGTCCTTTGGGGGCGGGCAGGCCGATCTGATTCTCGAAGAAGGCGAAGATCCGCTCGAAGCAGGTGTTGAGATTGTGGCCACGCCGCCCGGAAAACCGAGTTTCAGCAATTCGCTGCTTAGCGGTGGTGAGAAGGCGTTGACGGCCGTCGCGCTGTTGATGTCGATTTTCCAATATCGCCCAAGTCCGTTTTGCGTTCTGGACGAAGTCGATGCACCCTTTGATGAGGCGAACATCGGTCGTTTTGTCACCGTGTTGAGTGAGTTCTTGGATCAATCCAAGTTTGTTGTGGTCACTCACAGCAAGAAGACGATGACCGCAGCGACAACGCTCTACGGAGTGACGATGCAAGAGTCGGGTGTCAGCAAACAGGTCTCGATCCGCTTCGAAGACGTCAGCGACGATGGCGAAATCAGCGAAGGCGAAGCTGCCTGAAGTGAGCGTCCGGCTTAGGAAGTCCGGTCACACGGAGAATAACGACCACGGAGTGTGGTCGCTGCTTTCCAGCTGGCCATGCTCATCGAATGGTCAAGGCATACCGATCCGACATTTGGCTCAGTTCCGGCGGTAGCCCTGGGAACCGAAGTCGACCGTCGTTTGCCAAGTAGACTTCACGGCCGTCGTTTGCCACTTGGTACGAGAAGGGACGATCATCGTCGCTCCAATCCGATGGAGACAATCCCACTTGGGTCAACTCGTCCAGCTTCTCTGGCCAATGCCCCTGTTGCAATTGAAACAGCTTGATGGCGACCGCGGTTCGCGTCCAGCGACGGTCAGTCGCGTCCCCCGCAAGGATATGGATCGAACGGATGAACCACCCGTTTCGGTACACCCCCGTTGGATACCCGAGTGGCTCGAGCGACGCAAAGGGCAGCGCAGTGATTGAAGACGACCGAGCGTTTCGATCTTGGTCCCGGTACTTTCGATCGAGCGCATTGCGCTCATCGGCACTGCGGAGCAATCGGAGCACATCGGTTTGCTCTGCTTCTTGCATCGATGCGAGCACGTGTTTTCTTGATGTTGCGGGGACTCCATAGGGCAAGAGGCGATGGAGTTCTTCGTCCGCCATCGGCATGCCCTCTTCGCCGCCAAGCATTCCCATCATCATCGCTCGCTCCATCGCAATGCTCTCTTCCCACCGCTGCTCAGGGTTTTCCGGTCCCGTGAGGGAATCTCGAAGCCTCTCCAGCATCGCTTCGTCGCTCCAAAAGGCAAGCTTGAGCGATTGGCGGATCAGAAAGTTACGGTCGCGTTGAAAAACCGCTTTAGAATTCTGGCTCCAGATCGACGACTGGAAAGCGGCAACACCAGCAAGGCCATCGATCAAATGCAGTGCGTCAAACGCGCGCGGCTGATCGTCTTCATAGACCGCGATGCGAAACTCATCCGCAATCAGTTCGACGAGGGAGCGAAGCCGATATCGGTCGGGAAAGTAAGTTTGGATTCCATTCACCATCGCGGGTTGCCAGAACGGTGAACCCTCTTCTTGAATCAAACCTTTGGCGGCCTCAATGATCGGTTGGGCCTCTTCGACGAGTCGCCGCTTGATCGGCAGCGCGACCCAGGGTTGACCGGGTCCGACCAGTTTTTCGGGCAGATTGTCGTCGCGGTCGGGCTCGCGCATCAGGTCGGCGAATTGCGTTTTCAAGCCGTCTGCGGCATCGATCACATCCATCCAGTCGCCGCTGTGCTCTCGCGACATCCGCTCGTCGAGCCATTGAACCATCGAGTGATCGTCAATCGGTTTGCCTGCGGTTTGCAAACTCGCCAGCTCCACACGGACTTCGGACGCAGCGATCTGCTCGCGCACCGCGCCGACAATCAGCAAAACACCGAGCAACAAAATGGGTAAGCCGACCAAGAACAAGTAGAAGGACTCCGAACGATGTTTGGAATCAGGTGGAAGGGCCATTGGATTCATCGAATGTCTCGTTGGGCTCGGGTTGTATGGCGGATACGACGCAACTTCCTAGCAGGAGCGAGATGCGTCGGTCGCAAGCTTAGAGGTTGAACTCCAGCGCCAAAGCTTTTGCTTGGGCTTCCCATGGGGCGTACCACTGTGTGGCCGGGACGGTTGTATGGAAATTGAAATAGGTGATTGGCCGATCGGGTTGGATTCCCAGTCGCAAGCGATCCGCGTAGAGTCCGTCCACGAAGGGGTGCCCTGGACCACTCACCAACTGATGCAACTCTCGGAGGATCGGTTCGACCGGTTGTCCTGTTGATCCAGCTTGAATCAATCGCAATCCCGCGTCGGCAACTCGGTCCTTCAGCCAGGGCTGCGTCCAAGCGGTGGTCGGATCGGAGGACGCCGCCCCCGAGTCGTCCCACCACGACGATGGGTAGCCACCGAAATGATGCAGTTGACGGATCCTCGACGTTTCCTGGGCCAGCCAAGATCTCAAGATCGCTTGGCGACGTGCTTCGTTTCTCGCCGATTGGTCTGCCAACATGGCCATGGCGTCTTTGCTAAACCCGCGATCTCGCAGTTCGCGAAACGATTCATTGCCGATTAACTTGGTTAGCCAAACTTCGATCAGATCCGCACGGTCCTGATCGATCCACCGCGGACTCTGACGTAAGCCTTTGACTATATCGGTCATCGAACGAATCCACTGACCGGTCCGTTCAATTTCCTGTTCGTCGGTCGGATTGGCTTCAAAACGAACCTTCTGGTAGCTGGCCAAGTGCAGCATCGTGACCAGCACATTCGAGTCGATCGACAACGCCTCCGCATCCGTGATTTCACCAGATGGCGGCCGGAATAAGTCGTAAGGATTGAACGTCCGTTTTTCGTAAAGGGCGAGTTCTTCGTCGCCGGGTCGTGGTTTAACGAGGGATCGTTGGTACGAATCGAGGTATCCTTCGATGGCATGCATCGCAATCGGCTGTGGGGCTTCCGTGTTCGGTAGCAATTTCGCCGCAGCAAGCGCCTTCGTTTTCACCTCGGTCGCAATTCGAGGGTAACTCGCAATCTTGAATGCGGGCCGAACCATTGGCACCGTGACGAACAATCCGACACCTGCGATCGAGACCAACCATGACAAGATGCCTCGATTGCCGTCCATGTAGCGTCGCATCATCAGCCACGTTGCAACCATCGGCAACGCGATCAATAGCAACAAGACCAGCCATGGCAATTCGAACATGGCCACACCGTAGGCCAACCAGTAGCTGGCAATCATTGCGATCACGGGTGCTAGCACCGACGAAACCGCCAGCATCCGAGTCAATTGGCTTATCCACTGCGAAACGCTGTAAATCACGGCTGCGACCAAGGTGACCGTCATGACCGACAACAATGGCGATTGCGTCTCTGAGGAAAACGAGCCAAGTAAATGGTACGTGACGATCCAGTACAACAATCCCGCACTCGACAGGATGCTGATGCCAACCAAATGACGACCGATCCAAACCACCGTCGGCGAGGCACCTCGATCGGCCAGAAAACGAAGCCGTGTTGCACTGCCATCGCCCGTGAAGGCAAACACGCCCAGCCAAGAAACACCGAGAATGCCGGCGAGTACGAGCAGCACCGACATTCCACGCGTTGCAACAAACCATTCGTGCTGCGCGAACACGGCTGCGCCAACCAGTCCACAAAGGATCAACGACGTGATGCCTAGCAAAACCCAACGGCTGTGGTGAACCGACTGCCACACCAAGGAACTGATCGAAAACCGATAGGGATCGCCACGATCTGCACCGACGTTTGTCGGGCGCCATGCATCGATCCACGATGAAGCTCCACCCTCCAAGATCCTTTCAGGTTCGACAGGGGCAAGTGTTTGGGTTGCGACGCGATAGGCCAATCCAGCGACAGCAACGATCGCCAAAAAGAGGATGCCGTAAAGGGAGAAAGCCGTGTTCTCAAAACGCACATGCGGCGAAAATAATCCGTTTGCAGACTCGTTGACGACTTGCAGCACGACAAAAGGCAACAACGAAATGGGGAGGATCGCCAGCAGGCCGGCAAATGTGTTGTTGAATTTCCACGTCGTGTAGAATCCGACGACCATGATAAAGAAGGATTGAACGATCAAGAAAACGTAACCGCTCGTCCCGATTGAATGGCCGTAGGAGAGCCATTCCAGCGACGAGTAGCGGGTGTTGCTTTGTGTCAACCCAACCAAAGCAATGCAAGCGATCCACATGATCACCAAACCCACGACCGCTACGGCGAACTTTACCAAGATCAATCGTCGCGGATGGGTCGGTAGTGAAGCCAACCACCACAACGTCTTCTGCTCTTTCTCTTGTCCCACCAACACTGCTGCGGCACCAACGGCGAACAACGCGGGCAAGATGAAGGGAATCAATTGGCCAGCATATTGCATTGCCAACGTATCACTCGACAGCCCAGCCCACAAAAAGACCAATAGCAAACCGACGCCGAGTAGAATCAACACCAGTGGCAGCAATTGTCGCGATTCTTTCCAAACTAATCCGCGTAAGGCTCCATCGTTCATACTTGACTCCCCGTGGCGAGGCTCGGTTCGGCGGTTTCGGATTCGTTAGGTATCGGTCGGCTTGGCCCCAAGGACCCTTTGGTGTACGCGATAAAGATTTCCTCGAGCGACAAGGGCCTTTCGCTGGTGCCAACGACACCGTCACGTGACGTGAACAGCGAGTGCATCTCGGCAGTGAACCCGCGCACGACGATGCGTCGTTGTCGGCCATACGTTTCCTCGCAAAGCGTTTCGACCGATTCGGGCAACTTCGGAAGCGCCACCAATGGATCGTCAAGGTTGACGGTCAACTCGATCATCGAATCCTTCAAGTCGACCAGCGGGCAACACAGTCGCAACTTGCCTTCGTGCAGAATCCCGATCGTATCGGCCACTCGCTCGACTTCCGAGATCTGGTGACTCGACAAAAACACGGTTCGCCCCGAAGCGGCCCGATCGATCATGCTTTCAAGGAAATCACGGCGCACCATGGGGTCCAGACCCGATGTCGGTTCATCGAGAACCAACAGCGACGGATCATGAGCGAGGGCAAGCGACAAAGCGACCTTGGCACGTTGGCCTTTGCTGAGATTGCGAATCTTGCGATCGAGCGGAATTTCATAGCGAAAGACGCTTTGGCGATAGGAGTGATGAAAGTTTCCCCGGTAGAACGAAGCTGCAAACCATCCAATTTCAGCAACCGTCATCCAGTCATACAACGCGGGAGCGTCGGACACATATCCGATTTGGCGCCGTACTCCGATCGCGTTGGAAACGGGGTCCATGTCACAGACCCGGCAAGATCCCGACGTTGGTTTTTGAAATCCGGTCAGGATGCGGATCATCGTGGTCTTGCCCGCTCCGTTTTCACCCAACAGTGCGAAAACGGTTCCGGGCTGAACCGCCAAGTCAACGCCGCGAAGGGCATCGCATCCGCGGAAACGCATCGTCAAGTCGGTCGTGGTGATGACGTGATTCATGGTGATTTGCTGCGAAGAGGATCAAACGGAGTTCGTGAAAGAAAAGTGGCACGGAGCGGAGGCTAGTCCGGTACGGGCGTCGCAATCGTGGCGACCTTCCCATCAAGTTGATTAATCTTGGATTCGACGATCTTGCGAATCTCGTCGGCGGTCAATCCGCCGTGAAACGCTTCGCTGAGCACGCCCGAGATCCGCTCGGCAATGACCGTTTTGCGTTCGCGCCGACACGGATCGACCGCGCCGGAGCAAACGACGACGCCCCGGCCACGCAGCGTTTCAATCACGCCATCGGATTGCAGTTCCTGAAACGCCCGAGCGACCGTATTGGGATTCACTGTCAATTGTTGGCTCAATTGACGAACGCTCGGCAGCAACTGCCCTGGCCGCAGCGTCTGCTCGGCGATGGCGTACTTGATTTGGCGGACAATCTGCAAATAGATCGCGACGCCATTGGATGGATCGACCGTAAAAAACATTGAACATGTCCCGTCACGTTTCTATCGTTCTGGTGTACTAGATAGATAGTAAGGCTCCGGCAAGCGAGAGTCAAGTGATTTTTTAAGAAATTTGCCACGCCTCGGTGATCGTCACGACCGTCTACGAGGTCGTGCAGTGGATCGAATCAGCAATCGCCTAGCACCACGACGTGGTTGTCCGGCGTTGGAAGGATTTCAACGATAGAGCGCGCCAATGGCGATTTGGCTCCACGTTTCCAATCGATCGATGTCCGCTTTCAGTTCATCGACACGGACGAAACCACCCTCGGCTAAGTCGGCTTCGTTGCTCTTCACATCGGGTGACTGCAGCACGAACCGATGCACCACGCCGAGGTGGACTTTGCCGACGTCGTTGGAGGGATCGTAGAGCAGTCCCTCGATGGTTTCCTGATAGTTTGATCCAAGCTGGATTTCTTCGGCCAATTCACGGTGCATTCCGGTCGCATAGGGATCCGCTCCCTCCGCAGCATCCTCGCGGCTGATGTGCCCGCCGATACCGACACTTCGTTTGGCGTGCAGTCGCTGCTCACCACCACCGCCACCACGCGTGTAAGTGAACAATTTCACCGCGCCGTCCTCACCGGTCCACTCCAACAACACGTAGGGAATCAACTGCTTGAAGCTGGGGTCGGTTTCCATCGCCCCACGTGGTTGAAATGAAAGCTGATCGCTTGACAACAGGGGCTTCAAAAACCGATCCACGTCGGATTCAAACCCGTTGATGGCTCCAATTTCAAGAATCACCGACTCGGGAATCACCAGAATATGTTCTTCGCTTGGCATCGATTGGTACTCAGGAAGTGTCAGTAGGGAAGATCTAGGCAGAGAGCGTTAAACGATCAACATTGCGTCGCCATAACTAAAGAAGCGGTACTCTTCGCGGATCGCGATTTGGTAGGCTTCCATGATCAGATCGCGGCCAGCGAAGGCGCTGGCCAGCACCAATAAACTGCTGCGAGGCAAGTGAAAATTCGTCATCAGGGCATCGACGGCCTTGAAGTCGTACGGTGGCTTGATGAAGAGATCGGTTGACCCAGTCCACGCGTTCAATCCGCCATGGTTGCCCGCCGCCGCACTTTCGAGCACTCGGACACTGGTCGTCCCAACGGCGATGCACCGTCCATGCTCACGTCGCTCGTTGATCGTGTTTGCCGTCGCGGCATCGATGCTGCCCCACTCGCTGTGCATCGTGTGGTCTTCGAGCCGATCGACCGCGATCGGCCGAAACGTGCCAATGCCGACATGCAGCGTCACTTCGGCAATCTCGGTGGCCCCGTCACGAATGTGTTTCAGTAGCGGCTGGGTAAAATGCAATCCTGCAGTCGGTGCCGCGACACTGCCGCGACGGTCGGCAAAGACGGTTTGGTAGTTTTCGACATCCGCATCCACCATGTGGCCATCACGAATGTAGGGCGGAAGCGGGATGCGACCATATTGTTCGAGCCAATCAGCCGGTTCCGTTGGCGGCAGGGAGGCGTCGCCAGCCCGCATTCGAGGCGTGACAATCAGGTGTCCTTCGTCGGTACGTGAGACCACGACCAGCAGCATGCCATCGCGTCCTTCACGGTCTTGAATCGTTAACGTCTCACCAGACTTCAACGATCCGCGTGTCTTCGTCAACACTTCCCACGCTCCTGTCGCCGCATCGGCTTGCAGGAACAGTCCTTGCCAGCGGCCACCTGTGTCCGTGCGATAACCGACAAGCCGAGCGGGGATCACTCGCGTGTTGTTGAGGACCAACGTGTCGTCGGCGGTGAGCAGTTCGGGGAGGTCTCGAACATAATAATGGTCAATCGATTGGTGTTTTCGATCGACCAGCATCAGCCGCGCGTCGCTGCGCGTGGCCAAGGGCTCTTGCGCGATTCGCTCGCGTGGTAGCTCGTAGTCGTAAAGCTCTATATCACTCATGGGCGAAAGTCTAGCAGTCCGCCGTGAAGTTGCACAGTTCCAGCCTCGGCCAATGGCAGCGGCGCACCACTACGGACTTGGCGGTGTGACCTTCATGTGTTCAAAGCCTTTTTGTGTCGCCATTCGGCCTCGACGCGTTCGGACGATCAGTTCGCTCCGTAACAAGAAGGGTTCCACCTCGTCTTCAAGCGTATCGCTGCTGACGTTCATCGTATGCGCGATCGCTTCCAAACCAGCGGGGCCGCCAACGAACACTCGCATCAACGTGTCCAAATAACCGCGGTCTTGTTTGTCCAGGCCGAGTTCATCGATGCCGATCATGTCGAGTGCCGCCACAGCAATCTTGGCATCGACTTTCCCTTTTGCTTTACTCTGCGAGTAGTCTCGCAGCCACAGCAACCGGTTGTTGGCCAGCCGCGGGGTGCTGCGGCTACGGCTAGCGATCACTTGGGCGGACCCGTCGTCGATGGGGACTTTCAATTTCACGCTATTGCGGCGGACGATCTCGCACAATTCGGCGTGATTGTACCAGCCGAGATGCTCGCGGATTTGGAATCGATCTCGCAGAGGCGCACTCAGCATTCCCGCTCGCGTCGTCGCTCCGATCAAAGTGAACGGTCGCAGCTCGTAATTGAGCGTCCTTGCGCTAACCCCTTCGCCCAAAATAATGTCGATCCGAAAATCTTCCATTGCCGTGTACAAGTACTCTTCGACCGGCTTGGGGATACGGTGGATTTCGTCGATAAACAGAACCGCTCCTTCGGACAGATTCGTCAAATAGGGCAGCAAATCCTTGGGTGCTTTCAATCCGGCACCGTTGGCCATTTCCACCGTGGTGCCCATTTCGGTCGGAATGACCGTCGCAAAGGTCGTTTTTCCTAAGCCGGGCGGACCATCGAAGAGGATGTGCCCAAGCGGTTCGCCGCGACCTTGAGCCGCATCGATCGCGATTTTCAGACGCTCGATCACGTCGCGTTGACCGACCATTTCGTCCATTCGCCGCGGCCGCAGCGAACTGTCGTGCTCCTTCGGCATTAACGCTTCGGTAGCGGACTCGGGATCGGTTTGTTGGTAGACTGCTTCTCGGGCCATAGGTATCAAACTCCGTTTGCTGATCGCTCGGTGCCACACTTTAGCGAGTTTTCACTCGGCAGCGTACCGCAAATTGTTCCACATGGACCCGCAAATCGTTTCTCCATCCTTTCCTCCGCAACCCCGTCAAGGATTATGTCGCTGCAAATGGCCGACGATCGTCCTCTCGCACCCTCCCGATCGGTTTGTCGATCGGCCCATTGGCAAGGGTTCACGCAGATGGCCGAGTACGAAAAGCTGGTGATTTCCGAAGCGGAGGGCTGTTGGCTGACGACCACGACCGGCCAGCGTTTGTTCGACGGCGTCGCCAGTTTATGGTGCAACGTGCATGGTCATCGCCATCCGAGCATCGACGAGGCGATCCGAAACCAGCTCGGCCGCGTCGCTCACATCACCACATTGGGCATGTCCGCCGACATCACCGAAGCGCTTGCGGAGCGAATCGTCGAAATCACCCCTGGGGATCTGTCGCACGTTTTTTTCAGCTCGGATGGATCGTCATCGGTCGAAGCCGCATTGAAGATGGCCCTTCAATACTGGCACCAACGCCAAAACCCGCGGCCAAAGAAAACGCGATACTTGGCAATGTCATTGGCGTACCATGGTGACACGACCGGTGCTGTCTCGCTTGGCGGGATCAAGTACTTCCACCAGCTTTTTGCCCCGATTGTCTTCACGCCGATCCGTGGACCGTTGCCGTGTAGTTACCGATTGCCGGATGGCGTTTCGGTGGACGAAGCGTGTGATCACTATGCCGCAGAAGTCGAGACCCTGCTGAAACAGCACCACGAAACATTGGCTGCGATTGTGATGGAGCCGTTGGTTCAAGGGGCGGCGGGAATGATCACGCACCCGTCGGGATTCTTGTCGCGTGTCCGCCAATTGTGCGATCACTACGAGGTGCTGTTGATTTGCGACGAAGTCGCCACAGGCTTTGGACGGACCGGACGGATGTTTGCCTGTGACCACGAATCGGTCACACCGGACATCATGACGATTGGCAAAGGACTCACGGGTGGCTACTTGCCGATGGCCGCCACCGTGGCTCGGCCGCACCTCTTCGAAGCGTTCTTGGCAGCAACAGCCGAGTCGAAACAGTTCTTTCACGGACATACGTTTGGCGGAAACCCGTTGGCTGCCGCTGCGGCGATGGCATCGATCGATTTGTTCAGCGAAAACAATCTGTTAGAATCGGTGGAGCAAAAAGGAAGGGTCTTGCGTTCGAGTTTGGCTGGCATTGCCAATCATGCCAACGTCGGTGACATCCGCGGCCGAGCGATGATGGTCGGCATCGAATTGGTCAAAGACCGTGAAACGAAAATGCCGTTCGATTCGGCCGAGCTTGTCGGCAAACGTGTTTGCCAGCGGGCAACCGAGCTTGGTGTTTGGGTGCGGCCGCTTGGCGATGTCGTGATTTTGATGCCGCCGCTAATCGCAACCGATGAAGAGTTGCAAAGGGCAGGGGCCGTCGTCTGCCAAGCGATTGGTGAAGTGCTTGAGGGCGAATCAACAGGCGGGAAATACGTGAGCGGATTGCCATGACGACCAACGAATCCAATGCAGACAACCAACCCATTGACGTCAGTGATCCTGCTGTCGTTGCGCAGTATGAACCCTACTTGAGGATGCTGGCGCACGTGCGGATGCGTCGGGCGCTACAAGCCAAAGTGGGGGCGTCGGACATTGTTCAACAAACGATGATGCAGGCGGTCCAGGCGATCGACCAGTTTCGTGGGGGGACCGAAGCGGAGTTTCGCGGCTGGTTACGACAGATTTTGGCGAGATGCCTGTGCCATGTCGATCGTGACTTGCACCGCGACAAACGCGACGTCCGGCGCGAGCAATCGATGGAGCAAAAATTGGCCCAGTCCTCCATGCGATTGGAAGGACTGCTGGCCGGCGACGGCCCCACGCCAAGTCAAAACGTTGCACTCGGGGAAAACGTCCTACAGGTTGCGATGGCGATCGAGCGACTTCCCGACGCCCAGCGTGAAGCGGTTCGATTGCACTATTTGGAAGGAATGAAGCTCAGCGAAGTTGCCGTGGAGCTAGATAAAACCACGGGCGCGGTCGCGGGATTGTTGCATCGCGGCATGAAGACGCTTCGCGATCAATTGGGCGGACTCGGGCCGTGAGGGATCAGGCCGAGAATGACCTACAACGGGCGGTCGCGAGATTGGCCGAACGGCTTGAGAACACACAATCTCGAATCGTATTTGCCGAAAGCTGTACCGCAGGATTGGTTTCGGCCACGTTAGCGTCCGTGCCAGGTATTTCACGCTGGCTTTGTGGGTCCGCCGTCGTGTATCGAGAGGCGACCAAGTGCGAATGGCTTGGGATCACGCCAGAGACGCTGAAGCAGCATACGGCGGAAAGCGGTCCGGTGACCGAGCAATTGGCGATCGCAGTTCTCGAGAAAACACCGGAAGCCGATATCGCGGTTGCCGTCACGGGTCACCTCGGTCCGGCAGCCCCTGCGGAATCCGATGGTTGGGTCTTCATTGCGGTGTCTCGGCGAAACCAACCAACCGCCGAGGGGTTTGCGAAGTCGTTTTTCTTGGTCAGTCAAGAACGAGTCGAGCGGCAACGAGAAGTGGTGGCATTGGTCCTTGCGGAAGCACTGGCCGCCCTCACTCGCGGGTAACGCACGCTTCAACCAACAAATCCTCGATCGCGCGTGTTGTCTTCGCGACGTCGTGATGCTCTCGCACATACCGGGTCGCGGCAGCGGTTCGTTTCTTCGTTTCGGCTGGATCCGTTGCGAAGTCCAAGATCGCACTCGCCAAAGAGGGCGGATCGTTGGGTTCAGCGAAAAACATCGTCGGTTCGTCCTTTTGCAGTTCGATGGTGCCCCCCGATCGAGTTGCGATCACGGGAAGCCCAAGAGCCATCGCTTCAAGAACCACATTGGGCATGCCTTCAAAGATCGACGGTAACACCAAGGCATCGGAGTGCCTCATTCGGTCGATCGCGGCAGGGTCGTTGCCAACGAAGTCGATTTGCTGACGATGAATGGACTCGCGGGCCATCTCTTCCAACTCGTGTCGCAGCGGTCCATCGCCCACCATGGTGAGAGACAATCTTGGCATCGTTTCGGGCCACTTTGATTTTTCGGGCCCATTTGATTCGGTGAACGCGATGGCTCGAATCAAATCAGCATGCCCCTTTTCGGTGGTCATCCGTCCGACGCAGATCAGTTGAATCGGATTGGCTAACGACCGATCCACGGTGGCCGTGGTTTCGTCCGTTTTCCCAAACTCCACGGGATTCGGTATCACACGGACAGAGCCCGAATGGAGTCGATAGTAGCGTTCAGCTGATTGGGCCGCCGCGCGACTGACCGCGACAAGGACGGCTGCTTTTTTGTAGGCGTTGGCCAATCGCCAGCGTTTGAAACGCACAAAACGCTGTTCCACCATGGGCAACGCTTGGTGAGGCGGGCTGACCATTGTTGAAACTCGGGGGATCCCCATCCGGTCGCAGGCTGGCCCCGCGACAAGCGTCATATGAAAGGTACGGTCGTAAACCGCCTCAATCCGGTTCTCGGCCAAAATGGCCCGAAGATGCGAAACCTGTTGGTTCATGATCCGGCCCGGATAATACAAGCCGCCCCGGCCAACATGGTCATCGAACGAGTGAACAGGGACATCACTTGGAATCTGGCTTAGCAGGTTGCCTGCCCGCTCGGTCAGATACAAATGCGGCTCGATGCGAGTCCGATCAACATGTTGAAGTAGCAGCAAGGTTTGTCGTTCGCTACCGCCACCCCGCATCGAGCTGATCATGAAGAGGACGCGTTTGGGCATTTGGGATTGCATCGGGCGAGCAGATGATTGAAGTTGATGGCCGATCTACAGTCTAACGTTTTCGTTCCCCAACGTCGTAGCCCATCATGAATCCACGATCGATCCCACAAATCGAACTGCATCGGTACCTCGGTGCCCAATGTGTCAACGAAAAGCAGACGCGTTTTCTCGTTTGGGGAAACGAGGCCGAGCGGATCGAAGTCGAGTTGCCCGACCAAGGCCTTCGTTTCCCCTTGGCCAAAGACCGATACGGCTACCATCACGGCGTCATCGATGATTGTGACGCGGGTCAGCGCTATTGGCTTCGCATCGATGGCGGTCCACGCCGACCCGATCCCGTTTCGCACTATCAACCGCTCGGCGTCCACGGTCCAAGCGAAGTGGTCAACACGACCTTCGATTGGACCGACGCCGAATGGAAACCGCCAAGCACCGACGACTTGATCCTCTATGAATTGCACGTCGGTGCCTTTACCGATGAGGGGACCTTTGCCGCAGCAATCGATCGGCTCGATGAGTTGGTGGAACTGGGCGTTACGGGTATCGAATTGATGCCGCTCGCCGAGTCGGCCGGTCGATGGAACTGGGGCTATGACGGAGTGGGGCTGTTTGCCCCGAGTCACAACTTTGGTTCCCCTCACGATTTGAAACGACTTGTTGACGTGGCGCACCAGAAAGGGTTGGCCGTGATCGTTGACGTCGTCTACAACCATGTCGGCCCCGAGGGCAACTATCTGGGCGATTTTGGTCCCTACTTCTCCTCGGCACATTCGACGCCGTGGGGTGAGGCGCCGAATTTTGATGACCCCGATTTTGGGGAAGACGTTCGCCGGTTCATCATCGCCAACGCCATTTACTGGCTCGATACATTTCATTTTGATGGGCTCCGCGTCGATGCGATCCACTGCACCCGGGATGATTCGGATCCCCATGTGGTTGCCGAAATGGCCGCAGCGGTTAGCGAATACTCCCGTGCCAATGCTCGCAACGTCTATTTGATTGCGGAATCGAACGTCTACGATCCCGAAATGCTTATCCCGTTGAACAAAGGTGGGATCGGCTTCGATGCTGCCTGGTGCGACGATTTCTTGCATAGCGTCTTCGCGACGCTTCGTCCCGGCGAACAACTTTCGAATCGGGCTTATTACCCTGAAACCGACCTCGCACAGACGCTCTCGAAGGGCTATGTCTATGAAGGGACGCTGCGAACGACTCGCCACCGCAGTGAACCCTTGAACCGAGTCAAAACGGATGGCTTGGTCTATTCGATTCAGAACCACGACTTCATTGGCAACCATCCACTTGCCAAGCGGTTGCATCAGTTGACGTCGCGAGAGACTCAAAGGGCTGCTGCCACGCTGCTGATGCTGACACCCGCGATTCCGATGCTGTTCATGGGTGAGGAGTTTTGCTCGAATCGACCCTTCTTGTTCTTTGTTGATTTTGGGGATCAGCGGCTGCGTGATGCGGTCGTCAAAGGTCGGCACAACGAATACCCACAACACGATTGGTCGCAAGGCATGCTGCCGACGGAACCGGCGGCGTTCGAAGCGTCCAAATTGGAACCTCGAAACGAGGGCGACTTGGAGGTATGGAAGTACTACCAATCGCTGATCGCTCTGCGAAAGGCATGGCGAGGCTCGGGATTGCTGTCGGATGAAAATCTTGAATCGGAATACGATCCCGAGACGGGGATTTTTGTGCTTCGCTACCACAACGATGATGAAACGGCGACGGTTTTGTCGCGGTTGTCGCCTGCCAAGCGAGATGCGCCGGCCGCGATCATCGCACCGTCAGGTGAAAGAATTCTCGATTCGCTGCCGGGTGCGACGCCGGACGATCAATTGCTGATCAATCACGCCAAGGTCTTCATCGAACGCCGAGCGTTGTAAGTCTTCACTTGACAGATCACTGCCGTTTGGAATAATCGGCGTGTTCGGTTACTTCTTTCTACGATACCGTCGGGTTTGCATCGTCGAGCCCCGTCCATGTCTTCGTCTTCGCCATCGAGAAAGCTTCGCCGCCAAATTGCGTGGGAAGCGGCCCGTTTGATGTATTCTCGCGAGGTTGCAGAGTATTACGTCGCGAAACAGAAAGCGGCCAAGCGAGTTCACAAAGGCTGGGTCAAACCCTCCGATTTGCCCAGCAATGCAGAGATCCGCGAACAAGTTCAATTGCTAGCCCGATTGAACGAAGGGGCGGACCAGCATAGCCAGCGGTTGCGGGACATGCGACTTCGCGCCGTTTGGTGGCTCAAGAAACTGATGCCGTTTCATCCCAAGCTGATCGGCAGTGTATTGACGGGTAGCATTCGCGAAGGATCCGACATCGACGTGCATGTCTTTGCCGCCAATGTCCACTCGATCACGCTGCTGCTTGACGAGCTTGGCGTGTTTTATGAGATGCAGCGGAAGCGTGTCGTCAAGAACAACGAGCAACGAGTCTACACCCATCTGCATGTCAAAGATGTTTTTCCAATTGAGTTGACCGTCTACCACCCATCGCAATTGGGATTTCGATTCCGCAGTTCGATCACCAACAAAGCGATTGAGCGTGCTGGCTTGAGCGAGCTCGAAAAGCTGATCGCGATGGAACATGGTGTCGATCCCGATCAACAGACCGATCGGCTGATCCAAATGGATACCTTGCCGGATCGGAGCGAAGTCTTCTTGGCGTTGTTGGTGCCACTTGAAAACGTACGGCAAAGTCCCCGCTATCATCCCGAAGGTGATGCCTTGTTTCACAGCATGCAGGTCTTTGAGTTGGCCAAAGATGTGATGCCCTACGATGAGGAATTTCTGCTGGCGGCGCTTCTGCATGACATTGGCAAAGCGATCGATCCCGACGAACACGTCGCCGCGGGGCTCGAGGCGCTCGAGGGTTTCATTTCGGAGCGAACCCGATGGCTGATCGAGCATCACATGGAAGCCCACAAGTTAGCAGACCACACGCTCGGAGCGCGGCGACGGAAAAGGCTCGCCGCACATCCATGGTTTGACGATTTGCGTCTACTTGGCCAATGCGATCGTGGCGGTCGCGTCTCGGGGGCCCTCGTCGGATCGCCCGAAGAAGCACTCGACTACATCGAACAAATTGAAGAGATGTTTGGTTAACGCGACAAGTGACCAACGAGCGGTCGAGGGGATCAACATCGGGTCTGATCCCGTCAGGGCTCGCAGAGGGTAGCCGTGGGCTGAACGCCAGCGATGGCCACGGACAATGGTAGCGCCACGCCGATCCTGGAGGGATCGCAGAGGGCAGACGGAGGTCCTGCGACCACTCCGCGGTCGGTGTGCGTGGGGGACGCCTCCATGAGTCCGCGATAGCCTCAAACGGAAAGGCGGAAATCCTTGTCTGTTTTGCTTGTTTGCAAACAGGAATTCCACCGGCGATTGAAGATTCCAATCAAACGGATAGCCCGAAAAATAGGTTCCCGCAGGCAGAATGCTAACCATCGATTGTTGAGCGTTTCTTGCATTCGGCTGATAAGTGAGGAACGTCATTTGATTTTGGTGGGGACTTAGTCTTCGAGCAGCCACCAGGAAGGTGTCGCAGGTTGGGTCCGTGAAAATCAAGTCAGAATAGAAAGGGCCAGTGATTTCTATTGCCCGCTCGCGATGCTGCGTATCGAGTTCGTCGACCCACTTTGCCGTGGCTGCGTCATAGACTTGGATCTGTCCATCAAGGAATCCGGCGAGAAAGAACCGAGATTCCTCACTGCATCCCAACGCCGTGACCGGACCGGGGATCGACGTGATCACCTCACAAGGAAGTGGCGGAAGAGATTGGCCGTACCGACTCGCCTAAAGGCTAAGCTCCAACGTGCGCTGGAGTTCAGGCTTCAGCCGCAAGCGGAGCGACGATCTGTCTACTCCGCTTTGTTGTCTTCAGACGTCTATTCAGGCCCACGTCTCCGGTTTGAAAAGCCGAGTTCCGGATAGAATACAAGGACGGTATAGGAATATTAGTTCGCCGGTTCAGCGACAAACGGCAAAAGCCGGTGTGTGCTCAGGTCTCGATACCATGCATTTTCCGGCGGTGTTAGCGTGAAGGTCGATGCGGGAAGCGGCCGGGTTCGTAGTTCGCACTGCTCCGTTGTAACGTGGTAACTCAAATGGTACCGGTCGTTAAAGAAGCTGAACCGATTGACCGTCAGACGCGAAACGTGATCGTCGGCCGTGCTGGCGGCGCCGGCGTACTGAATCTTTGCCGTCTGCACCAACTTGCCATCAATAAGGATCTCCATTTCGTTCACGCGATATTCGTTCTGAAGGTCGCAGTGAACTCGCGTCTTGCTATTTCTCATTCGGTTGCCTTTCAAGTACTGGGTATCGATCATCGGTCCCCAAGTGCCATCAAGTTGGTACCAGGTGAAATTGGAGTGAATCAATAGGTTGGGAAATGATGGTTCATAAATGAGCGTCCGTTCAATCGGGTCGCTGCGATCTTCCGGGGGAACCGTTTTGCCGGTCAATTGGAAATTTGCGTCATCGAGCTCGATCGAGTTCGCCTGGGTGATCGCCGTTCCGTTCAGTTCATAGGTCATGGAAACGGCGCGGCAAGCACGATTTTTCCAATCAGACAACGCGCGATCAAGCGAGGAGTGTTCCTCGTCGGCATGGCAAAACGAACCAGCGAGGAGGGTCAAGCCGAGCGGGAGGAGGAATCGCGAAAGGTATGCGGCGAGATAGGGTGGGATGTTCATTTTGATGCAGTTCATGGAGAAGGCTCCGTATAAACGCGGCGACAATCGCAACATTGGGCGCTGACCGTAACAAGTCCAAGCAGCAGAGTTCCGGCAATCATTACGGTCGCCACATAGACGCTTGTTCCCACGCGGACTCCTTCGCCGAGCAATTTGTCTAGCACGGTCAGGTCGATGGGTGGGTCGGGCATGTCGCCTGCCGTAGTGGAACCGACAAGCGATTGACTGGCGGCCGAGGCCGTAGAACTTGCCACTGCGGTGACCGTGGCCGCTGCGAAGGCGAACACGGGGACGACACCACGGCTGCGAAGCCGCCGCGCGAGGATTTTTTTGCCTCGTTGCAGCCGCCCACGAATCGAACCGGTCGAGGTGCCAAAATCGTTCGCCACTTGTTCGAGCGTGCGGCCTTCGTAAACATGCATCACCAGGGCGCTGCGATAGTGCTCGGGCAAATCGGCGAGTTCTTCATCGAGCACCATCGCTTCGTGCCGTCGTGGCAACTGCTCAAATGGATCCAAGAACGTTGAAGTGGGTTCGACCATCGGCTCGGTCTCTCGTTTAGCGATTTGGCATGCCGCCACCGCGGCTCGCTGGGCGACTCGGTGCAGCCATCCACCGATCCGCTCGGGATGGCGGATTTTCCTAGCATTTTTTGCGAGATACAAAAATGTCGACTGGAAAGCGTCGTCGGCATCCGCATCGCAGCGGCATCGGCGCCGACAAACGCTCAAAACCATTGCGCTGTACCGCTGGATCAGAACCGCCAACGCCGCCCCTTGGTGATCGCGGTCCCAGGCGTCGAGCAAATCCTCGTCGGACGCTTGGGCGAGCAGGGCACGTTTGGCGTCAGACAGCCCCTTCGGTTCGTTTCTTTCAAGGATTTCCATTGCATCTACTAGGATAGAGCGGCGAGACGCCAAAGTCGCGCGCGGAAAATCAAAAAAAGGACACGTCTCCTCTCTGGCTTCCTTGTCCCCCGATTTCCAAGGTCGTGCAGGTTTTAACTTGTTTTTCCGTGGGAGCTTAGCGATGTCACCTCCACCACGTTGAGGTCGTGCAGTTTTTAAGTCGTGACTAACACAGTGTTTAGGTATCCAGCCACCCCTGCCCGCGCAGCGGGAGGGGTCGAGCGCAGCGAGGGGGAGGGCCGGTATAGAAACCGTGCTGGAATTTCATGTTGTCATCGCAGCCTGTCTTCCCTCTCCCTCGCTTAGGCTCGACTTCTCCCAAAGGGAGAGGTAAATCTTGTAAGTCTTTTTCAATCAACAACTCAATAACTGCATGACCTTTGGCGGGATGGACAAGTTCACGAAGCATTTACCGCACGGCTGGGCTGCAAGGCGGCGATCAATTGTGCCATCAACCCCATCCCCATTTGATAGATGACGCGATAATCACCCCGCTGTAACGATTCGCCTCCTTTGTTTGATTGCGCCACGCCGTCGAGAAATCCATCGGGGGTTAGATGATGCTGCAGGCCAGACAGTGTTTTCGTGGCGGCGGCGACTGCATCCTGCTCGAGCCAGCCCTGATGGGCGGCGATCGCGAGCGCCGCAGCGATCCCGGCACTGCCACCCGTGTCGGGAGCAAGGTTCGGCTTGTCGGCAAACACGCTCCACAGCCCGTCGTCACGCTGCATCTCAATCGTCCATTGTGCAAACGGTTGCAGCATCGTCACCAAGTCCGCAATGTCCTCTCGATCCTTGGCCACTCGAAGTGTGCGCACCAAGCCTAACATCTGCCAAGCGATCCCACGTGCCCAGTTTCGATTGCCACGAGTTCCTTCATCACTCAGCGTTCGGTCGAATGCCGTGCCATCAAACAGCTTTTGCTGCCGGATACGTGATTGTTCCAGGGCGATCCGCATCAGCTCGTCCGATCCACGTGCTTTGGCAACCTCCGCCATCGCGTAGCCGACTGTGTAGGCACCTTCGCTGGTCAGAGTCCCATCGCTAATCTCGCCATTGTCACGACGACGTGATCGCCAAAATTCGATGGCAATCTCCAACAGCGGGCTATCCGGCTGTGTCCGCGCCAGTGCTGCGAATGGCAGCGAGCCTTCGATCCCGTAGACGCGCCCATCCATTGGATTCGAGCGAGGACCGTCATAGATCAGCGATTCGTTTTGAATAAACATCCCCAAATGCTGATCTGCCGACGCTCTCAAATTGTGGTACGGGGGCATTTCGGACAAATCGAGTAGCCCGTCCAGCACGCATCCTTCCATCCACCCAAACGATTGGATCACCGCAAGCGAATTCATCCTGGCCAGGTACTCGTCCTGAACACGGGACGTACCAGGAGTGAGCAGATGCGGTCTGAGGGTCACCGGTAAGGAATCGCCGGCACGAAAGACTTCCAAGTCACTTCCCTTGGTGACTCGAAGTCCAATGCCCTCGCTTCGAATGTCTGCGGCATCCATCGGATCTAAGGCAAGCTGATGCAATTGAAACTGGGCTGGAAATCGAATGGACATCGTGCCGAGCACGCGCTTCGATTTCGGCAAAAATGCTTCGATGATCTTTTCGTCACGCTCGTCGAGTGCGACGGCGATTCGCAGGTGGGTCGGTACCTTTCCTTCTGGAAAACTCGGCCAAGACAATAACAATGGTTCGCGACTCGGACTGGCAATCGTTGCTGTCGTCCAACCAAACGGCGCTCGCTGCGATGAGGGAACCGAAACCTCGGGAGCCGAATCGATCGTTGCGGGGTAATGCTTTGATGCCAGCGGTTGAAATGCCCAAAGTGGTCGCATCGATGTCAGCATGGCTGAGCTCATGCCGCTGAACAAAAGAAATTGTCGCCGTTTCATTGGGTGGGTTCGTGGGTCAGGGTGGGATGCCGTCTTTTCAGCCCCATGTTACTTGATCGGGGCTCGCCATGTGGAGGCCGCAAGGCCGTGATCGAGCGATCAAAACGCCTGCGAGTGGGTTCCCTACGGAAAATTTTGGAAGAACGGTTATAGGCGGTTTTTGCCTTTTGGATTACGATCTTGGCCGTTTGCGGGCTGTGCCACGTCCGCTGCCTTTCACCCTCAATTTCCCAGTTCTGCTATGACTGCGTCCGCAAAAAACACACCCGCCTCGCAACGATTGGCCTCGGTTTCGACCGCTCCACCCGATTCCATCCTCGGCTTGACCGAAGCGTTTTTGGCCGACACGAACCCCAATAAAATGAACCTCAGCGTCGGGGTTTATAAGGATGCATCGGGTAAAACTCCCATTTTGGAATGCGTCAAGGAAGCCGAGCGGCGGTTGATCGATGACGAATCGACCAAGGGCTATCTCGGAATCGATGGATTGCCGGCGTACCGGGAACACGTTCGTCAACTCGTGTTTGGTGACCGAGTCGAGGCCGATCGGATCGCGGTGCTGCAGAGTCCAGGCGGTACAGGGGCTCTGCGTGTGGCGTCGGATTTCTTGGTGACTCAATTGTCGCCGATCCGGATCTGGATGTCCTCGCCGACCTGGGCCAACCATCCAGCGATTTTCAATGCCGCTGGGTTGCCGAGCGATACCTACCGTTATTTGGGTAGTGATCGAACATCGTTCGACGTCGATGCGATGATCGAAGACCTGGACACCAAGACATCGCCTGGAGACGCGATTCTGCTGCACGCTTGTTGTCACAATCCGACCGGGATCGACCCGACGCCAGACCAATGGAAGCAGATCGCCGAAACGGTTGCGATGCGTCAACTCTTGCCGTTGATCGATTTTGCCTATCAAGGATTCGGGGACGGTTTGACCGAGGACACCTTGGGGCTGTACACGCTTCTTGATGCGGTCGACGAAGCGATCGTTTGCACATCCTTTTCGAAGAATTTTGGCCTCTACAGCGAGCGTGTCGGTGCGGTTTGCTTGATCGCGGCCGATGCGGGTGCCATGAAAGCATCGCAGAGCCAATTGAAAGCAATTGTGCGATCCAATTACAGCAATCCGCCACGGCATGGTGGTGCAATCGTGGCCACCGTGTTGGACGACGCCAAATTGACCGATCAGTGGAAGGGGGAAGTCGAGCAGATGCGTCAGCGAATCACGCGGCTTCGAACCGATTTTGTCACGACCATGAAAACGACGGGACAAGGGCACGATTTCTCGTTCCTGCTTCCGCAGCGTGGGATGTTCTCGTTCAGCGGTTTGACGCCGATGCAGGTCGACCAACTCAAGCAGAAGCACGGCATTTACATTGTCGGCAGCGGCCGGATCAATGTTGCCGGCATGAGTGAGGAAAAAATGCAGCAGCTTTGTGACGCGGTCGCCGCGGTTTTGGAGTCGTAAATCACGCGATTCTCGGCGGAACAGACGCTCGGACTTCAAGTTTTTTATTTTTAGGCCCTTTGCCGTTGAGCCGAGCAGGCGATAATGCTTGGACGAGCAACGAGATCGATGGCGGATGCCGACTCGGGTTGTCCATTGATCTCGTAGCGAAACCTTTTCAGATCGAATCTCACTCTACTTTTCGAAAATTGGAGAACACTGCATGTCACGTTTGTTTTATGGATCGATGTTGGCGTTTGCGATGATTGCCACCCCGGCGCTGGCAGACGAATCCGCAGCAACCTGCGACGATTCCTGCTTGAAGGCAGGCGACTCGATCGGTGCCTTTTACGTTACCAAGGTTGCGGGTGCAGAAGACGATGGCGTCGAGCAGGGGCAAGAACTCTGTTACCGCTGCCGGTACGGTTCGCGTCCGATGGTGATGGTGTTTGCTCGCGACACCGGCGGTAAGATGCCTGAGTTGTTGAAGCAATTGGATTCGGCAGTTTCAAAGAACGAAGATGCAAAGCTGAAGGGTTTGGTCACCTTGTTAGGTGATGACGCAGAAGCCTTGAAAGCGAACGCAGAAAAGTTGGCAGCAACAACTTCGGCCAAGCACGTGCCTTTGGTGGTTGCAAAGGATTCGAAAACCGGCCCAGCCAACTACAAAATCTCGCCCGAGGCGGTGATCACCGTCGTTGTGGCCAATGATAGCCAGATCATCTCGACCAAGACCTTCGCGGCCAACGAGATCGACATCGCAGGAATCATGAAGGACGTTCAGGGCATGTTGAACTAAGCGGTTTGACCTGCGACATTGCGAATCAACGAACAAGCCGGCCGATAAGGTCGGCTTGTTTTGTTGGTTTTCAGCCTTCCGCTGGGTTCGAAGACGCGGAAGCGATTTGCAGCGGACAATCCTTGTCAATCGACTCGCCTCGCCGGTAACGGATGAGCAGCTGCTTGGATCGCGCAGCGAGCATGCGGCGGACCTCTCTCCGCTTGCCCTTGACCCTCGGGATGACCATCGAATCGTAGGCGGTGGTTTGATGCCGCATCCAGGCGATCACAGCCGCTTCGGCCCGTTGGTCGACCGAGATACGCTTGGTTCGAGCAACGGTGCCACTGCCGACGGGAGTCGCATGGGTGGTGATGGCGCGAGCCATCCGTGCTGCGGTATCC
Organism: Novipirellula artificiosorum; assembly: GCF_007860135.1. Lineage (NCBI taxonomy): Bacteria > Pseudomonadati > Planctomycetota > Planctomycetia > Pirellulales > Pirellulaceae > Novipirellula > Novipirellula artificiosorum. The sequence continues at coordinate 336,256 of NZ_SJPV01000008.1, forward strand.
GCATACCTGGGATGGAAGTCAAGAAAGTTCAAAACGGAGTCATAAAACTCATCGACATAGGCAGCTTGTGTTTTATCGCGACGCTGCTTGTCGGCAGCTTTCCGTTTGGCGTAGCTTTCCGTCGATCGCTCTACGTCCAATTCACCGCGAATCCGCCCAATCGTATCGGCCGAGGCCCAGATTCCCTTTGAAAACGTGCGCCGACCTTTCCTTTCCTGTACGATCCAATGGTCTCCGGCAGCCTTCACACGTCGTGTCAGGGCTGCGTCGCCGGGGGGAAGCAATGCCCAATCGGCAGGTGGCCGATGGACATTGCCTTCGCTGTCACGGACGGTGTCGACGGTTGATCCTGGAAGAAACGTCTGGTTGCTCATCAAAGGGTTGGCTAAGCTGGGGGAGAAGCGAAAGACAAAGCGTCCGACCCTATTAACAAAATCACAGCTCCGCAAGAAAGAGTGTTTTTATGTACCTGCGAATGGCCCGTCGATTTCTCATGGAAACCGATAAGCGGCTGCTGGCGAAAGCCGCGTGGACGCTGGGCGTTCGAGGCCTTTGGAGTGTCCACAAGCACAAACGTCGGTTAAAGCGTGGTGAATTCTTTCCACCCTTTATCTACTTGTCGGTGATCAATAGTTGCAATCTTCGCTGCCAAGGGTGCTGGGTCGACGTCGGTGCGAAGCAGCATCGGATTGAATTGGACGCAGCAAACAAGGTGATCGCGGAATCGAAGGCGATGGGCAACTGCTTTTTTGGGATCCTTGGAGGAGAGCCCTTCATGCACAAAGATCTCATGAAGATCTTTGAGGCGAACCGAGACGTCTATTTTCAGGTCTTCACGAACGGTCACTTCATCACCGACGAGGTGGCCAAAGAACTTCGCCGATTGGGCAACGTCACTCCGCTGATCAGTGTCGAGGGTTCGGAAATCGTCAGCGACACACGGCGGGGGCGTGGTGGCGTGTATAGCGATACGATGAATGGGATCGAGGCGGCGCTGCGAAACAAATTGCTGGTGGGGGTTTGTACCAGCGTCTGCAAGACCAACATCGACGATCTCGTGAGGGACCAATGGGTCGACCGCTTGATCGAGATGGGCGTCATGTATTGTTGGTTCCATATCTATCGACCCGTGGGACCCGAGCCGAACCCTCAGTTGGCGCTTTCGAGTGAAGAGCAGCGTCGCGTGCGTCAATTCGTTGTCGACACCCGAGTCAACAAGCCGATTATCGTCGTCGACGCGTATCATGACGATGCGGGTAACGCGTTGTGTCCGGCCGTGACCGGGTTTACCCATCACATCGGTCCATGGGGTGACATCGAGCCCTGTCCCGTCATTCAATTGGCCAAGGAATCGATCCATGATCAGCAGTCGCTTGCCGATACGTTCAATCAGTCCGAATTTTTGCGAGACTTTCGTCAAGTCACTGCGGAGCACACTCGCGGATGTGTGATCATGGAGCGTCCCGATCTGTTGGTTGATCTGGTGGAAAAGCACGGAGCCCGTGACACCACCGCACGAGCAAAAGTGATCGAAGAGTTGAAGGCGATCTCTCCACGACGGAGCCAATACCAACCGGGTGACGAGATCCCAGAGCGGAGTTTCGTTTATCGCTGGGCCAAGAAGTACGCCTTCAGCGATTTTCAGACCTACTCAAAACACTTTGACACCGCCAAGTATCGAGACCCGGATGCGGCGCGGGACGAGGCAAAGAGCGAAAGTGACTTGCCGATTTTGTGAGGGCTAGCCCCGAAAGCCGCTCTCGGCCAAACGCTGTGCAGCGGTAGCGTAGCGCCTGTACTGGGCCTGGTCGCCCAGTTTCTTGTAGAATTCGGCGATACCGGCAAGGATCACGGGAGAATTGGGATCCAGCTGCAGAGCACGTTCGAGCCACGGCTCGGCTTCATCCCATTTGTATCTCAGGTAGCCTTGTGCAATCGCGGTGTAGAGATTGGGATCGGGCGGTTGATTGCGTCCTTCGAATTCCAGCCGCGTCAACTGATCGAGCTGAGCTCGCCCGTTGAGGTACTTGTCCATCAACTCGGTTGATCTCGCCAAGTTACCTCGCTCGGATTCGGCGGTTGCCATCAAGTAGTTCAGCGAAATGTCGTCTGGGAATTTGGGAAGAATCGGCTCAATGACCTCGATGATTTTTCCACTCTTGTTCTGTTTGGCATACTCGGTCGCCAATAGAAAACGGGTAGCAAAGTTCATCGGCACCTCTTGGACCAGTTGTTCCAAGTCCGTGATGACCGGATCGGTTTCACCCATATCCAATTGGATCTTTGCTTTTTCCAGACGGGCTTGCAGCAACATGTCAGCGCCCACTGCGGATAGGTCTCCCAGGTCGACGAAGTCGCCTAAGCGTGAAATCACCGATTCGTATTGAAGTTTGGCTTCGCTGCGTTGTTCGAGCACGTTGAGCGTACGTGCAAGACCGCTAATCGCGGGCAAGAAATCGGGATTGATCGCAAGGGCTTGTTCGAATAACGGTCGGGCTGCTTTATCATCGCCATGCTCGCTGAGCAACTGGGCCTTCAACCAATAGGGCTCGGGGCGGTCCAAGGATTGGTCGATCCATGCATCGGCGACCTCGATGGCTTGTTCGTAATTGCCAAGGACGGACAACCCAATGATGTAAGCTTGTTGACGATCGACTTCCGCCTGAGTGAGTTGTTTCCTGGGGTCAATGCGCGTGTCCGGCGATATACCGGCTCCGCTTTGCAGTTGCAACAGATTGCGTTGTGAGGCAATTGCGGCAGGTGAATAGCCGAGATTCTCGGCGACGACGAGCAATCGCTTGGCTTGATCGACATCACCTTCACGGCTTGCGACCCTCGCTAGCCCGAACGTCGAGTGCGACTTCTTCCATTCCCAGCGACTCGCCTTTTGAAACCAATGATTTGCTTTAGCAAGGTTGCCATTGGCAAACGCTCGCTCGGCCCGTAAAAACTGAGCCCGATAAACTGTCCAGTATCCGCCAAGACCTGCGATCAAAAAGACGGCCGCGATCACGCCGATCTTCCGCGACAAACGCCACTTCGTTGATGGATGCTCCGATGATGTGTGGCTAGATCTCTCTTTCGATTTCATCGTGGCTCCTCTGCGTCGATCGGTGCGGTTTCGGAATCCGAAGTCCCTTGATTGAGATAGACCGTCAACTCGGTCCGGGGTTGATATTGGGTGTCACAGGGAGGAACCAGAAGGTCCATGGCTCCATCCCCATTCCAATCCAATGCCATGCAGGTTGCTGCCTCGCAGACATTCAACAAGATGCTGTGCCGGACAAAGCGATCGCCATCGATTTGTTCGAACCATGCGATCCCGTCGAACGTGTCCTCCGCATAGCGACCGACCTCTTGCTTGCTCAGCAGTGCAACGGCGGCAACATCGAGGTCCCCATCGCCATCGAAATCGGCGGTCGTTGCATGATAGCAACCGGGCATGGATGCGATCAGGTGCGGCTTGAATGGAAAGTTGCCCTCGTTTTCGAGCCAAAGCACTTCATGAAATGGTTTCGCAAACGTGTCGTCAAAGGTGTCGCCATTGGTGTAGAGCACGTCCAAGTCGCCGTCGCGATCAAAATCGACGACCTCCATGCTGCTTGATCCGGATGCGGGATCCCCGGTCGTGTGAATCAGTTTGGTTTGATAGCTTCCGTCGCCCAATTGATGGTGCAATTCCACCATCTCGTATTGTTGGGTCACCAACGACAAATAATCGACCCGTCCATCTTGGTCAAAGTCAAGAATCGGCAACGCAATCGTCCCGGGTCTCGGATCGGTGACAGACCATTCAAACCGTGGCATTCCTTGCTCGATGGCCGTGTTGATCCCAACGGAGATGTCGCCAACAAAGTGCAGTCCAAAGTCACCGATCAACAAGTCCTGGTCCCCATCGCCGTCGTAATCGATCGGCCGCGCCTCGGCGACTCGAGCCAAGCCGAGTCGCAACGGCAAGCGTTTGAGCGATCCGCTGCCATCGTCGCGTAGCCACCAAACACTGCCTTGCCGCTCGGGTTGAGGATTCAACGTGCCCAGGTCGGCGACGACAAAATCGGTCACACCGTCGCGATCCAGGTCGGCCGGTTCGATGTGGGCAGGATGAGCCAAGCGAGCAAGTTGCTTGACCTCGATCGAAGCGAGCTCCGCACGTTGCTCCGAGGCAGGTGGAAGTTCGAACTGGGCGACCAGGCCCGTCCACATGTCCGTCAACAGCAAGCCAGCCGAAAGGTCGTCCGCATCGATCGGGACGACACTCGAAACCGCACTGAGCGAATCGCTGATTGGCCATGGAATCGCCAAAGCGTCGAAACGCGTGTCCAGGTTGCGTTCCGGAATCGGGATCTGAACTTCCTCAGGTGCAAGATCGCGGAAAAAGGCAAGGGTCGCATCAAAATCGGGCGGCGTCAGATCCGTGCGGTGGGAATCTCGATAGATGCGAAAGCCAAGTTCAACTTGTTCCTGCCAGCGGTCTTTCGCAAACCGATTGGGATTGGGGAAGGGATGGCAATCGCTACAGAACAAGGTGATCGCAACGGCATCGGTCGGTGCTTTCGCAACCGCACTTCGCTTCGCCGCCCCGGTTCGTGAAGCGGTCTTCACGTCCGATCCGCCACAGCCGATCATCAGGCACGAAACCAGGCCGATGATTGTCAAGTCCAAGCACTTGTCCATGGAAGTTCACATGCAATTTTGGAAACACAGTATAAAATGCTCTGATAGAATACCGAACAACCGAAAACCGTACCAAAGCCGTCCACGCTATCGTACCAGCATCGTGTCGAATCGAACAAGGAAATCACTCGGATGCAGTCCCCGCTGGCTCTTTTGTGCACGCTGTCGCTGACCGTAGGCTTGCTCTGTGGTGGGTGCAGCAGCGAGGATGCGCACTCGACCGCCGTCGACACGTCGACTTCGCGTTCAAGCGTTGCCAGCCGTCCCGACGATCGGTCGCTCGAAACCCCCAATTCGGCAGTGGAGCCAAGCGACGATGCCAAGATCGAAAAGCTCACCCAGGCACTGGAAAAACAAGGATCCAACGCTGCCTTTCACCATGAGCTTTGGCGACTGCTGAACCGCCAGGGGCGCCGCTACGAAGCATCGCTGCATGCCGACATCCTGACCGCAGCCGGGCAAGCGACGTTGGACGAATCATTGTCGCTGATTCGGCGCCATCTGGCCTATCCGCCGGAGCCGCCGATCACCGCAGCGGACTCCATGGTGGCATCGAGTTTGGCACAGGACGAAGTGGAGCAAGGGCTTGCAGCCGCACTTCGCTATTTTAGCCGCCGCCAATATGCTGCCGCCCAGCTTGCTCTTGAATCGGAAGCGTCCGCAGGATTCCAATCCGCCGCCGCGGAGGCTCTTTATGGTCGGATTCTCGGTGAGTCGTCAAAGTTCGACGCGATCCCTGCGTGGCTCCTCAACAGCGATAAAGCATCGCGAGCCGAACCCAATTTCTGGGCTGCCGTCGGGATCTGGCTCGCCAGCGAGCAAGAACACAAAGCAGCGATCGGTGCAACGCTGGAGGCGATTCGGCGAAACCCCACCGACCGAGTCAGTTATCAACGCATCGCCGCGTGGTTTCGGTCGATCGGCGAGATGGAGGAAGGAGAACAGTTTTGGCATCGAGGCTTGTTGCTCAGTGAGGCCGAGATCCTGAGCGAATTGGATAATCCTGGATTCGATCTGTCAGCCCACGCGGACCAGCAACGGCAATTGGCGATGCGAATCTTGAAACTTGGCCGGCCACTCGAATCGTTGCAGTGGACTCTCCGATCACTCAGCACCGCCAATGTGGCGCAGCGACGGCAGGTGCTTGAGCAGATGAACGACTTGCGGATGAGGCAAGACTTGCAACAGACACTCACGGAACACCACTTCATTGCCCTGAATCCCAACGATTTTCCCTATCAACCCGCTATCACCGCTCGGCTTCGCGAGGCCTTGGTCCGGAGCAAAAGCCCTCAGCAACAAACCGATCCGATTTCGAAATCGCAGGACGATGCCCCGTTGGCCAAGCAGATCAACCCGGTTCTCGACGAAGTCGCGGCGAAGGTTGGATTGCTTTTTACGTTGCTGCCCAAAGACCCCGAAGACGATTCGCCGCTACGGATGCACGAAGCACTCGGATCGGGCTTGGCGGTGATTGACTATGACCTCGACGGGCGACCCGACGTCTATTTTGGGCAAGCGGGATGCAGCCCACCTGACCTGGAAACGGATCATTCCAATGTCCTGTTTCGGAACTTGGGTAATCAATTCGTTGCCACGACCGAAATGGCTGGCGTGATCGATACGGGCTATGCGTGTGGTATCGCAGCAGGCGACGTCAACCAAGATGGTTTTGCTGATTTGTTCGTCGGTAATCTTGGCGTCAATCGGTTGTACATCAACAACGGAGATGGCTCGTTTTCGGAACGTACCGAACGAATCGGTTCTCAACGTGCCTCCTATTATGATCGGCTGGTTGAAAAGCTAGGTCAGCAGCCCTATCTCGAGGGCCTCTACACGATGTCTGTCGCCATCGCGGATGTTGACGGTGATGGTCTGCCGGATCTGTTCGAATCCAACTACGTTGAACTGGATGATATCTTCGTGCGAGCGAAGCCGGATCGTGAAGGGCGGGTTTTCCAAAAGACGCCGCGGATGTGCTTTGCGGAATCGGATCGCGTCTTCTTGCAACAACCGGGCGGTACCTTTAAGGGGCAAGCGATCGATCCGGCGGTGGGAACCCCTGCCAGTTCGTTGGGTGTGTTCATTACGGACTTCGACAGCCGTGGTGGCAACGAAGTCTTCGTTGGTAATGATGCGAGGCCAAATCATTTGCTGCGAAGGAGCAAGGACGGCCAATGGAGCAATCTGGCCGATTTGCTGGGGATCGCAAATTCGTGCGAAGGGGTCAGTTCTGCGTGCATGGGAATTACGGGGGGTGATTTTGATCGTAACGGGACACTCGATCTGTTTATCTGTAACTTCGCGATCGAGCCAGCAAGCTTCTATTTGCAGAACCCGATGGGGACCTTCACCGACCAACCTGCTCGTTTTGGCCTCGATGTTTTGACTCGCTCCTTGCTAGGTTTTGGGTGTAAAGCAATCGATTTGGACCGCGATGGTTGGCTCGACTTGGTTCTCACCAATGGGCACATCGACAACCTTCGCGACGGTCCGTATGAAATGCCCCCCCAATGTTTGATGCGCCGCGGGAAGACCTTTGAACCCGTCCGGCCCGAGGCGACGTCGGACTATTGGGCTGGCGAATACTTGGGTCGCGCGATGGTGTCACTTGACTACAACCAAGATAAGAAACTCGATCTGTTGGTCAGCCATGTCAGCGAACCCGCCGTCTTGTTAGAGAACCAAACGATCAGCAACGAGAACATGCTGCAGTTTGAGTTGGTCGGCACGGAAAGCGAACGGGATGCCATTGGGGCGATCATTACGGTCACCTTCGATGGAAAGCAACACAAACAATGGGTCATCGCCGGCGATGGGTACCTGTGCACGGACGAACCCGTGTTGGAGATTTCGCTCGGCGACCCTGCCAACTTCGAGTCGGCCCAAATCGATTGGCCATCGGGTGCAACGCAAGTCTTCTCGGAGGGTCTGACCCTTGGTCACCGCTATTTGATCATCGAAGGGGAGCCACCGTTCTTGAGATTCTAGAGCATTTTGATCTTTAACGTAGCCACCGTCGCCAGATGGTGGACCACGTTAAATCGCCCACGACGTGGCCCTGTCCAGCTAAGGCAACCACGAAAGCTTCGACAGGACGCCGAAGCCGTTTCATCGATTTGCCTGAGACAAGTCACAGGTGCTTCGAGCACTCAAGAAACACCTGTGCTTGGTCTCTGGGATGGCGTCTACTCTTGACCACCGGCTCCGAACATGCTGTCGAGCGTATCGCCGCCGCCCGAGCTTGGGGTTTCCCCCGTGCCAAGGTCACCGGGGGCCGTTTTGGCAGCCGGTCCCGGCTGAGCAGAATCGGTCGCCGTTTCGTCCGCAGCGTTCAGCAGTGGGAAGCTCTCTTCCAAACTGGCAACCGGTGCTGCGGAAAGCTCTTCGAGTGCTTCGCGACGATAGTTGACTTCGCCTTCTTGGAAAATTCGGAAACCGGTACCAGCGGGAATCAAGTGCCCCAAGATCACGTTTTCCTTCAAACCAACCAGCTTATCGACTTTGCCGGCCAACGCTGCTTCGGTTAGCACCTTCGTCGTTTCTTGGAACGACGCAGCGCTAATGAAACTGTTGGATTGGACCGCCGCTTTCGTGATCCCCAACAACTGCGTGCTGGCTGTGGCAAACTTGGGTCGCTTGCCCTTTGCAAGCGTTCCCCCTAAAGCTTCGATTTCTGCGTTGGCTTGCTCGAGCGCATCCTTCGGGATGATCGTGCCTTCGCTGTAATCGCTATCTCCAGGATTCGAGATCTTGATGCATTTGGCGAGATCTTGGTTTGCCTTGCGGAACTGGAATCGGTCCATCACCAAGCCTGGCAACAGATTCGTGTCACCCGGGTTTTCAATCTTCACCTTACGCAGCATTCGAGCGATGATGATTTCGCAATGCTTGTCATTGATTTCCACACGTTGAGACTGATACACCTGTTGGATTTCATGCAACAGGTATTGCTGAACGGCTTCTTCGCCAGAGACCCGCAAAATGTCATGCGGAACAAGCGGACCATCGACGAGTGCCTGCCCGGCTTTGACGATGTCTCCACTGTGGACTTGGAAGTGCTTTCCGTGAGGCACCAAGTGCTCGCGTTCGATGCCGGATTCGCTTCGTACGACGATCGTTCGCTTGCCACGTTTCTTTTCGGCAAGGATTTCGACCTCGCCGTCGATTTCGGAAATAACCGCAGGGTCCTTCGGTTTTCGAGCCTCGAAAATCTCCGTGACTCGCGGCAACCCCCCCGTGATGTCCGAGACACCGCCCGTTTCGCGTGGCATTTCCGCCAGCACCATACCGGGTGTGATCTTGGTGCCTTCCTTGGACATGATGGTTGCCCGTTCGGGCAAGTATTGAACATCCAGTGCCTTGCCTTCGTTGTCTTCCACCACAATTTGTGGGTGCAAGTCACCCTTATGGTCGACAATCACCATCCGGATGTTACCGCTCGGTTCACGTTCTTGACGCATCGTTTCGCCTTCGACGACGTCCTCGAAGCGAACCTTGCCTTCGACTTCCGACAAAATCGGGATTGAGTAGGGGTTCCATTCGCAGAGCACTTGGCCGTCTTCGACGGTGTCGTTTTCTTCGACCATCAGCATCGCTCCGGTGGGCACCGGATAGCTCTCGATTTCACGACCGCGGTCATCGACCAGCGAGATTTCGCCGTTTCGGGTCAGCACAATGCTGTGGCCTTCGGTGTTCCGCACCGCTCGCATGCGGGTGAACTTGACGATCCCCGCTTTCTTGCTCTTGATGTCGGACTCTTCCATCTGCTTACTGACGCTACCCCCGATGTGGAACGTCCGCATGGTCAACTGGGTGCCCGGTTCACCGATGCTTTGTGCCGCGATGATCCCAACCGCCATACCTTCTTCGACCATCGAACCGGTCGACATGTCCATGCCGTAGCAGCGACGGCAAACGCCTAAGGGGGCGTCGCAAGTCATCGGCGTACGCACTTGGATCTTTTCCAAGCCCATCGCCTCGATCTTGCGAGCAATCTCAGGTGTGATCATTTGGTTTTCCGCAACGATCACTTCGTCGGTCACTGGATTGACGATCGATTGTCGGCTGATCCGACCATTGATCGAATCGACCAAGCTGACTTCGACCTTTTCCCCTCGGTAGACGACTCCCTTGGTAATCCCTTGGGTGGTGCCACAGTCGTCCATCGTGATGACTACGTTTTGGGCCACGTCCGCAAGCTTACGTGTCAAGTAACCGCTGTCGGCTGTCTTGAGTGCGGTGTCCGCCAAACCTTTCCGAGCACCGTGCGTCGAAGAGAAGTACTCCAACACCGACAAGCCTTCGCGGAAGTTTGCCTTAATCGGCGTTTCGATGATCTCGCCGGTTGGCTTGGCCATCAAACCACGCATCCCCGCCAATTGTCGAATTTGCTCGATACCACCACGAGCACCCGAGTGTGACATCAGGAAGACCGGATTAACGTACCAGCCGCCTTCGCGGATGTCGTTTTCCATCGCAGTCATCATGTCGGTCGTGATCGACTCACGTGCTTTGGTCCATTCGTCAAGCACTTGATTGTAGCGTTCCTTACCGGTCATCAAGCCGCGGTCATACGCTTTCTTGTGCTTCATGACCTCTTTCTCAGCGTCCTTGATGAACTGCTGTTTCGTATCGGGTGTGACGAGGTCGTCGGTCGCGAAGGACAAGCCGCTGCGGGTCGATTCACGGAAGCCCATCTGCATCATGTCGTCGAGCAGGTGAATCGTTGCCTTGCGGCCCAAGCGTTGGTAGCAATCGCTAATCACCTTGGCCAAGTCGCCACTTCGCATCGGGTAGTTGTAGAAATCCATCCCCGTGGGAAGCATTTCGTTGAAGCGGACACGTCCAGGGGTTGTATCGATGACTTCGCCATACTTGGCGGAATCGTCTTTTGTTTTCAGTCGTTGGAACTTGGGCAACCGCATCTTGATCTTCGCGTGAACGTTCAAGATTTCTTGCGAGGTGGCCAAGTCAACTTCGTCATAGCCAGAAAAGACCATGCCTTCACCGCGACGATCCGGCAATTCCATTGTCATGTAGTAACAACCCATCACGATATCCTGCGAAGGACTCATGATTGGCTTACCGTTGGACGGAGCGAAAACGTTGTTGGTGCTCATCATCAAGGTGTGAGCTTCGACTTGCGCTTCAATCGAAAGCGGCAAGTGAACGGCCATTTGGTCACCGTCGAAGTCAGCATTGAAGCCTTTGCAGACCAGAGGGTGCAGGTGAATGGCGTTGCCTTCGACCAGCGTCGGTTCGAAGGCTTGAATCCCCATTCGGTGAAGTGTCGGTGCTCGGTTCAGCAGCACAGGATGGTTGGTGATCACCTGTTCGAGAATGTCCCAAACCTCTTCGTCCTTGCGTTCAAGCATCTTCTTCGCCGATTTGATCGTATCGGCGTGCCCGAGTTCTTTGAGGCGTCGAATGATGAACGGTTGGTACAGTTCCAACGCGATCTTCTTCGGCAAACCACATTGATGCAGCTTCAAGCGGGGCCCCACCACGATCACGCTTCGTGCCGAATAGTCGACTCGTTTGCCCAGCAGGTTTTCGCGAAAACGCCCCTGCTTGCCTTTGATCATGTCGGTCAAAGACTTCAGTGGCCGATTCGATGACCCGAGTACAGGCCGCTTACAACGGTTGTTGTCGAACAACGCGTCAACCGATTGCTGGAGCATTCGCTTTTCGTTACGAATGATCACTTCCGGAGCATTCAAATCGACCAGCTTGCGCAAGCGGTTGTTGCGATTGATGATTCGGCGATACAAATCGTTGAGATCGCTGGTCGCAAAGTTGCCGCTGTCCAACAGCACCAACGGGCGCAGATCCGGAGGGATCACTGGAATCACGTCCAGTACCATCCACTCGGGTCGGTTGTCGCTATCGCGGATCGATTCGACGATCTTCAAGCGATTGATCAAGTCCTTCTTTTTCTGTTTCGATCCCGTTTCGTGGAGATCCACGCGAAGTTGGTCGGACAACTGGACGAGGTCGAGTTTGTTGAGCAGTTTGCGAACCGCTTCGGCACCCATGTCCGCTTCAAACGCCTCATTACCATATTGAGCCCGTGCGGCTCGGTACTCTTCTTCGGTCAACAATTGCCGGGGTTCAAGTTCCGTTTGGCCGGGTTCAATGACGACATAGTCTTGAAAATAGATGACCTTCTCGAGTGAGCTGGTCTTCATGTCCAACAGATTGCCGAGCCGTGACGGCATCGCTTTGAAGAACCAAATGTGGACAACCGGCGCGGCCAATTCGATATGGCCCATCCGTTTTCGTCGCACGCGACTGTGGGTGACTTTCACTCCACAGCGGTCACAGATCATTCCCTTGTACTTCATGCCCCGGTACTTTCCACAAGCGCATTCCCAGTCCTTTTCAGGTCCAAAAATTCGCTCGCAAAACAGACCGTCTTTTTCGGGGCGATAGGTTCGGTAATTGATCGTTTCGGGCTTTTTGACTTCGCCGAAGGACCAACTCTTGATGTCTTGAGGTCGCGCCAATGAGATGCGAACCGATGCGTAGTCGTTAATGCGATCGTAGTTGCTAGTTTCGCTAATCGACATGTTATTGAGGCTCCTAGCTAGGACTTTTAGCTGATGGCGGTGTTGGCTTGCTGCTGGTTGGAGGGCCAAAGTCGGAAGACTTCGGCTAGTTGTGATCATGACCGAGGTCTTGTCGACGTCGGTAAGGGGCTTGTTGCTGAAAGCGAATCGCTGACCGCAGGTCGCTTGCCTAGATCGGTCGTTTTTCGAGTTGCATGTTCAACGCGAGACCGCGGATCTCGTTCGTCAGTACATCGAAACTCGCTGGCGTACCGGCTTCGAGCGTGTTCTCGCCCTTGACCATCGACTCGTAGATCTTCGTTCGACCTTCGACATCGTCGCTCTTGACCGTCAACAACTCCTGCAAAATGTAGGCGGCACCATAAGCTTCGAGTGCCCAGACTTCCATTTCGCCAAAGCGTTGGCCACCAAAACGAGCCTTTCCGCCAAGCGGTTGTTGCGTGATGAGCGAGTACGGACCGGTGCTACGTGCGTGAACCTTGTCATCGACCAAGTGATGCAGTTTCAACATGTAGATGTAGCCGACGGTGGTTTCTTGTTCCATCGGTATGCCGGTTCGACCATCGGTCAAACGGATTTTGCCGTGAGCCGGTAACCCTGCTTCGGCAAGCGCCTGGTTGATGTCCTCTTCGCTTGCTCCGTCGAAGACGGGAGTGATCGCTTGGAAACCAAGCTTTGCCCCCGCCCAACCGAGGTGAGTTTCCAAAATCTGTCCCACGTTCATCCGGCTCGGAACGCCGAGTGGGTTGAGCATGATTTGGATGGGGGTTCCATCCGGCAAGAACGGCATGTCCTCGATCGGCAAGATCTTGGCAATCACACCCTTGTTACCGTGACGCCCCGCCATTTTGTCACCGACGCTAATGACTCGCTTCGTGGCAATGTAAACCTTCACCATCTGCAACACGCCGCTACGAAGCTCATCGCCCCGCTTCATGCTGTTGAGCCGGCGATCGCGAGCATCGATGGACGCTTCGACATTCGACCATTGCTGGTCGTAGACCTTTTGGACTTCTGATTTCTTGTCGGCCGATTTGACTTGGTCGAGGATATGGTCGATCCGGAAATTGATCGCCCGCTCTGCCACAAACTTCGGGTCCTGTCCATCGGCCAGCGGTGTGCCGGTCGCATCGGACAGCTTGACCCCCGCCGCCTCTTCAAGCTCGCGTACGAGCGACTCAAAGGTGCTTGCGACTTCGGTGTTGCCTTCGCTCTCGACCTTCTTAAGATCCGCTTCGAATACCTTTCGCTCATCTTCCGAAAGACTCATTCGACGCGAGAACTTTTGGGTGTCGATGACAATCCCTTCGATCCCGGAAGGAACTTCAAGCGAATCGTTTTTCACGTCTTCGCCAGCACGCCCGAAGATGGCGTGCAACAATTTCTCCTCAGGAGTCAGTTCCGTCTTGCTCTTGGGGCTGACCTTCCCGACCAGAATGTCACCTGGTTTGACGTAGGTTCCGACGTTGACGATCCCGGTTTCATCTAAGTTTCGCAGCGCCTTTTCCGATACGTTTGGAATGTCCCGCGTGAACTCTTCTCGACCCAGTTTGGTTTCGCGGATTTCGACATCGAAATCTTCGATGTGAATCGACGTGTAGGTGTCGTTGCGAACCAATTCCTCACTGATAATGATCGCGTCTTCGTAATTGAATCCGTCGAACGACATGAAGCCGACCAACACGTTTCGTCCGAGCGCCAATTCGCCGTTTCGAGTGGCTGCACCATCTGCGATGATCTGGTTCTTTTCGACCTTGTCACCGACGTTGATGATTGGCTTTTGATTCAAGCACGTTCGTTCGTTTAGGCCTTGGTACTTCTTCAGCTCATAGTGATCGCTGCCAATTTCGATTCGCGTCGAATCCGCATAGGTCACCTTGCCGGCTCGACGAGCACGCACCACCATCGCACTGTTGCGTGCCACTTCGCGTTCCATTCCGGTGCCAACAATCGGCGGCTCCGCAACCAACAACGGCACCGCTTGCCGCTGCATGTTCGATCCCATTAACGCGCGATTCGCATCGTCATGCTCGAGGAATGGAATCAAGCCGGCGGAAACACCGACCATCTGGCTCGGTGCGACGTCCATGTAATCGACCTGCTCGGGCTGAACGATTTCAAAGTCGCTGCGGAAGCGGGCAATCATGTTCGGACCCGCAACCAAAGCCCCGCCGACCACTTCGGTATCGGCCGGAGCGACGTACGATTCGCTCTCTTCATCCGCGCGAAGCCATTTGACCTCGTCAGCGACTTTGCCGTTTTTGATCAAGCGGTAGGGCGTCACCAAGAAACCGTAGCTATCGACGCCAGCATAAATGGCTAGCGAACTGATCAGACCGATGTTGGTGCCTTCCGGAGTCTCAATCGGACAAATACGACCGTAGTGGGAAATGTGGACGTCGCGGACTTCGAAGCCTGCGCGTTTTCGGTTCAAACCACCCGGACCGAGGGCCGACAAACGGCGTTCATGCGTCAGTTGGCTAAGAGGGTTGGTTTGGTCAACGACCTGTGAGAGTTCGCCACGACCGAAAAAGAAATCGATCGCCGCCGAAACGCTCTTTGGATTGATCAGGGAACGAGGGGACATATCCTGAGCATCCTTGATGCTCATCCGCTCTTGAACCGTTCGGCGAAGCTTCAAGAAACCTTTGCGAAGTTCTTCGCAGGCAAGTTCGTCGATGGTTCGAAGGCGGCGGTTCCCCAGATGGTCGATGTCATCAATCTCGGCGCCCGAATCGGGGTCGAACAAGTTGATCAAGTATTTCATCGCCGAGATCATGTCGTCGGGACGCAGCGTCATTTCCTCTTCGCTGATCTCCATCCCCAGTTTGCGGTTCAGTCGGAAACGCCCAACCTTGCCCAAACGGTAGCGGTTCTCGTCAAAGAACTTTTCCTGGAACAGCGTGCGTGCCTTTTCGAGCTGCGGAGGGTTGCCCGGACGGAGCCGTTGGTAAATCCGCAGCAGCGCCTCTTCGTGGCTGGCCGTGTTGTCATCCATCAACGTATTGAAGATCAGCGGGATCTTTGGCGATTCCATGCAGTCGACGCTTTTGACGCCGGCGGTACAAATGGTCTCGGCCACTTCCTTCGTGATCTTGTGGCCCGCTTCGACAATGATCTCACCGGCACGATCCGAATCGCTTGAGTAGATCACGTCGTCGACAGCAATCTTGCCTTCGATCTTCGCAGCGCTTTTGCCGCTGCTGATCTTGATGGTCATCGTCTCGTAGAAGGCGGAGAGCAAATCCGCGTCGGTGGAAAAACGCGGGTCCATCGCGCGAAGCAGCGTGGTCGCGGCAAACTTACCACTTTGGTCGATGCGGACCGTCAAGGCGTCCTTCTTCGTGACATTCACTTCGATCCAAGACCCCCGCTCAGGGATCACGCGGCAACTTGGCAATTTGCGGTCCGTTGTCGTGTCTTGTTCGAGAACAAAGTCGACGCCAGGGCTACGGTGCAATTGACTCACCACGACCCGCTCGGCACCGTTGATGATGAACTCACCTCCGCCCATCATGATCGGCAAATCGCCTAAATAGACTTCCTCTTCGACCGGTTCTTCGCGGTTGAGTCGCAACCAAATCCGTAGCGGACGGCCATAGGTGAGCCGAAGCTGACGACACTCCTGACTGGTATAGCGAGGTTTCCCCAATTCATAGTAGAGATAGTCCAGCGTGATGTTGCCGTCATAACTGGCGATTGGGAAAATCTCTCGCAACACGCCTTCCAAACCGGCTGCGTCACGCTGCAGCGACTCAGAGTCCGCCTGCAGGAAATCTGCGTAGGAGGCCGTTTGAAGCTCGGTCAGATCGGGAAGATCAAAGGTAGAAAGTCCAGTTCCAAAGTGACGAACGCTGGTGGGTTCAAGGCGACGCTTGGTCGTAGTTGCCATCTTGAGTGAGTGCTCCTTAGGAGGCCAAATTTGGCGGCCCGGATGAAATGAGGTTGCGTTTTACACGAAACGTTTTTCGATCAAACGGTGCCGAAGCGAATCGCAAATACACAAAAAGGCCAGTCGAGACGTTGAGCGCAAACCTTCAGACGCGAGAAAGTACTCGGGCCGAGGAATCAAGAAATTGCCGCATCCACTGGGCCAACAACACCAGAAAAGCGGTAAAACGGGGAAGATTTTGACGCGAAACGCAACAGCTAGGCCTGTGATCACTCTGAAACCGTAACAGATTCTCTGGATGTGGAAAAGGGCATCTCCGATAATTTGGCCCGGTTAATGCAGGAGTGGAGATTCGGACGCGGTTCGGTCCGCCGTCCGAACAGGAACAGCCGCCTTGGGACGGAACGCAAACCCTTCACTCAGCGAGATTTCCGACGACCGAGTGGCTTGGCGACGGCCGATTTTCCGCTGCGACCGACCCGATGCACCCAAACGGCGTCAATCGCTAGCGGGGGGCGAGAATTTGCGAAAAAGATTCGACAAATTGCCGGCTCCCTTATCGCGTCACCGTCCCCAAGTTCCACCACCACCGTTGCGGTTCGAGTTGCCCGCCCCGTTGCGGGGGAATTCTCCGATCCTGCCCTTCACGCTGACGCTCGCCCGGCGAGACTTCCGGGCCGAGGTCGGCGATCGTGATGGTTTCGGGGATGGTCTCGCCGAGGCGGACCAACACGCCACCGCTGGCCACAAGAATATGGTGAATTTTCCGGCCAAGTCGCGTCTCGTGCAGCACCGCCATGGTTTCAACTTGGCCCGGTACCGCCAAGGTCCACGGACGGTCAGAACCGAGTCCGGCAATCTCGTTGGTCAGCGAATGTTGCGGGGCGGTGGTTGCATACCGACGAGATAGTTCTGCGATGGCCGCGGTACGAAAGACCGACTCCAAAGCACTGTACATAGGATACTCGTCACAGATCGATTGCCAGTGCTCATTGAATTCGGCGACCCACTGATCACTCGCCGGATCGGTCGTCAAAACGCCTCGCTGACCCGTCGCGAGTGCCCGCTCATTCTGGCCGCTCAGACGAACCGGTCGCCCGCTGACAAAAAACACATGCTGCGAGGGATCGCAGAGTACTTCGTGCGGCGATGCGGTGAACCAAAGCCGAAGTAACAGATTGTGGGGTGGGCCAGCAGCCAGATTGGAGTCGATTGCGTCGAGGTAGTTGCTGGTCGCCTCGGGCATGGCACGTTCGCCGAGCGCCAATTGCTTCATGTGACGGTCCGCTTTGACCATCAAGTAACTCAGCATCGAATCCGCTGCAGTTCCAAACACCTCGACTCGCTGCATCCCGATCGCATCACGCAAATGCCCCGGAGCCTCACGGACGGGGATGTCGTTGCTGCGTATCTTCACCGCAAGCGAAGCCGCTTGTTGCAATCCGTCGGTGGTCGGATCGATGGTGCAACCAAAGGGTGCCTGTCGAATTGCCGACTCGAAACAGGCTTGCAAGAACTCGAGCCGTAGCGTACTGCGACCGGTTTTCTTGTCGCGGAACCAGCCTCGATGGTTCTCGATTCCGCCTACGGATCCGGCCAACACGATGTCATGGTCGTCTGAGAGAAACACAAGTTTCACTTCCGAAAGCCCTGCTAAGCAGAGAATCGAATCGGACAGCGGAGTCCCGGAGGCTTTCCGTTGGGCGTGCTCATTTGCCAGCCGTCGCAGCGATACAAAACGAAGATCGGCTGGTTGTTGCCATGCAACAAGATCAGCCGGCTCCGTGCGACGTGGTTGCATCACCCCGGCGGCTTGGTTGGCCAAATCGGTCAATTCGTCCGTTTGGTGTAGCTGAATCGTGTCCTTCGAGTTGACCCAAACGCCTTGCGGGTAGGGCGCCATCGTGCTGGTACCGCCCAGGTCTTGCCAAATCGTTGGCTCGACCGTCTCCTGGATCAACTGCATCAGTGATTGAAAGTCTGCCATCGAATTACCGCCCCGCGGGTCACGCTCGTTGGACGTGGCGTCCTGCGTCACAGGTTCCGAACGCGTCGATTGCGCGAGCAGGATCGGACTCGAGATCCATAGGACGCTGCAAAACGCAAGGCAGAGTTGGCCGATTCGTTGAACGCTCATGTTTAGCTCCATCCCCATTTGAAGGGTCCTCGCCCAAGGGCCCTACGACAATCGACCGGCAGACGAGTAAAATACCGGCTTCGTCCATTGGTTCTCGCATCCCCCACTCAACAAAACAAGCAAAATCACCGTGAATGTCTCTGAATTTCTGGAAAAGAACTTTCGCCACTTCAATGCACGCGAATTGCTTAGCGCTGCGAAAAGCTACCGAAGCTTCGTTTCGAGTGAGCAAAATGGCAAGATGATGGTGACCTTGGCCGGTGCGATGAGTACCGGGGAGCTTGGTATTTCGCTTGCTGAGATGATCCGCCAGAACAAAGTCCATGCAATCACCTGCACCGCGGCAAACTTGGAAGAAGACATTTTTAACCTTGTCGCCCACGACGAATACCGCATCATCGAGGATTGGCGGGCGTTGTCGGTTGCCGATGAGGTCGCGCTTCGCGACGAAGGGTTCAATCGCGTGACCGATACTTGTATCCCGGAAACGGTGATGCGGCACATCGAGCGGAAATTGTTGGTGCTGTGGCAACAAGCTGCCGACAGCAAGGCGATGAAGATGCCGGCGCAGTTCATGTTCGATTTGCTCGACGATGAAGACCTCGTCCAGCACTACCAAGTTCCACGAGAGCATAGCTGGGTGGCCGCAGCGAAAGATGCGGGGATTCCCGTTTTTGTGCCTGGTTTCGAAGACTCGACCCTCGGCAACATCTACGCAGCTCGTGTTTACGAGGGTAAAGTCGCCAACCACCAAGCGATCGCTTCCGGCACCCAACAGATGGAACAGCTGATCCGCTGGTACAAAGCGACGTCACCGCAAAACCCGATCGGTTTCTTTCAAGTGGGCGGCGGGATCGCGGGTGACTTTCCGATTTGCGTGGTCCCGTTGATGATTCAAGATTTGAAACTCGACATCCCGTTGTGGGCTTACTTCTGCCAAATCAGTGATGCGGTCACCAGTTATGGTGGCTACAGCGGGGCGGTACCGAACGAGAAGATTACCTGGTGCAAGTTGGAACCCGAGGCGCCAAAGTTCATGATTCAAAGCGATGCGTCGATTGTCGCGCCACTGATCTTTGCCTATGTGATGGGAATATGATCTTTTACAGTTCTGTCAAGGCTTGAATGTGCCTCGGTCCGGTACCGCAGCATCCACCGATCAAAGTTGCTCCGATTTCGACCCAGGTTCGAGCGTATTGTTGGTACTGGGCGATGCCCGCTTCGGTGAGCGGTTCCCAGCCGATTCGCTCTTGCAGGGAACCGGCGTTGGCGTAGACGCCGATTGGGACGGCGATTCCCGTGTTCGCGATCGCTTGGAGGAAACGAGCGGATTGGCTTGCCGGCGTGCAGTTGACCAGAACCGCCGCGGCGCCGGCCTCGACCATTTGCAATGCGGCCTGGGCCATTTGCGGTGGTGTCATCAAATCGGTATTGGGTCCGGCCGTCAGCGCAACCCAGGTTTCCAAGCCGGTTCGGACAGCTTCTTCGGTTGCGATTCTCGCCTCGCGCGGACTTGGAAAGGTTTCACAAATTAAGAGATCGCACCCCGAGTCGACCAGTTGGGTTGCCATTTCACGGTGTTCGCTTCGAGGGTCCCGCGGCGACAAATCGGGACGGTAACAATCATGGATCGGGGCGATGCTGCCCGCGACACGATGGGTCTTCGGCACCGATTGCTTGGCGATTTGAACGGCTCGATCCGTCATTTCTCGCCAAGGCCTGCCGACCGCTCGGCGGCGAGTGCGAAACGTATTGGCCGTGTGAATGGTCGCGCCGGCCGCGACATAGTCGCGATGGATTTGGGCGATCGTTTCGGGGGCCATGCGAATCGCCTCGGCACTCCAACTTGGGGAATCGATCGATACGCCGCGAGCACTCAGTTCGGTTCCCAGCGGGCCATCGAGAATCGTGAGGGGTGACTCGCTCGCAGAGGGCGACATCTCATGGTTCCACTTTCGGGCCAAAATGCTCCAACGCAACCACTTGAGCACCTTTGATGTCGAGCTTTCCCGTTCCTAGCAACGGGATCCGATCCACTTCCAGGAAACTGTCGGCCGATGGGATGAATAGGTTTGGCATGCCCGCCTTGTTCAATGCCGCTCGCACTTCGTCGTAGTCTTTGGCCGGTGGCTTGAATAATACCACCAATCGCTCGCCCTTTTTCAGATCCGGAACTGCCGTGACGCAAACACGTTGACCATCTTCCTCGTCGTTGTCATCACCATCGCTAAACAATTTGGCCAATTCGTCTTCAATTCTCACATGCGGCACCATTTCGCCGCCGATTTTTGAAAATCGACTTAGCCGCCCCGTGATATGCAAAAATCCCTGATCGTCGACGTTCGCGATGTCGCCGGTGACGTACCATCCATTCTGGATCGCTTTCTCGGTCAATTCGCTCTGGTTTGCATAACCTCGCATCACGTTCGGCCCGGTCACCAACAACATGCCGTCTTCGCCGGCTCTCCGTTCTGTCCCGTCATCGGGCGAAACAATCTTTGCCGAGATTCCTGGCAAGGGACGGCCAACACTTCCTTCGAGGCGATCCGACTGGTAAACGGCATTGGAACGAGACGGTGGAATGTTGACCGACACCAATGGGCTCAGTTCCGTCGTGCCATACCCTTCGATCGGTCGAACGCCAAACTTCTTTTCAAACTCATCAAACAGATCGGCTGGCATCTTCTCGGCACCCGCAACCACCACATCGAGCGATTTGAATTGCTCGGGGGAAACCCTGCGAAGGTAGCTGCGCAAAAACGTGGGTGTCCCCAGCAACACCGTGGCTTGATAACGCTGAACCAGTTTGCCGATCTGTCGTGAATCGAGCGGGTTGAAATGGTAAACGCCCGCGGGCCCAAGCGTGTTGACCGCCCACAGCGTGACGGCGTACCCAAACGAATGAAAGAAGGGCAGGATGCCCAACACGACGTCACGGTCGTCAAGTTTGATGGCGCGCTCAATCGCGTCTACATTGTGACTAATGTTCGCCTGGCTCAGCATCACGCCCTTGGGCATTCCCGTGGAACCGCTGGTGAAGATGATGGTCAGCAGATCGTCTTTGTCGATGCGCCCGAGTCCCAACCACCAGTCGAGCACCCGTGCCGGCAGCAGCCGCGCTTGCAAGAAACCAACGACCTTGTCCAGGGTCGTGATCTTCTCTCGCAGTGAATCCAAGGCGACCGTCTTGGCATCGAGCTTGAGGTCCAACTTGCTGAGGAACTTTTCGCTTGTCAGAACATGCTTGATGCCCGTGTCTGCAATGCAATGGTTCATCACGTCACTCGAAACGGTGTAGTTCAAGTTTGCGGTGATCCGTCGATCCAGTGCCAAGGCGACATTGGCGGCCACTCCTGCAACACTCGGTGGAAGCAAGATGCCGACATACGCTTCGTCTTTCGATAACACCTCGCGGCGCAGCAGCCGGCGAAGGACCAAGACTCGGACGAGCATGTCGCGAGCGCTGACTTCGGTACCCAGCGAATCGGCACACTGAAGCCTGCGGCCACGTCGTCGCCAGACCCGAATGATTCGACGGGCAAGAACAGGAAACGCATCGCGATGTTCGATCGTCGCTCGGGCGCCCAATTGTTGGACCTGCGAGCGGATCAATTCCAAAGGAGTCCCGTTTGGCTGTGGCGTGCCGATATAGAGCGTTAAACGCCGACGCAATTGGGTTGGCCGTTTCCAGAACAGTTTGCCGCCGGAAAAACTAAACAGACTGCCCCACATGCCATCGAGCCACATCGGGACGACCGGTGCATCCGTTCCTTTGGTGATCTTGCTGATCCCCGCCTTAAATGCTTGCAGTTGCCCCGTCCGCGAGATGGTACCTTCGGGAAAAATGCCGATCGCGTCCCCTGAGTTGAGCCCCTCTCGAGCGGCTTTCAGGGCTCGACCAATCGATTTCGGGTTGGTCGCTCGCATCAGGATCGTGTCGAACCCAGCACCCAAGTACCGCGTGATCGGATGCTCGAAATTCTCGGCATCCACCACGAAACGGACATTTTTGGGGAGCATCCAGAGGATCAGAATTCCATCGATCCAAGAAACGTGGTTGCTGGCGACGACGTACCCTCCCTCGGACGGCAAGTTCTCGAGTCCGATCACTTGTTTTCGATACAGCGTCGCGAGCAGCGGGGCCATGAACCCGCGAATGAACTTTCGTGGGAAAAAGATGGCGGTCGCGATGATCAAAACCATCAAGACCGCGACAATCAGTAGGCCAATTTGCAATCCACTCACGCAGTTCTTCTCTCGAAAAAGTGTTTTCTGGGTTTAGCCAAAACAGGGCTCCCCTCGGTGGTGATCCGCGTTTCCACCCACTACACCATAAACCACCGGGGCGGTCTGTGAAATTACAGGGAGTTGCCAACCCAGAGACAGAGAGCCCGTCAGGCCGGGTCGAAACGCGAATCGAACGAAAAAAATCAATGACCCGCTTGATTGCTTGATCGGCTCGTTTTGCGGTAGTGGGATTCGCCAGAATTCCTGCGTTTTATGGCGTGATGGAATTCTGGCGAATCCCACTACGTCAGAAATCAAGCAATCAAGCGGGTCATTGAAAAAAATCAGGCCGCGTCGTTGAACAGCCGTCCGCCGCCACGCTGCCTTTCCTCGCTGCTGCCAACCCCGCCTACGGAGGATTGGTAGGTGGGCGGAGCATCGGCACCCGAAAGCAGTCGCAACACGTCACTGGAGAAGCTGGCCAAGTGATATTGGCATACAAACAGCGACAGTGCGCAATGGTGAGCCATGGAAACGGTCGCGGCAACCTCCTTGCAGCGTTGCATCAGTGCCAAGTCCGATGCCGTCCCGGTGCTCGCCAATTTCTCGATCAACGTCGTTCCTTTGGCGGGAGCGTCGGCAGCGGACAACAGCGTCTCACGCTCGGCCACCATCGATTCGAGTTGTCCAACGGCAGCGACCCATTCGCTGATCTGGTCCGGCAACGCGGACAGATTGACCGCAGACGTACGGAGTCGAGCTTGTGACAGAGACATTTCAAGGGTCCCTGCGATCTGTTCCAGTTGGTCCACATACGTGGAAACGCGATCAAGCCAGGCGGTGTGTGTCATCGAGGTGGCGAGGGTGAGTGAAATCGGTTTCTGACAGGAAGCTTGCTGATGACAGTCACGCCGCCCTACGGCAAGCGGTTCATCTGAAAAAGCTCAAACATTGGATCGGCGAGGGTGCTGGCAGAGGATTCGGTGAGATCCTCGACGATCAATTGGTCCATTTGTTTCTGAAAGACCTCTTCAGTGCGCCCCCCATGAAAGTAGGCTGGTTTGCCGACGGTTTTTCGCATCGACGCGAGCATGCTGCCAAACATGGTCTCACCGACAAATTGAGTGAACGCTTCTTTCATTTCATCCTCGCCGCCAGCAGATGGCAATTTTGGCGTGGATGCGTGGTCGTACTGGGACCGTAGCGTATCAAACGACGATGAGGGAATGTTCATGGAAAGCCTTTGACACTATTGGAATACAACTTCGCCATACAGATCGCCTTTGCGTTTCAGCGTCTTGATGATCGCGATCAGATCTGATGTCGGGACATCCAATGCGTTGAGTGCATCGGCCAAGTTTTTGAGTTTCGCCGTATCTTTTTCACTCACTTTATCATTGACTCCCACCAAGCCACCGACGCCGCCCGCTTCGATCCGCAAGTTGCGATGCGTGACCAAGACCGGCGCGACTTCAACATCTTTGCCGATGACCACAATGCCTTCGCGTTCGTTGATGACCACACGGGACGAATGGCTTGCCAATTGGATCTGTAGATTCAGAAGCAATGAGATGAACTTGATCGGATTCTCGCGGTACAGCGACGGAATCTGCACCCGGACGTGCAATTGGTCAATGGCCTGGGCTCCCCCCTGTGTCGCCGCAGAGGAGGAATACCGATTGGAAAACCGTCCGGATTCGCCGAGGGTCAGTGCCAGTAAACCGTTCACCTCGTCTTCGATCCGCTGCGTATTGTCAAAGCTCGCGAAATCGCGATCGAGGATCAAAGTGATCTGCCCATCTTGCTCAAACGCAGCCGGTACGGTCGCTTCCATTTTTGCACCGCCTTGGATCGTCGCGGTCGTCGCCGGTCCCTCAAGGGTTAGCCGCATGGGGCCTTGCGCAATCGCATACACCGTTGGGTTATCCGCTCGAGGCCCAAGCAAGGGCGTCATCATCAAGTAGCCGCCTTCGAGGCTTTTGGCGTTGATCGCGTTCACCGAGACGTCAAGCAGATCGCCGTTTTGGGATCCGACGGCTGGGATTCTTGCAGTCACGAATACCATTGCGACATTTTTCGCGTCACCCACGTCACGGAGGTCGAGTTGCCCTAAGGAGTCGAGCGCCATGGGGCCACCCATCAATTGCATCATTCGAGAAAGCGCTCGCGCCGTGGGAGCCGCATCACTGTCGCCCGTTCCACGCAGGCCCACGACCAACCCGAGTCCTTGCAGCGTATTGATTTCTTGGCCTTTGAGACGGCACATGTCCCCCAGCCGTAAACTCGCAGCTTTACCGGATCGCTGAAAACCCATGCAACCGACGAACACACAAACGACGGCCAGGATACTCCAAGGTCGTGATGAAAGCGTCTTGCTATTCGTAAAGTTCATCCGTATCGAAATCCTAAAAGGGTTGCACGCGATCGAACCATCGGCTGAACCAGCCACGTTTGTATCCGTCTCGCAAATGCCCCTGATCTTCCTTGCGGATTTCGAGATCAATCACATCGCGACTGAGCACGGTATTGTCGGGAGCGATATCTTCCGCACGACAAATCCCCGACATCGATGTTTCCCAAAGGTTGTCGTTCACTCGGATCGTCTTGCGAGCTTCGAGCACAAGGTTGCCGTTGGGCCGGATGTCAACAATGGTCGCGGCGATATTGAAGGACAACGATTCTCGTGATTCGACCGACGACTCACTGCGAAATTGATTGTTTGATTCGGTCGCAACACTCGGATCACCGCCCTCTTGTGGGTCCGGTCGCAAGCTAAAATCTTCCAACTGAATCCAATCGCTGACGATCGCTTCGTACATGGTCCGCTTGCGGCTGTCCGCACTCCCTTCGGCCATCATTCGCGTGATCTCGTCGATGCGAATCGCAATGATGTCATTCTTTTGAAAACGTCGTAATTGTGGCGGCGGCTGGTACGTCCAACTGACGCCACTTAGCATCGTAGGCGGAGCGCCCGGATTGCCTTGCGTCATCGACCGAGACGGTGGCTGCGGTGTGTAGGCGTCGTTGGAGGATTGCAGCGGCTGCATCGTCGCGGTTTGTCCGGGCGCCGAATAGGCAGACCCTGAATAAGCAGGGCCCGTGTGCTGGGGCAGCGGTTGCCGTAGCAGCGAACTGTCTTGGGCAGCGGCAATGGGCATTGCCAACAACGCAGCGCAAAGCAGCAACAGGATGGATTTGAGTTCGCTCATTCGTTCTTACTCCGTCCTGGGGGCACGAGTGACGATTTCAACCAGTCCGCTGCTGACAACACGTGCGACAAGACGTTTACGAGGATCGAGTGTTTCGATTTCAATCAGATCGGATTCCGAGCCATCACATTGGGCTTTTGCATTGGTCGTCACACTGATGGCTCCATTGATAACGCGGACTTCCAACAGGTCACCGCGTCGAACCAAGGTGGGTTTGCCGACGCTGCCATATCGAATCGGTTCGCTCGCACGCAGACTGCCCTTGCTTTCGGTGCCAATCAGATCGGAGACGTCGGTGTAGTACGCATCGTCCCATTCGGCGAGAGGAATCGGTTGCTTGGTCAGGTCGCCTGGACCAAGTCGGACGCCGCTCCGAATGCTTCGGGTTGGCACGATCGCGACAGGGTTCGCGACGATCGTTGCAACCAACTCGGCTTCGATCGGCCCTTCGAGTCCCAGCGAGACGACTCGCAAGACAACCTCGCCTTCTTGGATGCCCGAAACGAAGGTTGCCTGCTGGATTCCTCGAGCCCGCACGAGCCCATGCATTGCAGGCTGAGTTGGATCGATCGTCAACTCGTAACGATCTTGAAAATCCCGGTCGTCGCGATCGATGGTTTGCTTGATCCAGCGGATGATTCGCTCGGCGAACGCGAGATCAATCGCGGGCGTGTCCGCATCCACTGCGACTCGGTATTGGGTTTGTTGTACCGCTTGTGATCTCGATGGGTTTCCCTGTTCATAGTGAACCTGTGAACGATTGGATCCAACCCAATGGATCGTTCGTGGGGTCGCTTCGGTATGCTCAATCACCTTACTCAAACGGTCTCGATCGACCTGCATCGGTGTTCCATCCACAGGAACCAAACCAACGGCGGTCCGGGCCAAACGTGGCCAACCCGGCGTGTTCGGATCGAGTGGCACGATGACGTCGCTGAGTCGCACGATTGGCGACTCTACGATCACGTCCGGCTTCATTCGAAACGTCCACGAAGTGTCCTGGCCAATCGTCGTGTTTTGAGTGGACGGTTTTCGCACGGGGACGAGCGAAGCGGTTTGGGCAAACGTGTGCGGCGTCACACCGAGCATGCCGAATGCAGCGGCCGCGATCATGGCCCAGGATCGATTACGAGCATGCATGAAATTCAAAGGAAAGCTGTCACGAGTAAGAGGGGGTTCGATTAAGATCACGCTCTCAAGACGGTTGCGTTTTGCAACGAACGTAAAAGAAGCGTGCTAAGCAGCGAGCACCAAGGCCTGCGTTAGAATCGTCTTAGATTCGAGATATTCTGCATCACTTGATCACCGGCTTGGATCGCTTGGCTGTTGAGTTCAAACGCTCGCTGTGTGGTGATCAAGTCAATCAATTCTTGAACGGGTTCGACGTTCGATGCTTCGAGGTTCCCTTGCACCAACGTACCAAGCCCTTGTTCACCTGGGTTCCCTGAAATCTCTTGCCCAGATGCATCGGTTTGCAAGTACATGTTTTCGCCCATTTTTAGCAACCCATCGGGGTTAATGAACTGAGCGAGCTCAATTTGCCCGACGGTTGAAAGTTCCGCATTGCCCGGTTGCCGGACCATGATTTCGCCACTGCCGTTGATCGTTATGGCTGAGGCGTCTTGAGGAATCGTGATCGGTGGTTCAAGCAGACGGCCCGTTTGCGCGGAGCCAATCACCAGTTGCCCGTTAGCATTGATATCGAGATTTCCTGCTCGTGTGTACATCGTGTCTTGCGTCGATGGATCGATCGTCTTCAAATAGCCGGAACCGCGGATCGCAACGTCAAGTTCGCGACCGGTTTGTTGAAGCGTTCCTTGGCGTTGGTCGGTTTGGGTGCTCGTCACTCGCACGCCAAGTCCGACTTGGGTTCCAACTGCGGTTGGGTTCTGGCTTGCGTCTTTCACGCCCGGGTAGACTTCCGTGCGATAGAGCAAATCCTCGAAATTGGCTCGGTCTTTCTTGAAGCCCGTGGTGTTGATGTTTGCCAAGTTATTGGCAATCACATCCAATTTGGTTTCCATTGCCCCCATGCCGGTGGCAGCGGTGTACAGCGATTGAACGCTCATCTGAAACTCCGTTTCAATCCATTGAATTTTGGTTACGACTGCAACACACGGCTGATCAGCGTGCCCATCACACTGTCTTGGTTTTGGATCATTCGCACGTTCGCTTCGTACGCACGTGATGTCTCGATCAATTCCACCATCGCCATCGTCGGGTTGACCGACGATTGCTCGACCTCCCCTGCTACTACCTTTCGCTGGTCGCCGGGGACAAGATCAAAGTCGGCAAGCGGTTTGAACAAATTGCCACCGACGTGAGAAAGGTCGCCGAGGCTTTTGGGTTTCGCTAGCATGATCTCGAAACGATTGCCACCCTGTTGAATCCGCCCCTCGGGAGCAACGTGATAGGGAACACCCGGTTCAATTTGGATCGCTCGGCCGTCGCTGCCGAGTACTTGATCGCCGGCGGGATTGATCATTCGGCCGCGAGAATCAAACACGAACTCTCCCGCTCGCGTCATCATTCGTTCGTCGCCACGCTGGACGACAAAAAAAGAATCGGCGTCATTGATCGCAAAATCGGTTTCATTTCCCGTCCATTTCAGCGGGCCTTGATCGAACTGGGTCTGGGCATGCTGGATCGTCACGCCACCTCCAATGTCGTCCGCACCCCCGAGACCGGGTTGCACGTCGCCTTCTTCGATCAATTCCGCGAAGCGTGCCTGCAGAATGGTTTGCTGAGGCTTGTAGCCGGGCGTTTGCGTGTTGGCCAAATTGTTGCTGAGTACCTGCAATCGGTGGCTCTGAGCATTCGCACCAGAGGCCGAGAGATAGACACCGTAGGGCATAGGTCACCAGAATGGATCGGGATCGAAAACGATTTACCTAGAGCCCCCGATGTTGGGGTAGCACTTCCATCGCGGTCGAAGCAAGGGCAATCGGTGAAAGTCCGTGGTCGTGGGGGGGCGTCTCGTTTGGCCGATCGGATCAAATCAGCGAATCGAGCTCTTCGGTCAACGTCTTGAATCGCTTGAGCGTCGTCGCCACCGGTTCGGGGCTGGTCATGTCGACGCCCGCGTCACGAAGCAGGTCCAGCGGATCCTTGCTGCATCCGCCCGACAAGAACTGCAAGTAATCGTCTAGTTCCTGCGGACCACCTTCGAGCACCCGTCGCGAAAGCGCCACTGCGGCGCTGAGCCCCGTAGCATACTTGTAGACATAGAATGCTCGATAGAAATGGGGAATACGAAAACACTCGCGTTCCAATTCCTCGTCGACGACGAAGTCCGGTCCAAAGTAAGCGTCGAGCAATTCACGATAGACACTTCGAAACGCTTTTACCGTCAACGGTTCACCCGCTTCGGCCATTTCATGAGTGATCTTTTCAAACTCCGCGAACATGGTTTGACGCACGACGGTCGCACGAATCCCATCAAGTTCGTTATTGATCAGGTAGGCTCGCTCGTTATCGTCCGTCGCATGCTTGAGCAAATGGTCCGTTAACAGCTGCTCGTTGAACGTGCTGGCGACTTCGGCCACAAAAATCGTGTAGTTGTAGTACTCGAAGGGTTGGTGCCGTGCGGAATGCCAACTGTGCATCGAGTGGCCGGCTTCATGGGTGAGCGTGAAGACATCGTTGAGCACTTCTTCCTTAAAGTTCATCAAGATGTAAGGGTCGGCATCAAAGGTGCCACACGAGAAAGCGCCGCTCTGCTTACCTCGATTGGGGTAGCGATCCGACCAACGGCCGCGCAAGCCCTCTTCGAGAACCCCCAAATACTCCGAGCCAAGCGGGGCGAGAGATTCGAGGATCACCGCAACGGCTTCCTCCCAGCTGTGGTGCTTCTTGATATCGCTCAGAATCGGCACGTACGTGTCATAGTGGTGGATTTTGTCGATGCCCATTTTTCGGCGTCGAACGTCAAGATAGTGGTGGACGTTGGGCAGCGAATCTCGAACGGCGGCAATCAAGTTGTCATAAACATCGACCGGCACGTTGTCGGGAAACAACGACGATTGCAGGCTACTTTCATAATTCCTTGCCCGGGCGTAGTAGACGTCTCGCTGGATGTTGCCGCCAAGGGTCGCAGCGAGCGTGTTTTCATGTTGGGAGAACTGCTGATAGTATTGATGAAATGCCTTGCGACGAACTTTGCGATCCGGGCTGATGAGCAATTGGCCGAACGTCGCGTGCGACAATTCGATTTTGCGGCCGTGATGGTCCTCGATCTCGCCAAATCGTAAATCGGCATCGTTCAATTGGCGAAACGCATTGCTGGCGGCCGATGCCATTTCTCCCTGCATCGCCAACAACCGTTCTTCGCTATCGGACAACGTGTGCGGCCGATAGCGGAGCAGTCGTTCGAGTTGTAAGCGATAGAGCGAAAGGGTTTCGTCATCCATCAACTGTGACATCCGTCCTTCATCGACCGACAGCAACTCGGGACGCATAAAACTGGCGGCTTGCCCTGCTCGAACGGCCAGGTTTTGAAAACGCATTTTCATCCCCTGGCTGTGGCTGTCTCCCTGGTCTTCGGTGGTCTTCAAGAACGCATACGTCCCAATTCGCTCCGCCCTACGATCAAAGTCACTGTCAAATGCGAGCGCTTCAGCCAAGACCGTCGCCGATTCCGCAAGCCGACCACGATAAGTCTCAAAAACGGCAATCTGTTCCTCTAATTTCTTGAACTCCGTTTCCCACGCCTGATCGTTCGGAAAGAGGCTAGACAGATCCCAGCAGTATGCTGGATTGACATCGGTTCGGGCCGGCAGCGTCTCGGTCGTCATGAATTCAATTTGGCTTGAAAAGAGGAAGAAAAGGGCCCAAGTAATCAAAAGATCAGCAACTTGGCCGTTTGGCGGTCATTGTAGCGAACAAGACCAAAATGGAACGCCCCACCCACAAGAACCGGGGCGTTTGAGAAGACGTTGCCCGTTCAATCTTCCTGATCGAGCAACGAGCGGTGGATTTCCGGCCGTTTGCGAGATTGATATCGAAGCGTTCGGATCGCGTCGAGTCCAGCCAACAGGACGATCGTCATCAAGCTTAACGCAACACATGCCCAGGCCCCCATCCAAACAGTGCCGGGCCCAGCGATTGCCGCAACGATGGAAAAAAAACCAGACATCCCAAAAATCAGATGCACCCAGCGACGCGAACGTCGGCGTCGCGAAAGGTATTGACGATCCAATTCACCGTCGAAGGACTCGTGTTGCCAGCCGTGTTGGTCGTTGAAATGCAACCAAACCGCAAAGCCAATCAAGGTGAAGCCAATCAGAACACTACCAGCAAACATGGGGGACCAACCAAAATCGTTCAATCGAAGCGGGAACCCCCAATCATCGGCTAATCGAGGGCTCGCGCCAACAACGCCCCGATCATGGCAGCGCCAAGGCTACGAGTTTCCACTCGCTGGCCACTTGGGATCGTGATCACTCGCCCACCACGCGCATCCGCCGACTGCGGACCGAACCGGTACGGTGAGGCATCGCCATAGGGCAAGGGCGTCCGTCGCAGCGATTCGTATCGCATCGCCGAACTTCCGTAAGGCTGACGATCGGAATCGAAGCCAGAATAATCACGCGAACGTGGCCTCACGGGACTTACGGCAGCCGATGGGGCGACCGGAGACAAACTCGGTTGTCGCTGAAAAATCGGTTCTCCGTACGTCGGGTCCGTGGGTACCGGCCCAGTGGGCACAGGCTCAAGGTACACAGGCTCTGCGGGCAGAAGTTCACGTGCCTGAGCGGAGTCGCTGTAGCTTCTGTATTCATACTCAGCAAATCGGAACCGGATCGCAGCGGCGTACTGAGTGTATGCACACTCGACCTCTTGCCAGCAAACCGCCAATTCAGGGTTTCGCGGGTAGCAGGGGCGTCCAAACAAGGCACTGCGCACGGTCTGATGAAGCAGCTGGATTTCTTCCCATCGATACAGCAACCGGTTCAAATCGCGTGCGTGCCTCGATTCACTTCGCAATCGGCTCGTCGCGTCCTCCAATCGGTCGACCAGACGCTTGTCATCGCGATGGACGTATCGTAGCCGCAGCACGTCGCGCTCGAAGTGGACCACGGCATCTCGGTAATCATCCGCTGCTCTGTACAGTGTCGGCTCATGGCCTGCCTTGGCAAAGGCAGCGACGAACAGGGTGGTCGACAAAAAAACAGATGTCATTTTTAGGAAACGGTGCATGGTCGGTCAGGGCTTTCATGGGGGGGAAAACAAAATGGGAATTTGGTCGATGTGAACGACACTCTCCTAACCTTGCATCAATGATGCCAAAACGGCATTCCACGCGATCCTGATTGGAATTGCACCGTGAAACACGGTGTTTTCTTTCCGAATTACGTATAGAGTGTGGTCATTTGAGCGCTTTCAAACCGACAACACTCCGGTTCGTTCTGATACGAGAATTCGTCTTGCCCAGAGGATCCGGCTGGCGGTATAGCTAGTTCGGCAAAACCGTTTATCAGACAAGTAGACAAGAAATCGCGAAATTTTACCCTCAAGGACGATGGGATGAATGTACGGCTCTCAAGCTTAGTGGCCCTGGTTGACGGCAAACTGATTGACGGCACGGCAGTGGGCCATCGCGATTCGCTCTGTACCGGGGCATTTCCGCTTGGCGACGAATCGAGTGGTCAGGTCACGATGTTGGACGATCCGCGGCGCGTCAGCCAATTGGCGGATTCCGATGCGGTAGCGGTCGTCACAGCGACCGAGTTGCCGTCCGCGCCGATGGCGCAGCTGGTCGTTAAGAATCACCATGCTGCGTTTTCCAAAATCGTCTCGTTCTTTCGCCCACCCCTTACGCGTGAGTTGCCCCTTTCCGGGGCGGATCGGTCGGCAACGGTAGCGGAATCTGCTCACGTGCATCCCTCTGCGATCGTCGGTGCAAACGTCACCATCGGCCAACGCACGCGAATCATGCCTGGCGTGGTGATCATGCCTGGCTGTGTGATCGGCGAGGATTGCGTCTTGTTTCCGGGTGTCACCCTTTACGAATACACTCAAATTGGTGACCGGTGTGTGATTCATTCGGGCACGATTCTTGGCGCCAACGGCTTCGGGTACCGCCAGGAAAACGGTCGACACATTCCGACCGCACAACTCGGCTTTGTCCAACTCGACAATGATGTCGAACTTGGGGCCTGCGTGACGATCGACCGAGCGACCTACGGACGGACGCGAATTGGTGAGGGGACGAAAATCGATAACCAAGTCATGATTGGCCACAACTGCCGTATTGGTCGTCACAATCTGCTGTGTAGCCAGGTTGGAATCGCCGGCAGTTGCACGACGGGTGACCACGTGATCTTGGCCGGCCAAGTGGGATTGAAGGATCACATCCATTTAGGAGATCGGACGATTGTCGGTGCCCAAGCGGGCGTGATGGAGGATTGCGTAGGGGATCAGGTTTATCTCGGATCCCCGGCAACGCCGCAACGAGAACAGATGCAAATCATGGCAGTGGAGCGTCGATTACCAGAGATGCGACGTGAACTCAAAACCTTGCGGCGGGACATGGAACGTATTGTCGACACATTCGAACCGGTGCCCCCAGCAGAGCCGATCGACCGCCGCAGCAAACGAGCGGCGTAAACGATTTCGGCTGCACCCACTTTTTTGAAACCAAGAACAGCTTACCGATCATGCCACGCCCCGAAACAAAGCGAATTACGCCACCGCCGATTGGATTGATTGCCGGATGGGGGCGTTTTCCGATTGAGGTTGCTCGTGCGATTGTCGCTGGCGGTGGCAACGTCTGTTGCATCGCGATTCGGGGTCACGCCAGCGACGAGCTCGAAGCCATTTGCGAAAGCGTCAAATGGTCGGGTGTGGGTCGAGTCGGCGGCCACATTCGGCACTTTCGTCGTAGTGGTGTTGAGCAAGTGGCCATGGCGGGGAAACTGTTTAAGTCCGACTTGTTGTTTAGCGGTTCGCTATGGCTACGGCATTTGCCTGATCTTCAGTGTTTGCGAACGTTCGGCCCGTTGTTGTTTGGACGCAAACGGGACGCGCGTGATGATCGCTTGTTGTTGGCAGTTACGAACACTTACAACCGTAGTGGGCTGCAGGTTTGTGCCCCAACCGATTTTGCACCGGAGTTACTTGTGAATCATGGCATGTTGACGGGACAACGTCCCAACGCGGGTAGGTCGCGAGACATTGAAGTGGGGTGGCGTGTTGCTCGACAAATGGGTGGCATGGATATCGGGCAATCGATCACCATCAAAGACGGTGCGGTCATCGCCGTGGAAGCCATCGAAGGGACCGATGCATGTATCGATCGGACCGGTGAATTGTGCCGGCGTGGTGGGTGGACGCTTGTGAAAGTGAGCAAGCCGAACCAAGATATGCGCTTCGATGTTCCGACGATTGGTCCACAAACGGTCGATCGAGTCCACAAAGCGGGCGGCACGACGATTGTGATCGAAGCCGACAAGACGATTTTGGTGGATCGTGACGAGACCCTTGCGAAAGCGCGCCAAGCGGGAATCGCGATCGTTGCGATGAAGGAAAGTGATTTTCAATGCAACCGAGTCGAAGCGGCCTGACGTCTCCGCTGATCGCGCTGACGCGTCCACCGGCAAAGCTCAATCTGTTTCTCGAGCTGTTGCGAAGACGAGAGGACGGTTACCACGAGATTGACACCATCATGGTCCCCATCGATTGGTCGGACACGCTGAGGCTACGTCGGATCGAGCGTTGCGGAATCAACCTTTCGGTCAACTGGTCTCCCTCGATTGAAATCGTCGCCGCTCGATTGGGCATCGACGCCAAGTCCGAGCCCGACCGGTTCGATCAGGTCTTGGCGATCCCCACCGATGGACGCAATTTGGTCCACCAGGCATTGGGCCGATTCCTCGATCATTTTGATGTCAGTGGCGGGTTTCAGTGTGAGTTGGTCAAATCGATTCCAGCCGGTGCAGGGATGGGCGGGGCGAGTAGCGACGCCGCCGCGGCGCTGCGATGTGCGGCCCAGCTACACGGGATCCCCCTCAATCACCCTGATCTGTCCCGTTTGGCATCGGACCTTGGAAGCGACGTGCCCTTCTTTCTTGGAATCGATGGCCAATCCTGTCTAGCCGCGAGAGCCACGGGGCGTGGAGAGAAGGTTGCCCCTATTGGCTTCTCTTCGCAAATTGACGTCGTTGTCGTCTTTCCTGCGATCAGTTTGTCGACCGCTCGGGTTTACTCTCAGGCGACCGTTCCGAGCGATATTGAGACGCCAGACCGATTGATTGATGCCCTCCAGGGTGGGAAGTTGGAGGGGATTGCCGGTGGTATTTTGAATCGGTTACAGGGACCCGCCTTAAAAATAGCGTCTCAAATTGAGGAAATTCTAGAATCGATGTGGCGTTGTGGGCTGATAGGGTGTCAATTAACGGGAAGCGGGTCGGCATGTTTCGGCTTCGTACCGTCGCGAGTGGATTCGGTGCGAGCAGCAGAATGGCTTCGCAGCCAGTTGGAACCGGGGGCCATCGTCACTTCGGCCCGTTCGGTCCCCGTGCCGTCGTTGATCGAATTGCATCAAAGCGCATCGCATTGAGATCGCTCAGGATGCGAGTCGATTCGGATTGAGCCAAGTTGAACATTATCAGAAGCATCATTCGCCGAGTCGGACTCTCGAGGTCGCTTCACTCAAATCGGGCGCTCACGCCCAACGGTTAGGGAGGGTTGAACCGTGGAAATTACTGAAATTCGTATCAAGCTGATGGAATCGTCCGAAGATCGACTGCGAGCGTTCTGCTCGATCACGATCGATGGGTGTTTTGTCGTCCGTGACCTGAAAATCATCGACGGTGCAAACGGTCCGTTTGTGGCAATGCCAAGTCGGAAATTGACGGGACATTGTCAACGTTGCAGTCATAAGAACCATTTGCGTGCGACGTACTGCAACCATTGCGGGGTCAAACTGCAAGTCGACGCCGATCTGGATTCACCTCAAAAGCTTTATGCTGACGTCGCCCATCCAATCAACAGCGAATGTCGCGAGAGCATTCAATCAGCAGTGATCGAGGAATTTGATGCCGAACTTGCCCGTTCTCGCGAACCGGGGTACCGGTCTCGATACGACGATGATTTTGGTTACGAGGAGGGCGACTCGACCGAAACCGCAATCATCGATAGTGACGAGTCGGAAACCGAGGGCTCGAGCGGTCCCCGTCGACCGCACTTTCTCGATCCGCCGACCCGAGAGCGTGTCAGCATCGAGGAGGACGAAGACGATTTCGGTGCAGGGATTTTTTAGCGGCTCACCTTGGATCTTGCCCTGCTGATGTTGCCATTGCGATGACCCACCCTCCGCTTCGACGACGCCCGCCTCAGATTAGCCTCGGTTTTATGATGCTGATGATGCTGATTTTTGCATTGATCTCGGCCGGGATTCTTTACGCCTCGCGAGTCCCGGCGGTGCGAGATGAGCTCAGCCTGTTGATCAAGGGAACACCTTCCGGAGCGATCGGCAGCAGCGAGGATGGCCGCTTTGCCCATATCGTCTTTATCCTGTTCACGTTCACGTCGCCGTTAATCCTTGCCGGCGTTTTGTCGAGTGGCATGGCGGCGCTTCGGTGGTTCCAGCAGCGTGGGTGATGCGAAAGCAATCGACGTATCCGACTTGGCCGCGGCCCTCGGCAAATGGACCTTTTCGGCTGACGAACTGACCGAGTTGGCAACGTCGCTTCGACGCAGGCACTCAAGTATTCTGCGGCTTCGCCCCG
This sequence comes from Novipirellula artificiosorum, assembly GCF_007860135.1. Taxonomy (NCBI): domain Bacteria; kingdom Pseudomonadati; phylum Planctomycetota; class Planctomycetia; order Pirellulales; family Pirellulaceae; genus Novipirellula; species Novipirellula artificiosorum. The sequence continues at coordinate 372,696 of NZ_SJPV01000008.1, forward strand.
AGCTTGTCGCCGCTTCGCTTGAACTGTCGCTGGCGCCGATCGAGTGGTACTCGTTTGGCTATCGGCCGACCGATCCCTTGGCTCGACCGTCGCGATGGTTGCCCTTTGCCGCTGGCGACTATTACCTCCAAGATGCGGGATCGCTGCTAGCGCTTGCTGCCGCAGAACTCGATTCTCAGCGATGGCATCCCGCCAATCTTGTTTGTGATTTGTGTGCAGCCCCTGGTGGTAAGGCATCCGCCGTTGCCGAACAATTGGGGCCCGCCGGTTTCTTGCTTGCCAACGAACCGATCCGATCTCGCCTTCCCGCATTGGTTCACAACCTCGCTCGTACCGGATCGGATCGGTTTGCGATCAGCAGCAGGGACCCCGCCGATTTGGCGAGTGAGTTGCCGGGGTGTTTTGATCTCGTCTTGGTTGACGCCCCGTGCAGCGGGCAAGCGCTGTTGTCACGAAAACGCCAATCCACGACGGCGATGCAATCGAGCCAGATTGAGCATAGCGCGGCACGGCAGCGTCGGATTTTGTCGTCCGCCAAGTCGCTGCTTCGCCCCGGGGGACGGCTCGTCTACAGCACCTGCACGTTTGCGACCGCTGAGAACGAAGATCAGGTCAACTGGATGGTCGATGAACTCGGCATGACGGTGGACCCTGTCGACCGGTTGCAGGCGTATGCATCGGATCTCGCTCCGGCCAGCTACCGATTGTGGCCACATCGACATTCGTGTGCTGGCAGCTTCGCCGCATCGCTGCGTCGAGGAGACGAGGCCGTCGAACGGAGAACCTATCGGACCCAACCATCGGTCAAGGTTGAGAGGGACCTTCGCCAGTGGTTCGACTTTTCCGACGAGGCACATCGTTGGTTCGGTTCCAATGCGAACCTCTATGCGATTCCGAGTGATGCACCCGAGTGGGTCGAACGCGTTGCCGATCAAGGTTGTGAAATCGCCTATCGTACCGGCAAGGTTTGGAAACCGTCGCATGCCGCTGCCTTGCGCCGCAGCGGTCCGCTACGCAGCCAACAAGCGATCGATGTCGACGCGACCCAGGCTCGATCCTATTTGGCGGGATCGCCGATCCCGTGTACCCTTCGCGGATGGAGCGTCGTTCGGCTCCATGGGCGACCGCTCGGTTGGATTAAATCGGACGGGCGAACGGGAAAGAACCATTTGCCGGCTGCATCACGATTCGCGAACCTCGACAGCGGTCGGTGATTTCCTGCGATGGCCAGCGAAAATCGCCCGTGCACGCTTGAAGCGGATCAACAAAAAAAACACCGTGCGTCCCATGGGACACCCGGTGCGATAAACTTCAATGAAGGAATCGAAAGATCAGCATTTCAGCCGATCAAAGCGACTACTCTCCAATAACCTGCACGTTTTCCGCGCGCGGGCCTTTGGGGCCTTTTCCAACGTTGTACGAGACAAGTTGACCTTCTCGTAAATCGTCGTAGCTGACGCCTTCAAGCGCCGAACTGTGAAAGAACATGTCGGTACCGGTGTCGGTTTCAATGAATCCGAAACCTTTGTCAGTAATCCGCTTGATCTTGCCTTCTGCCATCTTCTCTACCCAATACTCTCTAAACAGGAATGCGCTTTGGCCAAGTGAAACGCTCACTGACCGCGACCGCATTTGGAATGGATCAAGACCCATTCCGATACAAAATTGCCCCCCTCACGCTATCTATGTCAAAAACGACGTGGACAGGCATGTGGGGAGTATACCCTAACCAACGCTGGTTAGGGCCCTCTAAACTCGCCCAATATGGAATCCTACGAAAATTGCAGGATTTTGGACGAGAAATTGGTTCCTTCTAAGTGCTGACTTCGTCGTTGACGTCGTCTGCATCGGTATTTTCTAGCTCGCTGAGGCCTGTGCTGGCTTCAGGATTTTGTTTTCGCTCAAGCCGCCGTTTCCGTTTTTCATCGGCTTTGTACTTCTTTTCCATTTCGCGTTGTCGCTTGGCGAAAGTATTTTGATTCTTTGCGATTGCGTCTCTCCTTGGCGGTCGATGGTTTGGAATGGATTCACGAATTTATCAATTGGAGCCACTAACTGGCTTGGACGACGCTTGCTCGTCGCTGCGTCCCTTTGCGTCGTGGCTTTCGTTTCCGGTTGCCCCCCGACAGCGATTCGCTGCCGGCTGCAGCCCGCTTCGGACGACTCGGTGCAGAATCGGCCCGCTGCGAGCCGAAACGGCGTTGGCCGCGTGTTGGTTTTGAGGCGTGTGGTCGGCGCGATCCGTGGTGGGTACGCGAATCCGCTCTGGATGGCGGATTTGGTTGGCTTGGATCGAGTGGGATCTTTTGGCCAATGAACTTTTCGATTGCGCGAAGCTCGTCGTATTCGGCTTCGGAACAAAAGGACAAAGCGATGCCTTCGGCGCCTGCGCGCCCCGTACGTCCGATGCGATGAACGTAGCTTTCGGGCTCTACCGGGATGTCATAATTGATCACATGCGTCACGCCATCGATGTCGATTCCTCGAGCGGCAACATCGGTCGCCACCAAGACTTGAACCTGTTTTCGCCGAAATGCCTCGAGCGCACGTTGACGAGCACTTTGCGATTTGTTGCCGTGGATCGCGACGGCTCGGACGCCATCTTTGGTCAACTTTTCAGCCAACACGTTTGCACCACGTTTTGTACGAGTAAAGACGATTGCACGCTCGGCGCCGTCGCCTGCAAGCACCTTTTGTAACACACCCAGTTTGCCATTGCGTTCAACAAAAACCACTCGCTGCTCAATCCGTTCGACACTCGTCGTTTTCGGAGTCACATTGACCGAAATCGGATCGTCAAGCAACGATCGCGAAAGCTCAACGATTTTGGGTGGCATGGTGGCCGAGAAGAACAACGATTGACGGTCCCGGGGCAACTTGCTGATGATCCGCTTCAAATCAGGCAGAAAACCCATGTCGAGCATGCGGTCTGCTTCATCGAGGACAAACATCTCGAGCTGGTCGAGTTCGATGAAGCCTTGATTCATTAGGTCCAGCAATCGTCCTGGGGTCGCTACCAAAATATGGGCACCGCGGTTCAGTGCACGGACTTGATTGCCTTGGCTAACGCCACCGTAAACCAAGACTTGGCGAAGTCGCAGGTGTTTGCCGTAAGTAGCAAAGCTCTCGCCAATCTGTATGGCAAGTTCTCGCGTCGGCGCCAACACCAAGACCAGTGGGCGATTCGGTGAAGCTTTGCGTTTTTGGCGTCCCAGTTCGTCTAGGATGGGCAGGGCGAACGCGGCGGTTTTCCCGGTGCCTGTTTGGGCACATCCGAGCACATCACGCCCTTCGAGGGCGGCCGGAATGGTTTGCGATTGAATTGGCGTGGGAGTGGTGTATTTCTGGTCCGAGATTGCGCGTTGAAGCGGCGCGATCAGGTCAAGTTCTTCAAAAGTCGTCAAAGGTGATCCTTCAATCCTGGCGATGACGGTCCCGCTATCAAAGGCGGAGCACCGATTTCGCACACAAGTTAAGCCCTGCCGCGAATTGCGCAGTCATAGGCCGGGGGGTTTCATAACAGGTCGACACCGATCGCAACGCAGGATATCGCGTAGAGCGATCGGAGCGAACGAATCGATTTTGCCACACACAGTGGCAACTCTGGACAAACAAGAAAGTCACAGAATCCGGTGCGTCCTTGATGACGCCGGCAGCTTTCCAGAGCGGTCAACACAACCGATAGTTGGCAGCAAAAGGTGCAGCAATCGAAACCGCTACGTTTTGAATTGAGGTGTGTGAGTGTCCAGGTTACTCTGTTAGAAAACCCCAATTTCGCCAGGAAACACGGCCCATTTGCGCCGTGCTACTCGCTTATTCCCAGCTTTCGTGTTGACTCATTTCCGATAGAAAAACAGCCAACGTTCAAACGAAGTGTACTCCCCTGCGGGAATCCTGCCAAGTGGTTTTTCCACGGATTCCCTTTTTGCAGCGGTGCTTGGCGAAAAAAGGCTCGTCCAGCGACTTACCCTGTCCCACCGTTGACGCTTGAATCGGAGCACCTAGTTCCTACTCCACTCCTGTCTCCTGAATTTGAACCTCGAGCGCGAAGTCAGGGGCGATGGAGAAGTAACCGCTGAGGGGGGGCTCCGTTTTGATCCATACGTCATCGATCACACCGCTGGCTGCTGCTTGAATGTCCAACTGCCACCATCCCACTTGCTCTGCCGAAACCTCGATCCTCTGACGGTCCACGGAGATGATGCTGCAATCAAAGCTGGCCACCTGCTGACCGCCTGGATCTCGTAGCATCGCACTGGCGGTTTCGCCGGGTGGCGAGGCTTCCAACGAGAGAGGAAATGAAGCAGTTTGATCGGGCACATAGAAATACAGAGGCGTTACTTTTCCAAGCAGGTGCAATCCTTGGTCGCTCAGCTTACCATCGACCGCCCATGCGGCTCCCGAAACGGTCACCATCAACGAGGCGGTGTCGGCGGAGATCACCAGATGGTAGTAGTCCGCCTGATCGGACTCCCATCCAATCGGTTCCGTGTCACTCACTAAGCCGCTGGCAACCTCCGATGCATCCTGACGATACACTGCATAGTGGACCAGCTTGCCGCGCTTCGAAACGCGACTGAATTTCAATTCGACACGGTCATCGCCCAGGGGACGGAGCACAAGGTGTTGGTCTCCACGCAACTGGAAGGGCTTGATCGGATCACGGTGCTTTGCTCTTGGGGCAACTGTCACCTGGAACTTCGATCGGACACTCGGTGGGGGGTCGTTCACCATGGTAGGGCTGAGCGCAAGCGAACCGCGGTTCGCCGAAAGGAATGCTGAGAACGCCTGGTCCGAGAGGTGAAAGGTTGATTCTTCGGCAGCCTCTAAGACCCCTTGTTGACGCAGGTTCCAGTGCAACACAGTCAGGTTGTCGCCGATCATGCTCAAGCGAACTTTGGCATCGGAGTCGCGCACCTTTGACTCTGCCGCTCGGTAAAGTTTTTCAATCGCGGCAAAGTTTTTCGCATAGATGTCACGCATCATGTCGGTCGTCAGTGTGTAGCGTGCCTTGGGATACTCTCGATAGTGCCGAGCCACTTCGCGATCAAGCAGGCGGAATAGTTGATTGATATCATCGCCACCGCCTTCGTAGGCTTTTGCACAGTACTCGTCGAACAAGGCTTCAACATCTGCTGCCGGGTTCCAGGCTAATCGAGCCAACAAGTAATTCAGCGGCGCCGCCCGTCCCCATGCTTCGATGCCGTAAACATAGACGCCTTTCATCTTGGCTCGTTGCAAATTCGGATAGATCAACTTCAAAATCTCTAAACCGGGCGGATTCAACGCCCCGGCTTCGGTTTCAATATGCATCGGCAAGTCATAGTACGACAGGTTGCTGGTGACCTGCGTCCATTGTGAAAGCAATTCTCGCCACTGCTGCTGAAGTTCCGACCGCGAAAGTGTGAACCCGTAATCGAAACTTGGCGCCCAGGTCAGAAAGACATTGGGTTCGAGCTTGACTGTTTTTTTCGGAGGGAAAACGTAGTCGGCATAGACATAACCGGCCAGGATTTTTCCTGGATACTTCTTGCCGACCCTTTTTGCGACGCCGTTGTAGAACGCCAAAATCGCAGGGGTAACCGAAAGGTCTCCGTTTGGGTCCGTTTCATAAAGCGCTGAGCACCGGTCGCACTGGCAATAGCCGGCGGAATCCGAAGGCGACAACGAATAACAGCTTGCCGCAGGTTTCTGGTCAAAGTACTTGATGGCCGCGTCGGCATAGGCTCGTATCAAACCAGGATTCGTCGTGCACAGTTTGTATCGACCCGTCGGCGGTATTCGCACGCCGCCCCGTTCAGCAAACCAATCGGGGTGTGCGTCAAAATGCGATGCGGGGATCGTGCGGCGCCAATTGTGTGAATGATTCAAGTACAAACTGGCGCCAAGACGTTGCTGCATGCACCATCGCTTCACATCCGCTCGATGCTGCTGTAGGTAAGGAACACGGCGATTGAGCAATGCGGGAGCGTCACGGAGATCGGTTTCGGGGATCCATAGATCCGCCGACTTCGGTACATAGTCGCCGTGTTCACCCGGCATCAGCCAGCGCACGCCGAGAAACCGCTCCAAGAAATCGTAGGTTGCGTTGAGCGAACCGTTCGACGTGCCTCCGTTGGGAGTCAGTTGTCCCGCCTCGCAATCGCGACCGACCAGAAAGACATCCGAATCCCTTGTCACGATTCGATAGCCTTCCCATGGAATCGCCGCAAGCGAAACTCCGGCTTGCCGTGCAGCCAGATTGTCGCCAATGGATATCATTTTATCGCCGGGACGATTGACGATTGGCAGTTCCGCACCAGTAACTTTCAGCACGTAGTCCTGCATCTGTGACGCAGCTAACGCTACCGAGGAAGGAGCGTCCGCTTCATGATAGATGACGTAGTCACTCGTTCCCGCGTTAACCAGGTGCACTGACGCGGGATGGGCCTTGGTGGTGAGCAGCAGCAACACTGCGAAGACGCAGAACCGAGCGTTCATGTTTAACCTGTTTTAAAAATAGTTTAACACGGGAAATCAGATGGCGGCGTTTTTGTCTTGGCGACGTTTTTGTCTGAGTTCGCGTGGGAGTGTCGATTCATTCGCCTACTGCCCCGTTTGCAACGTAGAGCCTACGTGGCGATGGACCCACTGCCATGCTCGTTCTCGTTCGTCACTGGGTTTGAGCAACCATCGATCGGTGTGGGGTGCGGCGGCGGTTTCGTTGGGGAACGCTCCGAAAATGTGATGAACGTTGACGTCGAGAAACGTAAATGCATCAAGCGAGCAACGTGACCGCAGATAGTTTTGGATTGCTTCGGTGGTGCCTGCTTGGCAAACCAAGTAAGGCCGTCCCGCAACTCGCTCGAGTCGTTGTTCCGCCGCAAGGCGATAGTCCTGCAGCGGAGACCCCCAATTTGTTTTTCGCCATTCTCGTTCGCCGTCAAAGTGATCGTGCGTTACAAAGCCGCACCACAATTTCGCGATTCGATCATCATGCAGTCCGATCAAGTTGACCGCTATCGCACCGCGAGAAAAACCACAGAGCAAAACTTGTTGGGGATCGCCACCGAAACGCTGACAGATGCGAGGTACGTTCACGAGCGCGTATTCGACCGTCGCGTCGATATCGCCCCACCATCGGATCGCGTTCTTTTGATGATCTTTGTCGACGAAGGGCAAAGTGATCCAAATGAATTGCCCGCTCGAAAGCCCAAAGCCAAGTCCAGCATCTTCGACCTTGCCGGTCGAAAAGGATTGGGGGAAATGGTTGCCCGTGTATTCGACGATGACCGGATACCGGCGACCCTGGTTCACCATGTCTTGGCTCCAATTCGATGGCAAGTAAACCATGTGATGGACCGCAGTCCCCAGGTATTCCGGGGGCGTGATAGGCACACGCTTTCCAGATTCTGGCGGGACCTGTGCTACGCTTGGCAACGCCAACTCTCGACTGGCGTCTTGTGAGAACGATTGGCCATGAAAGCTTGCGAGGGAAAAGCCCACAGCCAGAATCGAGAATTCCAACACATGTCGGGCCTGGCACAATTGCATGGTTTACCTATTGGGATCTTCGCTCGTACGAAGTAGGCACCCGGGGCCTGAAATTCATTTCACCTGACGACGAGTGCGGGACCGAGGGTTTACAAGGACCCTATCTTACACAATGGGCGAGACAGATTCAGCAGGTTGATCGCGCAAGACAGCCAGCCCCCTCAGGAGTGATCCACGGGCAAGCGAAAAACGGAGTAGAAAAGACCGTTACTACGGTTTGCGATTTGCGACGAGTGTCATCTGGCCAAGCACTTCCGTACGCGAGTAGCGGACCTCAGCGAAACGCTGCATCCACTGTTGTCTTTCGTACGCCGAAGGTACGTACCCGATCACTTCGGTAAACACTCGCTCAAGCCAGGCGTTGTTATTGTTGCCACAACGGTCAAAGTACTCTTGGGTTGCCATCAATTCATTTGGCAGCCGGCTCATGCGATACTCGGGATCTGGCACCGAGTGCCAAGCCGCCAATTCCATGGGCGTTGGATTCCTGCTGAGGTATCGCTGATAGGCCGCGGTCACTTGCGTGGTGATGTTATCATAGGAGGCGTAGCCCGCTGCAACGACACCGCCGTTCGGTTGACCAGCAAATGCAAAGGATTTTGGAGCCAAAAGTAGCTGTGCGGTATTGGGATTGCCCTGTGTCAACACGTACGTCGGTTGAGGGGTCTCGTAGATGGTCTTGCCGTTGTACGAGATGAAGGCACGCAGACGATAACGATCGGTGGCAGTGATGTAGCTCGGATCAAAATTGATGGTGAACGGAATCGCTCCTTGAGAGATCGACGGTGCACGGAAGGTTTGTTGCCCATTGCGAATGGCAAAGTACGGTCGCGTTTCGTTTTCTAGCTGCACTGTGATGATCGAGTTCGCCGGCACGCTGCCGTTCTGCACGATCAAGCTCCCTGACAAGCCGCCCTGATGATCGTCAAGCTGAACCGGGATTGTCCGCAATTGCCCCGACCTACGGTACTGCACCAGCAAGCGGACGCGACCCGACACGTCGGCATGATGATTCAGTTCTTCGGCAATGTCAAAGATTTTGGAACCAACCAAGCCCACTTGATCCCCGTTGACACAAACCACAAGGTCACCAGGAACCAGCCCCATGCGGGCAGCTGCAGACCCCGGTGCCACCGAATCGATTGCGACGCCGACTTCGGTGTTCTTGCCGGTCACGCCGAGCAGCCAAGCTTTGTTCGGCCCACTGCTTCCCGCCCAACCATCGCCATTCCAGCCGTTACCATTCCAGCCCTCGTTCCATCCGCCGCCATTCCATGAGGCTGATGTGAAGGAACCGCTTCCTTCGAAGCCTTGGCCGCTCGCGACCGGAGGGGAAATCATTGCCATCACCAGTGAAAACGCAAACGTAAAACGAGTGAGTTGGTTTGGGATCAGGCAGTTCATGATGAGATTCCTTGGAGCGGATTCGTTCAAACGTTGATGATTTGAAGGCACGGGAGAAGGCCTTCGTGGTAGGAGAGAGAGCGAGTTGGATTAGGAGTTACTTGTCCGAACCGTCGGATTTCTGTTCCAGTTTGGCTCGTTCGCCACGCAGCGTTGGCGGATCAAAAGGAAAGAATCCGGCTAAAATGCTTTGGCTTTGTCCGGCTTGGTGTAATGCGTAGCGAACGAATTCTCGATTCGCGTCCGCGCGAGCTCCGGTTTGTCCGAGATCGAGGACAAGCGTCAGCGGGCGAATGAGCGGATAGCGGCCCATCAGAACCGAGTGATCGTCACAAGGAATGATTGTGTCGTTTGCTTGCAAACCGAGAAGCCGCAAGGAGTGGCTACCACACTTTAAACCACAGATTCCAATCGCGTTTTTGTCTTCTTCGAGTGCTTGAACGACCTTTGCGTTGGATGCATAAGACGCTTTGGCTTCACGCATCACTTGTCCACCAAAGACATAGTTCTGCAGGAAGATCTGGGTTCCACTGTTCTGGCCACGTGCGATGATCTCCACCGGTTCGTTCGCGATTCCTCCGCTGGCACCGAAGGAACTCCACACCATCGGCTCGGACGGCGTCTCGCCATCGGGAACGCAAAAAAGAGTTAAGAATTGTTCGCGGTTGATCGATTTAAGCGGATTGCTTTCGTTCACAAAAACCCCTAACGCCTCTCTCGCAACCATCACTGCCGCGGGGTTTTCAAGTCCCGCCAACTTCAGTTTTTCGAGTTCCTCCTCCGAGACAGGTCTCGAGAACATACCGATACTTGCTGGGTTCTTGGTCAGGCGATCCACCGCCGTCTCGGAGCCTTCGGCGGAGATCACGACAGTTGCCTTGGGGTGGAATTTCTTAAATCCGCCGGCCCATCCATGGGCTAAAGCATCCATGCTGGTGGAGCCGAAAATATCGACTTCCGCACTAACTTCCTGTCCAGGTAGATAGGGCGTGATCGAATTCAGCAGAGAACGAATTTCCTGGACCGAAAACGATGTAGACGACTCGTCGCCTCGGCAGTTAATGGGTACGGAAAACGAGAAGACGGCGAACAGAAGGAGTGGGACAGCAGGCGTCTTAAACAAGGCGTATCTCCGGCGATTGAAATTCGAGGGGGCAGGGATCATAGCCGACGCGATTGAGTTGGCAAATAGCAGTTTGAATTCCCCGCGTGGAGGTTCTTCTGGACGAATCTCGATTCCCTTTGCCGCGTTTAGCAAGTAGGATTGCGCCCGGCCCAAATGCTTTAACCATTGCGTATCCAAGGACGGAGTGCTTTGTCATGCTGACTCGCAACGATTGCTCGAGAAGAATGGATTGCCAATGGATTGCGCGATCCGCCGTGGCTGCGTGGCTGCTGTTGGTGCTCTCCTCAATCACGGCTGGAACGGCCGTTTCGATGGCTGGACCTTCAGCCCGTTCGGCAGCGAGTGATGAACGTCAGATTGTTTCGGAGGAACTTCTCGCTACAGTGAAACAGTGCGACCAGAACGTGGTTCGTTTAGGTCAACAACTTGAGGTGATCGATGCCGTGGATGTCGCCACACGAGCTCGACTTCAACAGGAACTGGAGCTCTGGAACCAGCTGGCGTTGGTCGTGGCGGAGCGGACCACGTTGCACGACGACCTTGCCATGGATCAGGCCCAACTCGATGACGCCGTGCCTCCGTCACCCTATGGTGCTTCGCAACGGATGTCGTTCCTGGAACTGGATGATTGTCGAAATCAGTTGCAAACGGCGAAAAATGAGCTGGAAGCGATTTCCATTGAGCGACAATCTGAAAAAGTGATGCTGGATGAATCGCGACAAGCATTTCGTATTGCGGAGCAAGTAAGGCGTCGTGCGTTAGAACGATTACAAATCGCGACACCTCGTGAGCTCCCCGAGCGTGAGCGTGAGCATCAGCTGGCATGTCTGAGAAGTCGTGTCGCTGAAAGCCAGCTCAACCTTCAACGCGAGCGGATTGCCCGGTTTGATTTAGAACAGCAACTCGGCGAGCGAAAACGATCGAACTTGCAGGCGACGATCGCCACGCATTCTGAACAGATCACGTTCTCGCAGGCCGAGTTGGACGAGCGATTGAAGTTGATCGACAGCTACATTGAGAAAATTGAAAGCCAAGTCAGGGCAATTGATTCGCGAAGAATCGAGATAGGGTATCAAGCAAAGCAAGGCGTGAAGGAGCAAACCGTTTCAGCTCTCGAAAACGCTCGTGAGGAGAAGGGATTACTGCAACGATTGCTGTCCGAGGCGGAGGCAACCAAGAAGTGTTGGCGGCGACGATACGCGTTGGTGAACTCTCGTCCGTCCGCCGTCGAGATCGCGGACTGGCTGGCAGAAGCGATTCGAGCAAAAGAACACATTGAGTTACTCTCGGACCAGCTTCGATTGCGAAGCGATCTCCGCACCGAAGCAATTGCCCCCCTACTGCGTCGCCAGCTCCGTGGGGATTTCCGCGACGGCAACGCTAGCGACGTGGACGAGCAAATCGAGGAACTGCAGCGGATGGTGGATGTTTACGGGAGCATCGAAGTGGTGACGAGCGCAAATCTCCGTGTCTGTTCGCGCTACATCGAAGAACTTCAGAACCGCCAACACGAGTTTGCATTTTCGGAATGGTGGCCGGTAATGCGGCAAGCCATCGGGTCTGTGTGGAATTACGAAGTGATGAGTGTGGATGACGCATCGATCACCGTTTCGAAAATCTGTTGTGGGCTTGGCCTGTTCCTGCTTGGTTTCTTTTTTTGCCGCTCTGCTGCCGCCATCATTGCCAATCGAGTCTTGCCCCGTCTCGGGGTGAGTCCTTCGGCGGTCTCGGTCTTTCGAACGCTGATCTTCTATGCTTTCCTTGTGACGTTGAGTTTGTTTGTGTTGGATGTCGTGCACGTTCCTTTGACCGTGTTCGCGTTTCTCGGAGGCGCTATTGCGATTGGAGTGGGCTTTGGCAGCCAAAACCTGATGAACAACTTTATCAGCGGGCTGATTCTATTGGTTGAGAGACCGATCCGAGCGGGCGACTTGGTCAAAATCGATGGCATCAGCGCCAACGTGGAGCACATCGGCGCTCGCAGCACCCGAGTCCGTACAGGCGAGAACCTTGAGATTCTGATTCCCAATAGTAAGTTCCTCGAAGCGAATGTGACCAATTGGACCCTTTCGGATACTCGCGTGAGGACGTCGATTACGCTAGGTGTTGCCTATGGATCCCCCGTTGCCAACGTGATTTCGGAACTCGATCGCATTGTTCGACGACACGAATTAGTGATTCAAACGCCCGAGCCAATCGTGCTCTTTCGCGATTTCGCCGATAGCTCTCTGACGTTTGAAGTGCATTTTTGGATCCACCAGCGACGCATCATGGAAGGTAGGATCGTCCGCAGCCAATTGCGTGTCGCCATTGATGAAGCGTTTCATGCTGCGGGAATCGAGATCGCGTTCCCTCAGCGTGACGTTCATCTCGATGTGCGTTCGCCCATTGAAGTCAGAATGGAAGCGAACCCAATCGCCCACCGACGGGATGACCGTATCCGAGAGGCAGCTTAAGCAGCCGTTCGTGCCGCGGGGGGGGGAGCTCGAGCATGTCTCGAACAGGCGAGCATGTCTCGAGCAGGAACATCAAGCCGGACTGGATGAAGCATGAACCGGTCCGTCTTGTCAAACGGATGCCCCCTGTTGTCGACCCGATCCCACCGTGTCGACCGATCGAGGGCTATGCTAAGCTAACGGGGGAAGTTGTTGAGTAACGCATCAAGCTTGAGGAGACGATTTTGGAGATTTGGCCAGCGATTGACCTTCGGCATGGCAAGCCGGTTCGGCTGCGTCAGGGTGATTATGATCGCCAAACGGTATTCGGCGACGATCCCGTTGCATTCGCGCAGCGCTGGCGCGACGCGGGCGCCAAACGGTTGCACTTGGTTGACCTCGATGCTGCCCGAGGGGACGATGCGACGTTGAATCGTGCTGCGGTAAAAAAAATCGTCGAAGCGACTCAATTGCAATGCGAACTCGGGGGTGGCGTGCGTGATGAGCAAGCGATTGAAGAGTTGTTGGCGCTCGGGATTTCACGTCTGGTGGTCGGCTCGGCTGCGCTGAAGAAGCCCGATTGGTTTGCCGAGATGTGTGACAAATACCCTGGGCAACTTGCCGCGGGTATCGATGCCCGTGACGGCATGGTGGCGACGGACGGTTGGTTGGAAACCAGCAGCACACCCGCGGTGGATTTGGCGCAGGAACTGCGAAGTCGTACCGACAAGATTGCCGCGATCATCTACACCGATATCGCTCGCGATGGCATGATGCGTGGCCCCAATTTCGAGGGGCTTGCGCAAATGGCCGCCGCAACGGATATCCCGCTGGTTGCGAGCGGTGGCGTGACGACCCTGGACGATGTTCGCAAATTGGTGATGGTCGAAATGCCTGCCGCCATCGTAGGCCGTTCCATCTACGATGGGGCGATGAAACTCGAAGAGGTGCTCGACGTGGCTGGCGACCGCTAGGGCGGTGCCTTGCAGATTCGTTTCACTTGCCCTCCAACGGGCACCCATGGGGTGGCTACCGCTTGGAAAGCCGACGTTCAAGTGCCCTGCGAGACAGAGGCATGATGTCGGCAGCACCACCGGGATTGAAAATCAAGTCATCACGGCTTGGCGACGCATCGGTGTTCTCGTATTGCACCAAGTAGGCGCCGACTTGCATCCCGCCATGTTCATAAACGGGCGGCCAGAACTCTTCGCCACGAATTGCAAGCGTTTTCGCCAGCAACCGGGTGGCTCGTCCCGAGAAGCCACTGAGCACCATGTCAAGTCGTCCGAGCGCTTCGCGGTAGATGTAGAAGACCAACGCTGCGTCGTTGCTTTTGCCACCCGCGTATGCCCAAGTGCCGTCGTCCTTTTCGTAGTAAAACCCTGGCTCCGGCGCATCCTCATTCTTGCTCAATCGCATCCCCGCCGACGCAGCGCCCGGTTTCGGATCGCTGTCTCGGTACCGCAAGAAGAAGGGGCACGAACGCGCTGACACGTCGTCCACGTCGTCCTCGGTGACAAAAGGCGTGCATCCGAATGCGTCCGAGAACAGCAATTCAACAACGGGGTTGCTTTTGACACTGCCAATGCAAACGATGCCGCGGTCGTTTTGCGCTTCCACAAAACCATCGAAGACTTCGGTGGCCCGTTCACGAGCTTCTTCGAGTGTGACTTGACCCGGGCTCCAAACCAACGTTTGCTGCAACCGATCCGGCATCGGCAACTCGGTCGTTTTGCCATCTTCGCCTTCGGAGGATGACTTGTGTTTGGCGGCACCGCCGAGCGTCGAAACGCCGTTGAGCAGTTCACCAAAAAGCACGGAGTCGCTGGCGACGACCGTCGCGTTCTCGGGCGAATCTCCATCATTTTGCCGGACACCGACGACGATCTCGATATCACTGCGACGAGCGAGGAGCTCCCAAAAGTTCTCGGCGTTGACCGCAAACAAAGCGCCAGGCAATTGGTCGGCGGTCGCATAACCGTGATCAATCAAGTAATCGCAAAGCCGTGAAAGTGCATCGAGTGGTATGTATTTTGCTTCATTTTTCAAAAGTGATGCGACTTGATGTCGATCAAGTCCGGTATGTTCTACAATCGACTTGATCGTCCCAGGACGCTTGCGTCGGTCCGGAGTATGGCCAAGTAATTCCGCCAAACGGAATGCGTATCTCATTGTTCAGTGTCGAAAAGGAGGGTACGGGTGAAAAGTCGCGAGTCACCATTGTAACAAGAAGTGGAGCCGTGTTTGCCGTTGTAGCCCATTTCCATTTGTGCGGTGATCACTCGTTACACCAATGAAACATTGGAAAAGCGATTTTGCATAGTTTGGGCAATTTTGTCACCTCCATTGCGGTTCCGGTTGCGGTGAAGTCGTGGGTCCTACCGATCAGCCGATCGAACCAGCACCCACAGCGAGAGCGATTTCGCCACGTTTTCATTTATCCGATCCATTGCCGGGCTATAATAAGAATGTATCCGAAAAGGGGTCTGACCCTTTGTCGACCGACGTTTCGATTGCTCAAAAACTCGTTGTTTTCCAATGGAGTTTGCTACCGATACGCTCAGACCATGAGAGGGTCAGACCCCTTTTCGGATCGGATCTAAGTCATGCCCCGCTTTTGTCTACCTTTTCCCCTCGAGCCCTATGTCGTTATCCGCTCCCCCCACGCCGGGACCGACACCCGCTTCAGCCCCTAAGGCGAAGTCGTTTGACCCTGTCGCGTCGCTGCTGGACGAGCGGATTTCTGAGGCGCAAAACGCACTGTGGTGGGCCGAACTCGTTCGCGGAACGCTCAAAACCGTGCTGGGATCGTTTGCTGCCATCGGTGCATGGGTGATTTTCGACCAGTGGGTGTATTCGCCGGGTTATTTGGGCCGAGTCCTGTTTTTCTCACTACTCGTCGCTTGGATGGTCAGCCGGTTTTTCTATCGCATTCTGCCCGTCCTTCGCAGCACGATTCGACCCGAGTATGCCACTCGATCGATCGAGCGGGACAACCCCGATATGCGTCAGGAGTTGACCAGCTATGTGACCCTTCATCACCAACAAGATGATTCCGCACTTCGCGGCAAAGTGATTCGTAGCGTTGGCGCTCATGCCGCCAACCGGCTCCGTCAGCACGACGCCTTGCCGACTGAGGCCACGGGCACACTCACGTGGTGGATCGCCACGGCATTGATGATGGGCGTCATTGTGGTCTATGCATTCGTGTCCCCCAAAAGTAGCGTCCAATCCGCCCGGCGACTGTTTTCCCCCATCGCTTCGATCGCACCTGCGAAACGCGTCGCCATCGCCGACGTCGTGCCGGGCAACCGCGACGCAATCGCTGGCCGTTCTGTCGCTGTTTCCGCCAGGGTCAATGGCCTTAGGCGGGACGAGCCGGTGTGGTGTCGTTGGCAGTTGGCTGATCGGACCGACGAAGTGGAATTGCTCTATGACGCAGAGAGCGGACGGCACTTGGGAGAGATTTCAATTGACCATTCCGTCTCGGGGGTCGTTCCTTACTGGCTTGTTGCCGGTGATGACCAAGCGGGCCCTTTCCGATTGCGTGTTCAAGATGTTCCGGTCGTCGCGATTGAGTCGATTCGTTATGCCCCGCCCGCGTATACAGGCACTCGGCCTCATACCAGTAGCAGTGCGGCGATCACGGGGGTCGATGGAACCGTGGTCACGATCCGTGCGAGAACCAATCGAGCCGTCGAAAAAGCCTACGTCCAATTCAACCCAAAACCACTTGGCGACTCGGTCAACGCGACCGCAGGCACGATGGAAATGGCAATCGATGATATGGGGATGCTGGTGACGGCGTCGTTCCCGCTGCGCCGCGTCAAAGAACGATCTGCGGCGGTTCAGCTCGAGAGTTATCGGATCCAAGTGTCGGATTCGGGGGGGCAGACCAATCCCACGCCGATCGTCTATCCGATTCGTGTGATCGCTGATCTGGCACCAGAAATCACGATCGCGCTGCCTCAGCAATCACCCAAGGATCTTTCGATCGAGGATCAACAGGTTTTCGAAATCCATGCCGCCGATGCTGATTTTGGGCTGAGCAGGATTGACTTAGAAATTCGTCGCGGGATCGATGTTTTGGCACGACCAACGCTTTGGCAAAGTGACGTTGGTGCGAAAGGCAATCAGATCGCCATTTACCGTTTTCGCCCGATTGAACATTTCTTGCGAGTGGGGGATGCCGTCCGAGTCGTCGCGGTTGCCAAGGACAATCGCCGTGACGAGAACGACTCGAAGTTGGAACCGAACGTAACCAAGACCGATCCGGTCGAACTGCGGATCACGATGAGCCAACCGCTTCCAGATCAACCTGACGCAAGTGATGGTGTGTCCGCGGCTGACGATCAACCGGCGGTGGATCCCTCCTCGAAGGAGCAGCAAGGTGAATCGGGGGGCGGTGCGTCCGGTGGTGGCGAGGGCGCAGCGGGCCAACAGCAGGCAGGTGATCCGCAGTCAGGCGAATCAGGAAGTGGGGGCTCTGGCAATGAAGGAGAGTCGCAGCCGTCGTCGCCCCCTCAGAATGGCTCGGATGGATCGCAAGACGCGTCCGAAAACGAGTCGCAACACGACGGTCAGGGCGGTGGTTCGAGCAATGGCGGCGATGCGGGATCGGATCGTTCCCATGCCGAGTCGAATGCGTCAAACCAGGATCAAGACGGCAGCGGTGATTCGACCGGTGAACCCTCGATGGGTGAGGAATCGCCCGCTGAGGATGGAGGTGAAACGACACCGGACGACGGATCGTCAAACCAGAATGGTACGGGGGCGAGTGATTCCGATTCGAGGGGACCTCCGTCGCAAAATTCCAATGCCTCACCGTCCGACCCAAGCTCAGGTGGCCAACCCTCCGGCGACCCGCTCTCGGACAACGGATCATCGCAAGCTCCGAAGCACGATGGCGAGACCATTGAACGAATTCGTGATTACCTCGAAAAAAAACGCCAAGAACAGGCTGGCGGTCAAGCAGCCAAAGAGGAATCGAACCAACAAGGCCGGCCAGAAAACGATCCCGCCGCGACGCCCGATACGGAAGGGATGCCCTCCGAAGATGCTGGGACCGAGCAAGGTGAACCGCCCTCGGATCCCCGTTCATCCGCCACAGAGAACGCCAGTGGCACGTCGGGCGACGAAGGACAGCCGCGACAACGAAATGGAAACGCCAGCCAATCAAGTGAATCTGCCAACTCGGCTCGGACAGGTGGCGACACCGCGGACGCAAGCCAGCAGTCCGACTCGGGTTCCGCCGATGCGGCGCAGGACAGCGAACAGGGAGACAGCGAACAGGGAGACAGCGAACAGGGAGACAGCGAACAGGGAGATTCCGGTCAGGAAAGCGAATCGCCGGATGCAGGTAAACCGTCGGGCAGTGACTCGTTAGAAAAACCGGATCAGCCGAAGGGCGATTCGATGGCCCACGATCCGCAGGATCCATCGCCACCAGGTCAGTCAACTCCGAATCCATCGGCTGACGAGTCCTCGTCGGCTGGGGCGGATGCCGCCTCGGGGAGCAACACCGCAGCTGCATCCGCCGAGGGTGCATCGCGTGAACCAGCGGAAACGTCCGAGAATAGCCAAGCCGAACCGAGTGAATCGGACGAGCGAAGTGAGGCGTCCCGATCGCAGGCCAACGAGGGTCAGAGCACGCGATCCGACCCACAATCCGACGAGCGCCGCTCGGAAGACCCCCGTGCGGCTGCTGCGATGCCATCTCAAGGCTCTGGTGGAGACGGGGCGGGAACCGAGGGGGGGGACGAAACGAACGATCCGCCCCCGCCGCCTGATCCTGTCGATCTTCAATATGCGAAGCAAGCAACCGACATGGTGCTGGATTATCTCGAGGAAACTCGCGACGAGCCGGATCAAGCGTTACTCGAAGACTTGAATTGGACCGAGCAGGATCTGCGGCAGTTCGCCGAAAGGTGGAAGAAGGTGCGTAACCTCGACCAAGCAAATCCAATCGATCCACAGACTCAGCGGGATTTCAGCGAGACACTCGAAAGTCTTGGGATACGCAAGCCGGGAAAGACGACCAGTCAGCGCCGTGAGCAAGCGGATGCACTACGAGGCCTAAAGGATTCTGGAAATCGCACACCGCCACCGGCCGCGTACCGCGATGCATTCGAAGCATTTCGTCGCGTGATCGGTCGGCAGACACCGTAGTTCGGCAGACACCGTCGTGCGGTGCGACCACAAACGGAGCGAGCTACCGTTCCGGTCACGTTGGTCCTCCGTTCAGCCCGCCGTGGAGCAGGTTCGGGTCACTTCTTCGGCCAAATCATGGGCGAACTCAGCAGGCTTTAGCGGTTTGGAGAACCAATGGTCGACACCGGTGTGCCCCATCGGCAATTGGAGCGTGGCCTGTTCGGCTCCACTGACCGCAAACAGTTTGATCCCTTCATACTCAGGATTGCTGCGGATCGCAGAAACGGTTTTGGGCCCATCCATCCGCGGCATGTTCATGTCGAGCAGGACGATGTC
This sequence comes from Novipirellula artificiosorum, assembly GCF_007860135.1. Taxonomy (NCBI): domain Bacteria; kingdom Pseudomonadati; phylum Planctomycetota; class Planctomycetia; order Pirellulales; family Pirellulaceae; genus Novipirellula; species Novipirellula artificiosorum. Next base: position 391,680 of record NZ_SJPV01000008.1, read on the forward strand.
TGGGCGAGCGTGAGATTCCAAGTACTCCATTGCCGCCACCCCGTCTTCGACGGCATCCACTTGGTAGCCGCAAAGTTCCAAGAACCCAACCATCAATTGACGTTCGTTTTCATTGTCTTCAACAATCAGCGCGCGACAGGTACCGTCCGCTTTGATTTCGCGGCGAGTTGAAACGGGTTCGGCAGCCAATCGATCAAGATCCGCCAGTGAGTCGACGGCTCGTGCCAACGTCTTCTCCGCGTCACTGACCCGGCCCAGATCCAATTGGCGTTGCAGCAAATGCAAAGCGAGACTCGCCGTGTTCAGCCGATTGCGAAGCTCGTGCCGTGCCTGACTTGTCGCCTGTGCCTCGGCCTCTTTCTCTGCCTGGGGACTTTGTCCCAATGACCCCGTTTCGGCCATTTCCGATTCGGGCAACTCACCGCGAAGCACACGGATATCGCGAGGAGCATCGACACCCACGCGGACGGTTTTGCCGTCGACACGGAGAATCTCAATCGAAATACCGAGATTCGGGAAACGCAAGCTTTGATTCTTTTTGCGAGAAAGTACGAGCATAGAAGGGTCTCCATTCCGAGGCGCTCAAGTAGAAATCGTCTCTGCGGTGTATCCCCAGAGATGCCTGTCGACCCGCAACACGTCTAGCAAATGCACTAACGTCTGTGATACTTAACGATCGACAAGGCAAGCGCCCGACATCTTGTCGAGCACGTCCACGAGACGCACAACAGAATCCTTCCCCGCAGCTTGCCATCTAACCGAGTAAAGATATCGCATCGGTGGAAACGTGCAAATGCCAGTTTTTCAAGTATTGATAAAAACCAAATGCTAGCAACGGTTGCAGGCTTGCCTAACGAAAGTCCCGCGATCGTTGGTCGAGCTTGAAGGAATGCTCCGCCAGATCGGAAATCCGCCCCACAATCACATGAATCACTCCTTGCCGGTTTTCAAGCTTGCCATCGACCAACCACGCGTTGCTGGATTGGGCGATCCGGTAAAAGTTCTGCCAAACCGCGGCAAAGAACACCAAATTGATCGATCCGGTTTCATCCTCGATCGTTACGAATGTGATCCCCTTGGCGGTTCCTGGTCGCTGGCGGATCAAAACCAAGCCAGCGACGCGGACATGACGTCCGTCACGCAAATCGGGTAGCTCTGCTGCGCAAACGCAGCGTTCCGCTTTGAGCTTGTCCCGAACAAACGAAAGCGGGTGAGCTTTTAAGCTCATGCCCGTGGTGCTGTAGTCCGCCTGCACCTCCTGCTCCGGCGACATTGGGACCAACTCTTCGGGGATGGCCTCGTCATGCACTTCTTGCATCTCGAAAAGTGGCCGCGGTTGTGGTTTTTTTTCTTCTGCAAGCGACTGCCAAATGGCGGCGCGGCGATCCCCCGCAATCGATTGCAAGGCATCGGCATCCGCCAGCGTTGCGACGATAGCGTTGCTGATTTGCGTTCGCTTGACGAGTTCCGAAATGCTGGAAAAGGGGCCCTGCTCAGCTCGGTTTTTCAAAATCAACTCGGCCAACGATTGGTTCAGCCCACGGATCATCTGCAGCCCCAATCGGATCGCATGCTGAGACCGATTCGGATCCGCTCGGAGCGTCGACTCCCAATCGCTTTCGTTGATGTCGACGGGCAATGCTCGCACGCCATGTTTTTTTGCATCTGCGATCAATTGTGCCGGCGCATAGAACCCCATGGGTTGGCTGTTCAGCAGGGCCGCACAAAAGGCGGCGGGATAATGACGTTTTAAGTAGCAGGATGCATAGACAAGTAACGCGAAGCTGGCGGCATGTGATTCGGGAAAACCGTATTCCCCGAAGCCGCGAATTTGGCTGAACACATGTTCCGCGAACTGCTCGCTCAGTCCCGTTTCCCGCATCCCTTCAAGCAGCTTGATTCGAAATCGATCGATCACACCGGGGCGTCTCCAGGCCGCCATTGCGCGGCGAAGTTGATCCGCTTCACCGGGCGTGAATCCAGCTGCGACGACAGCCAGTCGCATGGCTTGTTCCTGAAAGATGGGGACGCCCAGCGTTTTCTCGAGAACACCACGAATGCGGTCGTTGGGGTAGACAACCGAATCAGGGTTTTCGCGAGCACGCAAATAGGGATGGACCATATTGCCTTGAATCGGTCCAGGTCGCACGATAGCGACTTCGACCACCAAGTCGTAGTAACATCGCGGCTGAAGTCGCGGCAGCATGCTCATTTGCGCGCGGCTTTCAATTTGAAAAACGCCGATCGTGTCGGCAGCGCAAATCATGTCGTATGTCGCTTTGTCGTCTTGTGGGATCGTTGCCAGCGACAAGGACCGATCATGATGCTTGGCAACCAGTTCGAAGCAGCGCCGAATGGCTGACAGCATCCCTAGCGCTAACACATCCACTTTCAAGATACCAAGATCGTCCAAGTCGTCTTTGTTCCACTGGATCACCGTGCGGCCTTCCATTGCAGCGTTTTCGATGGGGCACAATTCACACAAATCGCCCTGCGTCATCACCATGCCACCGACATGCTGAGACAAATGCCGCGGGAAGCCAACAAGCGTTTGCACCAGATAGACGAATCGTTTTCCGATTTCGGTGTCGGGATCGAGGCCTGCGCTGCGGCAGCGGTCAGCAAGATCGCCTGTTCGATTGAAACCGCTGACGTATTTCGATAAAGAATCAATCTGATCGGATGAAATGGCTAACGTTTTGGCGACCTCGCGAACGGCACTGCGAGTTCGGTAGCTGGTCACCGTTGCAGTCAACCCCGCACGATGGCGTCCGTACTTTTCGTAAAGGTACTGCAGCACTTCTTCACGACGCTGGTGCTCAAAATCGACATCGATATCAGGAGCCTCATTTCGCTCGCGACTGATGAAACGTTCGAATAGCAAATCGCTTTGGCTCGGGTCCACATTGGTAATGCCCAAGCAATAGCAAACGGCCGAGTTCGCGGCTGATCCGCGCCCTTGACACAGAATGCCTCGCTCGCGGGCAAACCGGACCAAGTCCCAGACGGTCAAGAAGTACGATTCATAGTTCAGCTCCTCGATCAATCCGATCTCATGGCGAAGCGTTTGCAGCACCTTTTCGGGAACGCCATCAGGCCAACGTTGTTTGGCACCTTCCCACGTCAACCGTTTCAAGTGATCGATCGGGGTGATCCCGGCGGGTGCGACTTCGACCGGGTACTCGTAGCGAAGTTGGTCAAGCGAAAAATTGCATTGCTGCGCGATCTCGATCGTGCGGGCAACCGCATCGGGCCAATCGCGAAATACGTCGGCAATTTCGATCAGCGAGCGCAGGCCATGCTGGCTGTTGGCGAACCGCTGTTGGTGAACCTGTTCGAGAGTCACGCCACAGCGAATGGCCGTGACGCAATCGTGCATCAACATCCGTTCGGCCGAGTGATAATGAACATCACCAGCCGCCACCAGCGGCACACCGCTTGCGAGCGATAGCTGCTGCAGTCGATTCGCCTTTTCTCGATCGTCGACACCACGAAGCAATTCCAAAAGCAGATACGCTCGGCCCGCAAAGGCATCCTGGAAGGGGCCTCTCAGAAAGTCGCTGTCGCAACGATCGGTTGGTATCACCGCAGCGATGAGCCCCTTGCTGTGTTCGGCAATGTCTTTCCACGCCAAATCGCAAGATCCCTTTTCCGCTCGCATCCTTCCAAGCGAGATCAACCGACACATGCGGCCATAGGCTGCTCGGTCAGTCGACCAGGCCACGATCGGCGGCGCATCGGAGGGATGAAGTTCCGTGCCGACAATGTACGGAATCCCTTGTTCTTTTGCCGGTGTATGGCCCCGCACAATGCCTGCCAGCGAAGCACGATCGGTGATCGCGATTCCTGCATACCCCAGCTCCGCTGCGCGCTGGACCAGCTCGTCGGGATGCGAGGCGCCTCGCAAAAACGTGAAGTTGCTTTTGCAATGCAGTTCAACGTACTGCATCTTCATAGCTGCCTTGGCAAGAGCATGAGCTTTTCGTGCAACCGCATTTCCCAAAACAAGATTCGGTTTGTTGCGGATGCGTTCTTGGGCGAAGGGGCGATCGGCAAAGTATCCATCCTTTTCGAAAACACGTGTTTAAAGGAGGTCGAGTTGCGCGAGCCAGATCATGCTCCAGCAGGCAATGCTGATTCCGTTCAATAGCGATGCAAGGATCAATCTTCGCTGCGAACGTTTCGAGCGATAGGTCCCCGCAGGGACACTCAGCGTGACGTAAATCGAATAGAAATTGACGAGCGGTGGGAGTACGAAAAAACCAACGATTGACGAATAAAAGGCCCGTCGAGTTTCCTCTTCGATCCGCGCGGATTGGTCGATAGGAGCCGGATTCTGAGCGTTGCGCGCATCGTGTCGGTCACCCACATCCGCAGGGGGAGCGTAGGGATTCTGAGAATCTGCTGTCGCGGCAGCCAACGGGGCTGACTTCACGAACTCGCTTGAGAAAGCGGACCTTTCCAAGACCGGAAGACCACCCTCGATGCGGCCCGCTTGATCCTGATCATCCCGTTTCTTGTTGCAGCTCCAACAGACCTCGAATGCGGGTTCATTCTGCTCGTCACAACGCGAGCAGATCCAAGGCGTGGCCTGATCAAGCAGCAGTTCATCGGCCTTGAGGATTTCGATGGCCCTCCGGTAATCTTTTTCAGCGACCTCGACGCGAGGCATCCGGTTGGTTGGCGCGCCGCCCAACCCTAATGCCGTCACCGGATCGGTCCCGGTCACGATCGACGAAATGCCTTCGGTCGCCAAGCGATTGCGGATCGTTTCCGCCGAAAAAGCATCCGCGCAAACGCGGACAATGCACATCGAATGCTGCAAGTGAGATCTCCTTAGACCTCTCCGGCTACTCGATCCCGAGCAATTCGACTTCAAAGATCAACACCTCATTGGGGCCGATCGCACCTTGGCTGCCGCGCTCGCCATAAGCCAATTCGGATGGGATGTACAACATCCATTTGTCGCCGACTTTCATCTTTTGAAGTGCCATCGTCCATCCCTTGATGACTTGGCCAACACGGAACTCGGCCGGAGTGCCGCGTTGGACGGAGCTGTCGAATACCGAACCATCAAGCAGTTTGCCGGTGTAATGGACCTTGACCGTGTCGGATGCGGTTGGTGAAGCGCCATCCCCTGCTTTGATCACCGAGTATTGCAGTCCCTCGCCAAGTTGCTTGACCCCTTCCTTCTTGGCGTTCTGTTCAAGCCATAGCTTGCCTTTCTCTTTGTTCCGCAGCAGCATTTCTTCTTGGCGTTTTCGGAGCAGGGCTTCGATCTTGCCTTGGACGCCCTTCAACTGCTCGTCGGTCATCGCCGGTTCCGTGTCGTTAAGCCCATCCGTTACGCCTGCGACCAACGCTTTTAAATCCAAATCCTCGGCCTGGAATCCCTGCGATCCCATTTGTTGGCCAATGGAAACCCCTAAGAAATACCCCATCTCTTCCGAGACGGTGTTGTATGTTCGTGCTGCAGTTTCTTGTGCCATGAGGGACCCTGTTGTCGAGAAAAGGGTGACAAGAGCCAGCCCGGAAAAAAGAGAAGGGATACGCTGCGTCATTTTGGAAGTCCTATTTTGCAAAGTACATGTTTAAACGCGGAGTATACCGGCACAACCCAAATCGCGTTAGGACGGCGCCCCCGGAAACGCTCAGCCCCAAAATCGAAGCTGGCCTAAAAATCGAAGCTGGAACCAAGCACTAACCCTTGGGCCCAAAGATCGTGGCCAAAAGGATCACGCCACCAATCAACAATGCCAACGCAACCAAGCGTCCCCAGCCGATTTGCGGTTGCTCGCGGCCTCGCAGTCGATCGGCGATTTGTTGCTGCAGCAGCAGGCGTCCTCTTTCGGTGACCGCGTCGGCACCCACGTCGGATGATTGGCCGTCCGAACTGCGTTCGACGTGCAAGTCATACTTCTCGCCCAGTTGAAGCATGGCCCCTTGGACCTTTCTCGCATTGAACGGCCGATCCTCGGGGTCCTTTTCGAGCAATTGGTCGATGATCGCGTCAAGTTCCTGCGGGCATTCAGGAACCAATTCTCGGACATGCTGAGGTTTCTGGCGGAGATGCTGCTCGAACAATTGAGCGAAGTTTTCTCCCAAAAACGTTTTTCGCCCGGACAGCATTTCGAACAGACAGCACCCCAAGGCGTAGAGATCGGTCTTGCCCGAAATCATCGCGTCGCCGGTGATCTGCTCCGGCGACATGTACGCATGGGTTCCGACGGTCAATCCGGTGGCGGTCAAATCGCTGCTGGTCAGATCGCGAGCAATTCCAAAGTCCCCCAATTTGACATCGGCCGACTTGGTGAGAAAGAGATTGCCTGGCTTTAAATCGCGATGAATCACACCGTGATTGTGAGCACACTGTAGGGCAGAGCAGATTTGGCGAGCGACATCCACGACCACCTGCCATGACAAATGGCCATTGGCTTCGAGCAGTTCCTTGACCGTGCCGCCTTCCACCAATTCCATGATGTAATACAGCAGCCCGTCATCCGCTTCGCCGCCGCCGTAATAGCCGATAATGTTCGGATGTTGAAGCCGCTGTAGGATCGTCATTTCCCGCTGAAAACGAGCGCGAATCAACTTGTCGCTACTGATCCCGGGATGCAACTTCTTGATCGCGAAACGCTGGCCCGTACTCGATTCGATCCCTTCGTAGATCGTTCCGACGGTTCCGACACCTAGAATGGCCCCGAGTTCGTAATCTGCGATTTGGGACGATGGCACGTCGAAACCTCAGCAGGCAGTCGAAAAAGCAAGCGTTAAGCCGCCTCCGCAGATACTAGGCGCCGATTTTCTCGATCTTCACGCGAGTATGAATTTGACGATGGCCGGTTCGACGCTTGCTGTGCTTGCGACGTCGGAACTTCTGGATGAAGATTTTCTTGTCCTTCTTGGGGCCGATGACCGATGCCGTTACCGTCGCGCCATCGACCGTCGGCGAGCCGAGTTTCAGCCCTTCGCTGCCGCTCAATGCGAGCACTTTGTCGAACGTAATCTCAGCGCCTTGGGAGAGGTCACGAAAATCAATATCGACCTCCATCCCAGGTTCAACGCGGTATTGGCGGCCACCATCAACAACGATAGCGTACATAGATGCACTCACAGTGGAATTCAAACGGTTTGCAGTTTGTCGAGCGGCGCAGTGTATCGGCGGACCGATCCCAAGTACAGGCCTCGGGAACAGCCGATCGAGGAATTTTTGCCGAATTCCGCCGCGTGAAGCCGGGGCCCGTGAAGCCGGGGCCCGTGAAGCCGGGGCCCGTGAAGCCGGGGCCCGTGAAGCCGGGGATTGCACCCTGCAACTTCCCTTTCCCTGCGATTCCCTCGTAACGGAAAAATAGGATTGGTTCGCACTACCGGTCTGTTTTGACTATTCGGCACCGGATTGGACAAGTATCCTTAGTAATAACCCCCCAGAGGGGGCGATGATGCGAGGGCCGAGACTAGACTGGGCCATCAGGGACAAAGCACTAGCTTCGGCTCCTCGGATTTGTGTACTTTTGGGTTGTTTGTGTATTTTGGGTTTGAGCGGACTCGGGTTCGTTCACGTAGCTCAGCAACCTCGTTTGGCCAAATAGAAGGCAAGTGGAATGTGTGGAATTGTCGGATACGTTGGCAGCGACGAAGCAGGCGAATTCTTGATCGACGGGCTGCGGAGACTCGAATATCGAGGCTACGACAGTGCCGGGGTGGCCATTCATGGTGGGGCGACATTTAGTATCACACGATCGGTCGGCCGGATCGATTCGCTGGCGGCTGAACTCGGTGCCACGATACCGTCCGGTTCGCTCGGGCTGGGGCACACCCGGTGGGCAACCCATGGGCCGGCAACTCTCGAAAACGCTCATCCGCATCTTGGGGGTAGCGGCGAAGTGGTCCTCGTGCACAACGGTGTGATCGAAAACTTCCAAGTGCTCAAAGATGAGCTGATCCAAAAGGGTTACGTGTTCGCTTCCGCAACGGACAGCGAAGTGATTGCCCACTTGATCGCGGAAGGCTTGAAGCAGACACCCGCCAACGAAGAACAACCCAATTTGCGTTACCTGGCTGCGGTCCAATGGGCCGTGTCTCGGCTCCGCGGCACCTATGGGCTAGCCATCGCCTTTCGCGATCATCCCAACTTCATGATCGCCGCCCGTTTCGGCAGCCCGTTGGTGATTGGCGTTGGCAGAGGCGAGTACTTTGTTGCCAGCGACGCGTCCCCCTTGGTTGGACGAACCGATCGGATCGTTTACTTGGCCGACCATCAATTGGCAGTTCTGACGCCCGAAGGCTTCTCGGTGCTGCACCGCGACCAAGGCAAAGTGAGAGTGGATATTCGGCCGCTCGAGACCGATTCGGGGGAAGCAAGCTTGGAAGGCTTCGACCATTACATGCTCAAGGAGATCTATGAGCAACCGGAATCGATTCGAAACGCGATGCGAGGCCGATTGGATGACGAAAACGCGACCGCGGTTTTTGGTGGGTTGAACCTCACACCGCAACAACTTCGCTGTGTTGAGAGGATCATTTTGACCGGCTGTGGCACAAGTTGGCATTCGGCGCTCGTCGGTGAATACTTGATCGAAGACGTTGCTCGGATTCCGGTCAGTGTTGAATATGCCAGCGAGCTACGATATCGCAACCCACCCATTGAAAACAACACCTTAGTGTTCGGCATCACGCAAAGTGGCGAAACCGCGGATACTTTGGCCGCGCTACGCGAAACCAAACGCAAAGGCCACCGAACGTTGGCGATTTGTAACGTCGTCGGCAGTTCGATTGCCCAGGCGGCGGACGGTGGAGTCTACCTGCATGCGGGACCAGAAATCGGCGTGGCCAGCACCAAAGCTTACACATCCCAATGCTGCGTCTTGGCGATGTTGGCGTTGTACTTTGGGCGTCTGCGTCACGTCAGCTTCGAAAGTGGCAAAAGGATCATCGACGAGCTGCGGCAACTGCCGGCGGCGGTCCAGCAAGCCTTGTCGTGTGACGAGCAAGTTCGTGACGTTGCCAAGAAATACCAAAATGCTTCGACCGTCTTGTATCTAGGCCGGCAATATAACTTTCCCACTGCACTTGAGGGTGCACTGAAGCTTAAAGAAATCAGCTACATCCATGCCGAAGGCTATCCAGCCGCCGAGATGAAGCATGGGCCGATTGCTTTGGTTGATGAACAGACACCAAGTGTGTTCATCATTCCGCGCGGCACGACCTACGACAAAGTCATGGCCAATATGGAAGAAGTCAAGGCGCGTGGTGGGCCGGTCATTGCATTGGCAAGCCGCGACGACCCACAAGTCGAATCGCTGGCGGACGACGTCATCCATGTCCCCCAGGTGCCTGGGTTCACACAGCCGATCGTGAATGTCATCCCGCTTCAACTCCTTTCCTATCACATTGCACTGCTCAGGGGCTGCGATGTTGACAAACCACGCAATTTGGCGAAAAGCGTTACCGTTGAATAGCCCTCATCTTATCACGGAGAAATCATGAACATGAAGAAAACCACCTTGAGTGAAAACTCACGTAAGGCACTGATGATCAACATTGGTGAAACCGCAGGCCGCGAGATTGCCGATTTGATCACTCAAATGGCTGCTGAGATTGAAGAACTTCGACGCAGCAAAGTCAGTGTGACGCGGATCGTTCCCGGTACCATTGAATCGGTGACCATGGTCGAGGAACCTGTCTAGCAACGTCACGGCGATACCGGCTGGCTCCACGATTTCGAGAAAAAGCAATATGAAAACTCATCTGGTCACCGGTGCAGCCGGATTTATCGGCTACCACCTTACGCTTCGTTTGTTGCGGCGTGGTGAAACCGTCGTCGGATTTGATAACGTCAACGACTACTACGGCGTCCAGATCAAACGCGATCGTTTGTCACAGCTTCACGCCTTTGATGGCTTCACCTTTGTCGAGGCGGATTTGGCGGATGCGAAAGCACTCAACGCGGTCTTCGCTCGACATGATTTCGACCGAGTCGTTCACTTGGCCGCTCAAGCTGGGGTGCGTTATTCGATCGAGAACCCGCACGCCTACGTGACCAGTAATTTGGTGGGATTCATGAACGTGCTGGAGGCTTGCCGGCATGCGAAGACACCGCATTTGACCTATGCCAGCAGCAGTAGCGTTTACGGCGGCTGTACCGCGATGCCTTTTTCGGTTCATGACCGCGTCGACCATCCGCTCAGCCTCTATGCGGCGACAAAAAAGAGCAATGAATTGATGGCTCATACCTACAGCCATCTGTATCGGCTGCCGACCACGGGGCTGCGTTTCTTCACGGTCTATGGTCCTTGGGGACGTCCCGACATGGCGTTGTTCTTGTTCACGAAAGCCATCTTCGAGGGCAAGCCGATCAACGTTTTCAATCATGGGAAAATGCGACGCGATTTCACCTACGTTGACGACATTGTGGAATCGGTTGATCGTGTTTCCGAGCAGGTGGCCCAGCCGAATCCCGATTGGGACAGTGATGCCCCCGATCCGTCCACTAGCCAGGCGCCCTACCGAGTCTTTAACATTGGCAATCACTCGCCCGTGGAATTGTCGCGATTCATCGAAGTGATCGAAGAACAGATCGGCAAGAAGGCAGAGAAGAACTACATGCCGATGCAGGACGGCGATGTTCCAGCAACGTATGCTGACATCGAAGCCCTTGAAAAGGCGGTGAATTTTCGCCCTGCGACGTCGATCGAAGAGGGAGTCAAACGCTTTATCGATTGGTACCGCGAGTACTACAAGGTGTGACCCCCTCTTGAGCCGGAATTCCGCCGTAGACCGGAACAAGGAAACGGGGCCGTGAGCCGATCGAGTTTTGGACTGCGGTGAAGAAAAAATTCCCGATGTTTACGTCAAAGTGAACTCGCAAGACCACGCGCGTGTCATGCACCGCGTCGGAGTGACCAAGTCGATGTTTCCCAAGCGAAATTCTGCGATCCGTTTAGGGACATCGCTGGTTGCCGGCACCGATGATGCCCTCGCCCGAGCCGCGAAGTTGCGGTAAATTAAGCTGTTGTCCCCCAAATCACCCCCCCATTGCCCTTTTGTCCCCAACACCTTGCATGCTCACTGTGCCCACTTTTTCAACTGCGCGAACCGAAATCGCGGGACTCGCGATCACCGAATTGGTCCGCACCTTCGGGACACCGTTGTACGTTTACGATCAATCGGTGATCGACCAGCGAATTTCCGATTTATCGGCGTTTGACCGAATTCGCTATGCGCAAAAGGCCAGCAGCAATCTTGCGATCCTTGATCGGATGCGACGGCAAGGGGTTGTGGTTGACGCGGTCAGCGCAGGGGAGGTTCGTCGAGCCATCATGGCTGGCTTCTCACCCGATCCCGCGAAGCATGAGATCGTCTACACGGCGGATATCTTCGACCGCGAATCCTTGGAATTGGTCGTTGAGCATTCGTTGCATGTCAATTGTGGTTCGCCTGACATGATCGGCCAATTAGGAGCACGGCGCCCAGGAGCCGAAATCACGCTGCGGATCAATCCTGGCTTTGGCCACGGGCATAGCCAAAAAACCAACACCGGCGGTGAGCAAAGTAAGCACGGAATCTGGCATGAGCAAGTCGATCAGTGCCTGCTCGAGGCCGATCATCACGGCATGATGATCACGGGCTTGCACATGCACATCGGTTCCGGAACCGATCTGGAACATCTCAGTGCCGTCTGTGAATCGATGGAACGGGTGGCGATGAAGGTGGGCCGAACCGTGCGAACGATCAGCGCCGGCGGCGGCTTGCCGGTTCCCTACAAGCGTGACGAGACGTATGTCGATTTGGCAAAGTACTTTGAGTTATGGGACGCGACACGTGACCGACTCTCCAAAGCTTTTGGGCATCGAGTGGAACTGGAAATTGAACCAGGACGCTATCTCAGTGCCGAAAGTGGTTTCTTGATTGCGGAAGTTCGCAGCGTCAAGAAAGTTGGCAACAATCTGTTCGTGCTGGTCGATGCCGGTTTTAACGATCTCGCTCGCCCGGTGATGTATGGTGCCCATCATCCGATCTCCGTTTGCGGCGCTCGCGGTGACGTTTCTTCTCGCGAAAGCGTTGACGTGATCATCGGAGGACCGCTGTGCGAATCGGGTGACATTTTCACTCAGCGCGAGGGTGGCTTTGTCGAAAGTCGCCCGCTGCCGATGCCGTTTGTCGGGGACTTCATTGCAATCGAAAACGCTGGAGCCTATGGGTTTGTGATGTCTAGCAATTACAACAGCAAGACGCGAGCCGCGGAGGTGCTGATTGAACAGGGGCAGCCCAAGTTGATTCGCAAGCGAGAAACCTTCGACGATCTCGTCCGTGGCGAAGTGATTCCCGATTAGGGCATCGGGACCGCGTCGAACTCGTCCAACGTGATGCCTGTGTCGACGTCGGTTTCCAGCATCTTGACTCGATAGCCCCAAAGGTTGGCCACGTGCCGAAGCGTTCGATTGCATTCCTCTTTGTTGAGCAGTTTGCCATTTCGAACGCGATGCGTGAGCACCAAGCGACGGCTGCCTTTTAGGTCGCAATCGGTCACTTCGATGTCGGGTTCTTGATTCGACAGATCATACTGTGACGCCAATTGGCGGCGAATGTCACGATAACCCGAATCATCATGAATCGCATCGACGGTAACGAATCGCGACTCGGCTCGGTTGCCGACTAAAAACAATCGCATTTCGCGGATCAGTCGGGGGCTGAGGAATTGAAGCACGAAGCTTTCATCGCGAAACTCGGCCCAGGCATTGCGAAGGGTCGTCATCGCATCGCCGTTGCCGGCAAATTCAGGAAACCATTGGTGATCTTCGTCATCCGGGGCATCGCAAATCCGCTGAATGTCACGCATCATTGCGAAACCGAGCGCGTACGGGTTGATCCCGCTGTAGGCTTGGCTGTCAAACGGTGGTTGCGTGACGACGGCCGAATGCATGTGCAAAAACTCTAACATCGCGCCTTCGTCAATCTGTCCGCGGTCGTACATCCGGTTCATGATTTCGTAATGCGTGAACGTGGCACAGCCTTCGTTCATCAACTTGGTCTGACGCTGTGGGTAAAAATATTGCGCCAAACGGCGAACAATCTCCAACACCTCTCTTTGCCAGTCCTTCAGCTTGAGTGCGTGTTGGGCAAGAAAGCCAAGCAGGTTTTCTCGCGGCAAATCCAACGCGGCCCGTTCGATTTGCGTCTTCTGATTTGACTCACGGACGGATTCGGAATCGCTCGCGTTGCGGGCACTGGGTACCGTCCGCCACAAATCATTGTAGTTCGCCTCGAAGTGATCACGACGTGCCTTGGCCTTCTGCTCTTGAGCGGCGAGCGATTGTCTTCGCGGCGCATACCGGTCGACCCCCTGAGACATCAAGGCGTGAGCCGAATCGAGCAAGCTCTCGACCGCCTCGATTCCATAGCGTTGCTCACATTCGGCGAGGTAGTTCTTCGCATAAGTCAACTCGTCGAGCACCCGATCGGCCCGTGTCCATTGACGAAACAGCTGGTTGTTTTTGAAAAAATGGTTGTGTCCGAATGCCGCGTGGGCAATTACAAGTGCTTGCATCGTGGCCGTGTTTTCTTCCATGATGTAGGAAACACAGGGATCCGAATTGATCACCAATTCGTATGCCAAGGATTGAGCCCCTTTACGGTAGAGCAATTCCTCACGGGCAAACTTCTTGCCAAACGACCAATGCCGGTACATCAGCGGCATTCCGATTGCCGCATAGGCGTCGAGCATCTGTTCGGACGTGATCACCTCCATCTGATTGTGATAGACGTCGAGTCCAAGTTCATCCAGTGCGACCTCTTCGATCGCATCATGAAGGCGTCGAATCAGATCAAAGTTCCACTCCGAGCCGCGATAGAGAAGTCGTGTTGGGTTCATGAATTTTCCAATCCAAAGCGACCTATCCGCGAAGGGTGGCATGGCCAAACAGGTCGTGGAAAACCGGGAAGATTTCCGATGCTTCAATGACTTCGGCGCGGGCAAAGTTTTTGTGTCGTTCGGTCAGCGGCGTGTAACCTTCCCACAAAATACTGCTGCCCGGAAAGATCTCGTCGCCCACTTCGATGTACGCATAGTATTGGCACAACGGCAAAACGTGCTGTTCGAGTAACTCCAACGTGTGTGGCATGTCATAGTCAAAGTTGTGACCGTCGGACACTTGAGCGGCGTAGATATTCCAGTCCTCAACCGGGTACCGGTCACGAATGACCTTCAACATCTCTTCGAAAGCCGATGAGACGATGGTTCCGCCGGTTTCTCGGCCGTGGAAAAAGGTGTCTTCATCCACCTCGCTGGCCGTGTACGTGTGCCGAATGAAGACAAGCTCAACAGCACCGTAATGGCGATTCAGGAAAAGGTGCAACAGCATGTAAAAACGTTTCGCCAGATCTTTCAATTCCTCCGTCATCGATGCGGAGGTATCCATCAAGCAAAACATCACCGCTTGCGTCGTCGGACGCGGCACGCTTTCAAACTGCCTATATCGCAGGTCAACGGTGTCGAGGTACGGCACGCGCTGCAGGCGGATCCGTTTCGAATGGAGTAGTGAAGTGATTCGCTTGACTTCTGCATCATCGGCTTCGAGTTCCGCCTTGTGAAGCAACGCTTCGAGTTCCGCCATTTCTGATTTGGAGGGGCGTCCGAGTGCGATCCGCCGCGACAAGCTGCGCCGCATCGTTTGCCGCAAATTCATTCGCTGAGGCGCACCCTCTTTGGAATACCCCGCTCGAACGCGCGCCGGAGACGTCATCGACTTGAGCTTCTTTTTTGCCAGATTGGGCAGTTCCAGATCTTCGAAAAAGAGGTTCAAGAACTCGTCTCGCGTTAACACGAACGAGAAATGGTCTTCGCCGTCTCCGTCCGGACTTCCCTTTGATCCCCTTCCTCCACTCGTGTCGGGTTTGGCGATCCGATCGCCTTGTTGATATTCCTGATTGCCCGGCAAGACGTAATCACGATGGCCAGCGCCCGCGTCGTGATGAAACGAGGGTTCCCGCAAATCCTTGCTGCGGATCGAGACCTCTTGGCTCCCCTCCAAATCCGCGATCTTGCGGGATCGTAACGATTGATTGACGGCTTCTCGAATGTGTGACTTCATCCGCCGCAGAAAACGCTGGCGGTTTCCCAGACTCTTCGATTTTGGGTTGCGGCGGCGGTCAATAACGTGCATGGGTCTCTTTTGATGACAGATGACAGATGACAGATGACAGATGACAGATGACAGATGACAGATGACAGATGACAGATGACAGATGACAGATGACAGATGACAGATGACAGATGACAGATGGCAGTGTCTTCTAATGCTCTACCCCGATTTGCTCACTCGCATGTACCAATCGACCAGTCGCCGAACTTGGCGTGGTGTGTAGCCTCGCTGGGTCATCCGATCGACAAATTCATGATGCTTTTGCTCGGCATCGCTGTCTTTCTTTGCACCAAAGCTGATCACCGGCAGCAGCTCTTCGATTTGGCTGAACATTCGTTTTTCAATCACATCACGAATCTTCTCGTAAGAAGTCCAACTCGGGTTTCGCCCGTCCTTCTTGGCTCGGGCTCGTAACGCGAACTTGACAACCTCGTAACGGAAATCCTTGGTATTCGCGATGCCAGCGGGATGCTCGATCTTTTCGAGTTCCCCGTTCAGTACCTCGCGATCCATCAATTGTCCGGTATCCGGATCCTTGAAATCCTGGTCATCAATCCACGCGTCTGCGTATGAGATGTAGCGATCGAAAAGGTTTTGACCATAGCTATGGTACGATTCGAGATAGGCTTTACGAATCTCATTGCCGATGAAGTCGGCGTAACGCGTGGCCAATTCCTCCTTCACGAACTCGATAAAGCGTTTTTCGACGTCTTCGGGCAATTGTTCACGGCGGATCGATTGTTCCAACACATACATCAAATGAACAGGATCCGCTGCCACTTCGGCGGTATCAAAGTTAAAGGTTTCCGACAGTATCTTGTAGGCGAAACGGGTCGAGACACCCTCCATCCCTTCACTGACTCCCGCCGCATCATGGTATTCCTGAACCGTGCGAGCTTGTGGGTCGGTGTCCTTCAGCGATTCGCCATCGTAGACTCGCAGTTTGGCGTAAAGGCTGGAATTCTCGTGTTCCTTCAAACGTGTCAATACCGAGAATCTCGCCATCATCTCAAGCGTGTCCGGAGCACAGGGTGCCTCGCCGAGCTCGCTGTTGGCGATCAGTTTGTCGTAGATCATCCGTTCTTCGCTAACGCGTAAACAGTACGGTACTTTGACCACACAGATTCGATCCAAAAACGCTTCGTTGTTCCGATTTGCCTTGAAACTTTCCCATTCTGATTCGTTCGAGTGAGCGACGATGATGCCTTGGTAGGGCATCGCCCCGACATTCTCGGTTCCCACATAGGTCCCATCCTGTGTCGCCGTCAAAAGCGGGTGCAGCATTTTGAGTGGTGCTTTGAACATCTCGACGAACTCCATCAAACCTTGCGTGGTTCGATTCAATCCGCCTGTGTAGGAATACGCATCGGCGTCATCTTGGCCAAAGTGTTCGAGTTTGCGAATATCGACCTTGCCAACCAAAGAAGAGATATCCTGGTTGTTTTCGTCCCCCGGCTCTGTTTTCGCAACACAGCAGCGGCGCTGTTCCGACGGCGTGACGCGCACAACCGAGAACTTGGAAATGTCGCCACCGAATTCATCGAGACGCTTAACGGCCCACGGGGACATGTAACCCGGCAATCGCCGCTGAGCAATTCCATATTGGTCTTCCAGCAGCGAGCCCATCGTGGCGCGGTCGAAGAGCCCAAGGGGGCTCTCATAGATCGGGCTGATTTCGTCGTCGGCACACAAAACATAGACCGGTTGCTTTTCCATCAAACGCTTGATCTCTTCCGACAAAGAACTCTTGCCACCGCCAACCGGCCCGAGCATGTAGAGAATCTGTTTGCGCTCTTCCAGACCTTGGGCCGCATGCCGGAAATAGCCGACGATCCGTTCGATCGTTTCCTCAAGTCCATAGAAATGGCGAAACGAATCGTACGTCTTGATCGTCCGGTTCATGAAAATGCGACCGAGCCGCGTGTCTTTGGACGTATCCACCAAGGTCGGTTCACCAATGGCGTTCACCATCCGTTCGGCCGCTGAGGCGTACAGCAACGGATCCTTGCTGGCCGTCTCGAGATACTCCTTCAGCGAAAGCTTGACCTGCTTGCTCTTTTCGTACGTTTCGCTGTACAGCGCCAATATGTCGTTTTGGTTCGTCATCGTTCACAGACCTGTGTGTCGAGATCCTGCACAAACCCAAGACGTCCATGCCGATTTGGCGAATCACAGTCTTCACGACCATGAGGGCCACGCCAGCGGAGGGGTTCTCGTGTCGGCGAAAGAGGAGGGCGGGATCGAACTTGTTCCCTCATTATAGGATCGTGCTGCAACAGACCCCAAACATTTGACCCGGGATTGGTCTGAGTGCGCAACCGCAAGTCTCGATAGGAAAAGAGTTTGCGAAAGACCAGAAAATGGAGGATTTGTTGTCTTTGAACAATCGGTTTATGGCGTTTCGTCTTGCTTGCTGAGTTCCAACCTGCCCGCGATCGCCTGGGCGACTTGTCGATCCGGTCCGAGATACTGGGAAAGATGGATCGTAACGTCCGGAAACTGATCGCGAACTTCGTCAACCTGTTGTGCAATGGCATGAAACAACCGCCCCTCAAACAGCAAATGAGGGTGAACCAAGATCGACTCGCCGGATTGTCTTGCCGTGATGGAGGTGGCGATTTGCTTCAGCACCCTTGGCAATCGTGGTTCGGCCATCGCATAAAAAGCAGTCGCTCGATTCGTCACAGCAAGCCGGTTCGCGACGATTTCACTCAACACACGCATGTCGGCTTGAGCACATGGGTCATAGCTGCCGCGACCGACCATCACCAACGCCATCCGCTCCGCGGGCCGTTCCATTGCATCGATGCTGTGTTGCAATCGGTCGCAGACCAATTCGATGATTGCGGGATGTCGCGAGATCGGACGCGCAAACGAAAACGAAACCCCAGGCGTCGTCGCTTGGCATTGTTGCACCAAACCGGGAATGTCACTCTTGGCATGCCCGGCAGCAAACAACAACAGCGGTGCAACCCGCACATCCGTGACACGCTGGCGGCCAAGCCGATCCCAGCCCTCCGCAATGCTTGGCGATTGAAATTCCAACAGGCATGGCTCGACCGGAATCGACGGCAACTGCCGCTTTAGTAGCTCGGCAAGCTGAAAGAATTGCTCGGTCCCAATGGAATCACGGGTCCCATGACCGACGAGCAGGACGCCAACGTTTCGTTTGGTCAAGCGAGAATTAGCTAGTTTGCAACGTCGGATTTTGCAAAACCTTCTTTTGCAAGCTTTGCAATCGCTTGGTCGACGTTGAAACCGGGATGAAAGTGCACGATCACTTGACGGTTGTCGATCACGCCTTCTTCCTGCTGTTCCGCCAATTCCACCTCTTCGACTGCTTCGGAGCCTTCGAGCAATTCCTTGACTCGCGGGTAACACGAAAAGGGACAATGCATGTCAGGAACTTCAAGCGTCAATTCGCCCTCGGTGTCCATGACCCGGGCACTGGTCAAGACGGTGCCCGCGTCGGTGGTCAGATTGGCCCCCGCGCCCTCGCTGCCGACCTGGGCAGGCATTTTGGCGATCGCGACGATGATGATGACCGCGGCCAATGCCGCGACGGAGTAAGCGATACCTCGCATGTTTCTGTCTCTTGTTTTATGGGAAAGGAAGTACTAAGCGCTGAGTTTGACGTTCGGATCGTCGGCGATGATGACGCACACCTGAACAGCAGGTGCGCCACGATCGTGCCATACAAAGGCAGGACCTTCAAGCCGCCCATTTTTCCAAACTTCGTCGTTTCCAATATCGGGTCGGGGTTAGGAATGCGTCAAGTCCCGCGTTGAGGATCAAAACGTGGCTCCACGAGCAGGATCTGCCAAGCATCCGTATCAAGGTATCAATGTCGTTTCCGTTTCTTTTGCCGTCAAATCCTCCGCAATGGAATCGGATTTGGTCCTGGTTCCGGATCCTTTCGCCGACTTTTCTCGGTTGCTGTTTGCAGGTAAACGGTTAAATTTCTAGTTATGACTGCTACTACCAATCCGCTGCCGACCATTCGCCAATTGCCTCCCAACTTGGTCAACCAAATCGCCGCAGGCGAGGTGATCGAACGTCCCGCGTCGGTGGTCAAGGAACTGCTGGAAAATAGTGTTGACGCCGGAGCATTTCGGATCGAAGTGACCATCAACGGCGGTGGCAGCGAGTTGATTCGGATCAGCGACGATGGTTGCGGGATGACGGCCGAGCAACTGCCTTTGGCCGTGGCCTCGCATGCGACCA
Organism: Novipirellula artificiosorum; assembly: GCF_007860135.1. Lineage (NCBI taxonomy): Bacteria > Pseudomonadati > Planctomycetota > Planctomycetia > Pirellulales > Pirellulaceae > Novipirellula > Novipirellula artificiosorum. The sequence continues at coordinate 411,044 of NZ_SJPV01000008.1, forward strand.
GCAAATTGCCTGACGAACAATCGCTTTTCCACGTCGACACGTTGGGATTTCGAGGAGAAGCATTGGCGTCGATCGGAAGTGTCTCACAGTTAACGATCCGTAGTCGCACGGTCGATGACGATTGTGGCTCGGAACTCAATGTTCGCGGCGGAATCGTTGAATCCCCTCAGCCTTGCGGATGCCCCGTCGGCACGGTGATGGAGATTCGCAATTTGTTTTTCAACACCCCCGTTCGCCATCGATTCTTGAAGACCGCACAAACCGAACGGGGGCACATCATGGAAGCGTTCACGCGAATCGCCCTGGCCAACCCGAAAACTCACTTTGTGATGACGTCCAACGACAAGAACGTCTACGATTTGCCGCCGACCACGCGCTGGTCCGATCGAATCGAGGCCTTCTTTGGTGGCGAGATCGCCGAGGCGTTGATTCCGATCGAGAACGATGATGGCCAAATTCGCATCAATGGTTACGCCTGCGACCCATCGGTCAGCCGCGGAAACAACCGGATGCAATATTTGTTTCTCAATGGGCGCCATATTCGCGACCGGTCGCTACAGCATGCACTCGGCGAAGCCTATCGCGGGTTATTGATGGTCGGTCGTCACCCGGTTTGCTTCTTGCAAATGGAAATGCCAGCGGAGATGGTCGACGTCAACGTGCATCCGTGCAAATTGGAAGTGCGATTCACCGATGGCGGCCGAGTCTACGGTCGGCTGTTGCAAACGTTGCGATACCAGTTCCTGAAAACCAACATGACGCACCGTGTTGGACCGCCTCCGGCTTCGGAAGTGGTACCGGATCAGGTCATGACCGCGGGCGAGAGTGTGTTGGGTTTGCCTCAGCGGACTGAATCCGAACAGCGACAAGAAGTCATCCATTGGGCAAGAACCGGATCGACCTCTTCGATGCCATCGCCCACTTCAACCGTTTCCCCTTCACCGTTCCCCTCGCTGACGGTACCTGGATTCCGCCCTTATCCTGGTACCCGAGGCAACGACCTCTCCAGCCCTGCGGCGGGCCCTCCCACCGAATCGCCGCTGTCATCCGAAGCAACCCGTTCGGTGGATGCGACCTTAGCCTCTGATCCGCAGCCTGCGTCGGGAAATCACCAACTCGATCCAACAAGCGATCCGCGCCCCGTCGTGTGTTACCTGGGATTTCAGGTTCACAATCGGTACTTGGTCACGCAAGATGAGAAGGGGATGGTCGTCATCGACCAGCACGCATTGCATGAACGTGTGCTCTACGAACGGATCAAAGACAAGGTACTCGGTAGCGACGAGAGCTTGGAATCGCAGAGATTGTTGGTTCCTGAGCCGGTCTCGCTGACCCCCGCGGAGCGGACGGCCGCTTTGGATGCAAAGGAGACCTTGGCTCGAATCGGTATCGAGATCGAAGATTTCGGCGGTGAGACGATTCTCGTTCAATCGTATCCGGCGATGCTTGGGAAGACGTCACCGGGCGATATGCTCCGCACCGTGTTGGAATCGTTGATGTCGGCCGGCAAGCAGCCCGACGCCCAGGATTTACTCAATCATTTGCTCAGCACGATCGCTTGTAAAGCAGCGGTCAAAGCAGGGGATCCGCTCACGCGAGAGGAAATCACGGCGCTGTTGGAACAACGCGATCTGTACCAAGACACGCATCATTGTCCCCACGGTCGACCCACGGCGCTGTTCTTCAGCCGTGACGAACTGGATCGGATGTTTGGCAGGCTTGGCCCCCGGGGGCGCGCGAAAAACGAGACCCGATGATCGCCGACTGCTGCCACGACCGTCCTCAGCCGACAGAGGATCAAATCTTGGCGGGAGTTTTGGTTCGAGAATGAACCCGCCCGGCAAACCAACTGTCTTTACCGGTGGTTTCTTCCTATGTTTTTGATTCGAGCCTAATTTCGTCGGTTTGGCGCGCCGGTTGCCCCTCTGTCTCCGAGTAACCCCTTTGGGAGTGCCAAATTGGCAGTCCCCTGACCTCTCTCCGAGCGAACTCATGACGGAAAATCTGACTGGAAATCTTCTGGTTGCTTCCACCTTGGTGGCGGACCCGATTCTGTCTCGTGGTGTCTGTCTGCTGGTTCACGATGACGAAGACGCCGTGATTGGCATCATGTTGAACCGACCGATGCAACCGAATCCCAAAGCGCTCATCGCGATGCTGAACCAGCTGCAAGAGGATTCCACGGATGAAAAGGATCCCACCGAAGAAGGTGGATCGGCGGTGGAAGCACGAAGCAAAGCGACACCGAACCCTCGGTTGGGGGAACGGAATTCGTCCGACCCCTCATCGATGATTGCAGCGGGGGCGAAGTATTCGCCGTCGGGGATGGTGCATTTTGGGGGGCCTCTGTCGGGGCCCATCGTCGCGATTCATCAACTCAGCCAATACGCTGAGGCGGAAACGGGGCAGGGGATCTACGTGGCGGCTCAGAAGCAACATCTCGAGGACCTGGTGAAACAGCAGCCTGGGCCTTACCGATTGATCGTCGGGCATTTAGGATGGGAGCCTGAGCAATTGAGCGCGGAGATGGATGCCGGGCTTTGGCACGTGGTTCCTGCAACGGCGGAAATCGTCTTTGAGAATTCCGAGCAAATGTGGCCTCGGTTGATCCGCCGTGCGACCTCACACTCACTGGCACGCTGGATCGGTGTCAAAGATCCAGGGCACCATGCCGAGTGGAACTAGTGGAACGTCAAGGTTAAAACTGCGAGTTGGGACGTAGTGGACTTCGCCAGAAGTCCCTAAGAACATTTGAGTTACGGATTTCTGGCGAAATCCACTACCCTAAAATTGAATGCTGACGGTCCACCAGCACTTCCGCGCAACTTGGTTTTCGGTTTGTCCACGGAAAGGGGGTCCCCCTTTCCGATCAAACCGCCTCGCTTCAGTTTAGAGATTGAAAAAAAGCACGAGCAGCCCGTCGAGAGACGTTTGGAGAAAAGAGCGAAATGGGGCGACACGACGATGACGACGAAAAGAAGATTCCTTATCGAATTCAGAAACGCCGTTTGGGTACGATTCGGTTTATGAATCCGGAGGGCGAGTTCGGGTTCATCGACGCCGAGGATTTTCGCGACGACGTTTTCTTTCACCGCACCGTCTGGTTGGGATGGGCAAGAGGCACTCCCGAGAAGGAGATGCCGCCACAGGAAACGATGTGGGTCGAGTTCGAACTCGATGATGAGTATTTTGAAAAGGAAGAACGTTTACGTGCCAAGTCGGTGAGGCTGAGTCGACGTCCGGAAGGAAAGAAACTCTCAGGTCGCGACGCACCCCATCTGGTGATCAAGCACCACCCCAACGCTCGCAAGAAACGGCCAACGTGGCGAGGCTAGTTTTTCCATTTCCAGGTCTTGCGAATTTGTTCCATGGTGGCGTCTACGTCTGTGTCGCCTTTCGCCGCGGCCATGACCAGGTAGGCTTTGCCGCCACGGAACAGGATCGTTAAGCTTTTCGGCTTGTCCAAGGTCGTGCTCGATGTTGTGACGCAAACGCCATCGACGCCATCGAAGCTCTTGGTTTTCCCGTCGACCGTGCCCCCATTTTGTTTGGCGAAGGCTTCTGCGAGTTCCTTCGGGCTTGGAGCACTGGGATTGCCGACGTCCACTTTGATCATGGCATCGGATTTTTGCCATACTTTTCCACCGAGCAGCAGCATCGCTGCCGTTTTGCTGCGATCGGTTGAGACAGCATTCCAACCATTGGGAACCGAGAAAGTAAAATTCCCAAAGTCGGCCGACGGGCTCATTTCGGCTGAACGGGTTCCGGTGGGTTTTGTCGTGTCAACAACCTTGTCGTCATCTTGATCGTCCTCGGCTTTTTCCGGCAAACGCCCGCCGTTCTTTCGGGCGGCAATCAGATCGGCGTCAAGATCTCGTAACTTCGCCGGGTTGATGTGCTTGGACAACAACTCGCGAGTCTCGCTAAACATCTCGTCGATCTTTCGACGTTGGCTCACGTTTCGCGACCCCAATGCCTTCAAAAACGCCGTTTGCTTTTTCCCCATGTCATCAGCCAACCGCTCACTCGTTGGTTGTTCGCGAAGATCGTTGAGCAGATTTTCAGCTTCGGCAATCTCCCCATTGCGAAGCCTTAATCGAATTCGTGCGGCAAACAATTCGCGAATTGCGATCAAGTCAATGATCGCGTTGCGAACGCCATGGATGTACGCTTCGGCTTCAAGACGCATGTCATCCCCACGAAGGTCGGCCACTTCGAGGGGCGTTAGCCCAGGGACGATCGGGAGCCGAGCCAAAATCGCGCCACCGTTCTTGACATACATCAAACGCATCGGCTTGTCGGACCTGCCGACTTCAAGACGCCCGTTCCAATCGGTTCGACCGATCAAGGAATAGACGCCCGTTTCGAGATCCTTGTCGTAGATTTCATAGCCGATCAGCGGAAAACCCTCGTCACCTTGGGCATGCAGCCGAACCACGGTTGCATCGTCAACCGGACGGACTCGAATCGCCGTTTTGAAGGTTCGCCGATTTCGCCGCCCTTGCAACGTGATCGGGCGACCGGCGAAATAGTCCATCTCGACTTTCGAGTGATTGTGAACGACCTCGGTCTCCTGCTGCTCCTTCTTCGCGTCGACCTCCGAGTCCTCCTGCTCGACACCTGAGGCTTCCTGCTCGGGCTCCAAGTCCTGCTTCGGTTCCTTGACCAACAAATAGGCCCAATCGATGGGACCAATCAGAATGGGATTTCCATTCCGGTCGTCCTTGCGAATCATCGGTTCCAAGGCGTCACCGGGATGGATCATCGCCGGCGAATTCGGATCTAAAATCAACCCGCCCGCTCGAATTAATCCGCGAGCACTCCGTCTTCCCGCGTCTTCAATTCGGACCATCGGACCAAATGCATCGGTCAACGCATCCCCCACGGCAGCAGGAATGTCGGAGCGTTGCAAGCAGGTGTGGGTTGCGACCGTGCCGAAGTGGCGCATCAACGTATCGAACTCGATCGCACTGATTTGGGTGGGCACGTCTCGGGTTTGAATTCGAACCACAAAGATCTTGTCATAAGCCGCAACGGCATCCATGACCAAGCCACTTTGTGGGATCGGGATGATTTTGGCATCCGGATTTTCTAACGTCATCGCCATCCCTCGCGACACCAAAATCGCCTCCGTCGCTGGATCGGACCAGCGGTCGCGCACCGTGATCGTGTCGCCCTCGACCGCTTTCAATCGAGACTTGACTCCGTCGATCGTCGGATTGCCAATTTCTTCGGCTCGACGCTCTACCTCGTCAATCCTTCCGCGCGTGGCGAGAACGTTTTGGCAATAGTCTCCGACGTTCGCAGCAATCCGCAAACGCACGGCATCGGGGTGGTCTCGTTTGACAGCGACAACCGGATCCGATGCCGAAATCTCTTCGAAACGCATGGTGGAAAGATTGCGAACTGCCGCCGTCTTGACCGACGGTGGCGCATCAACAATGTCCATTTCCCAAATGGACATAAAATCGCGATCAAGGAATCGACGCAAATCGGCTTCGATCGCGGTCGTATCCAGGTCGGGGTTGTCCGAGACGACCCAAACAAGAACACGGTAAGGAGAAAAATCCCAGGGCTGTTCATCTTCCAACGCTTCAAGGTCAGCTGCTTGGGCTGCGGCGTCAGCCTGCGATGGTGTTGCAGCGGTGTCCACCGCGCGGGCGATCGACGAAGTCAGTACCACCACGCAAACCAGCGAAAACGCCCTGCGCAAGCAACCCGTGATGCCACGTACGTCTTTCTTCCCTACCGATGGATTGATCATTGCCAGCGCCATTTCCCTGCGTTTTGATAAAGCGAAACGATATCGCGGCCGATCCCCAAAAGATTTCTGCGATAGGCGTACGAATCGACCATTTGCCAAAGCGGCAAAATCGGCAGCTCATTGTTTGCGATGAAGTGCAGGATGAGCAGTTGGTCACGTACCTCACGCCAGTTGCGGGCTTCCTCAAGCCGGCGTAGCCCCAAACCAACCAATTGATCCTCGCTGCCGGCAAGTCCTTTTGGGCCAAGTAATCGGCGTGCATCGATGATCGGTTCCCACACGGCAGCAGAGACATAGACCAAATCGGCTGTGTCCGGGTCGGGGTAAGTACGACCGACCGGCAACTCGACCAATTCGACTTCCAAACCGAGCAATTGCCATTGAGTTGAAATCGCTTCGCATGCCACACGTGAAAGATTGTCAGCCGGAAAGGCCAATCGCAGCGGTGTCATCGCTGGTAGCTCTTCCTTTTTCACCTCCGCGCTGCCCTTCATTTGGCTCTCGTTCACCGTGATCAACAACTTCGCCAATCGCGGCTCATAATTACGAGGAAGGATCTCGCGATCGTAAGCGTAACCCAGCGGATCGTCCGGTTCGATGCCTGCCGGGAACGGTCCCGAGACGACCTGGCAACCTGGCGATTCAAGGCCTTCGAGCAGTTCGCCTTGTAAAATGTCCTGGCGGTTGATTCCGTACAGCAGCGCCCGCCGAAACGTTGGCTCGGCGATGTAAGGATGGTCTGAACAGGGGACCAACATGTGGACCGTCGGGAGCGGATAATTTTGAACACGAATGTCTCGACTTTTTCGCAGCCGAACCGCGTCGGCTGGGAACAATTGATCGAGTACATCCAATTCACCTTGCAGCAACAGTGACACGCCATCACTTGCCGAAGCGGTGCGAATTTCAACGATCTCTTTGATTTGTTGATCGTCTTTGGGTTTGCGAGCAAGCACGTAGCGAACGAGGTCGTCCGAGGTCTCATCCCGTCGATACGCACCGGTCGGATCGCCCGGTTTGCCGCCAACCCAACTGCCATCCACTGGGATTTGCAACAAGCAAGTTGGCAGCACGTGAGATCGTCGCAGCAGACATTGAATTTGTTTGGGGCCGTCGAGGCCGATCGCTTCGACCGCCGCTGCCCACGCCGAGAAATAGTCCGGCGAATGCCGTTGGGCTCGTTCTGTCAATACATCGGCTAAGTAATAACCTTCAATCCTATTGAGCGGATCTTCCAGTTTTTCGGGTTCAATCATCAGATCCAATTGCCGTCGATCGGGCGTCATTTCGGTGTCGCCAAAAATAAACTCGTATTCGCCTCCCTCGGGGCCGGCACCTTGGACTTCAAACAGCGTTCGATAAACCAGTCGGCCGGCTCGTCGAGAAGCCCAATTGTCGATTCGAGTGGGGTCGAGGACGGTGGCAGATTGCAGCACGCCGACTCGCACCAAGGGATAGATCTGATCGATTTCTCGAACCAACGCTTGGCCACCGACAATATCCGGTTTGACCGCAATGCTCTCGCGAGCGAGCGTTCGAGCTAGACGGTAATCCTTCGCGTCCCTGGCTTGAATGGCTGCATCACGTTTTTCTTCCGCCATTTGCTGGAACGTACGGCTCCATTTTCCGATCGATGTCAACTTGTCCGTTGGGTATTCCTTTTCAAGACGACTCAGCATTTGTTGAGCGAGTTCCAAACGATCCTGCTCGACCAGCTTCGCCATCAAACGGTCGGTCACACCACTCAGTGCACGCAGCACTGCGTCGCTTTGATACTCCGGTGCATAGCGTCGTAGCTCTTCAAGCATTGCGAGCGTTGCTTCAAAATCTCCTTCTTTCGCTCGTTTGATGGCGTCTTTCCAGAGGAACTCGGAGCGAAGCTTTCGTAGTCCGGGTCTTTCAGGGTAATCGCGAATCAAAACGGACAAGAAAGGGAAGGCGCCTTGAAAATCCCCCTTGGCGATCAGGTCGTCCGTTTCTCGTTCGAGTCGTACCTCCCAGAAATCAATCTTTTCGATCTCTTCCCATTTTGCGGTGAACGACTTGGTGTCGAGTCCCACGATATCGAAGCGAAGCGATCCTTTTGGGTTGCGCGGCATCCGTCGCTGCGGCAAGTCCAACAACCGGGCTTTGACCCATCCTCCACCCGCCTTTTCGGTAAAGAAAATAAGGTCGTGTGGATCTTCTTGTAACAGTTCCAAGCCGACGCGATCCGGAACTCCGGATTCGGCATAGTTGATGATTTGGGCCGATGCGGGCAACGCCTGTACGACCCCAATCGCAAGCGTGGCGACGAGCCAAGCCATTTGTAGGCGACGTCGTTTGGCGATGCGGTTGGTCAAGTTGCAGTGGAAAGTCACGATGTTCCCCCGGGAAAGATTATGGTTGAGATGGAACATCGGTGATGTAAACGACCCCCTCGCCACCTGGAACGAGTAAGCGATCGTTCACCTGCAGCGGTGATGACGAAATCGGTTGCCCGATGTCCGCCCTGCCCTTGATTTCGCCCGTCGCAGGATCGAAGGCTACCAGCCAACCTTCCTTTCCAGCCAACAGCATCACGTCACCCACTTGGATGGGTGCCGCGACTGGCTCTCCTTTTGGAAGTTCCAATTCAAACCGTTGTTTTCCATCGGCACCGAAGGCTCGCAAAACGGAATCGTTGGTCACCAACACGCAGTAATCGTTCGCTGCAACGGGCCCCCAGACGGAACGTCCATCGAGCAAGATTTTGAACGTTTCACTTAAGTCCGCGAAGCTGTGACCGACGACGAAATCCGCTGATGGTCCTGCGACCGTGGCAACCAGCGTATCGCCGACTGCGGCGACCGGACCCAGGAACGGGTTGTCGATTTTAACCTCGTCAAGCGGGCGAACCTGATCACCGACGCGAATGCGATAAAGAAGCTTTCGGCTATCCGCGATGACGACTTGATTGGGGTCACCCGGCAACGCCACCGGTTGGCTCCATTGCACGATGCCTTCGGGGGCGGCAGCCGGTTGAAATGGGCTGCCCTTCATCGCTCCGGTTTGCCAATCCATCAAAACGGCTCGCCCCGTGTTGAGCGGAACAAACAACCCGCCCCCTGCGACAATCGCCGCGTTCGCATTCTTCACCGTGTTCGGCTTTCCCGATCCAAAACCTAACTGCAAACGTCGGAGCTTTTCGCGTTTTCGCGACGGATCCAATACGATCGCTTCGCCTGAACCCGTTTGGTTGAGCATCAAGACCCGTGAATCGTCAATCCGGATGGGTTTTTCAAAACGCATCGCAATCCCAGTCCCACCCGGGTTTTCGATCGGGCCTTGTTGCGTTGAACCCGTTGCCAACGATTCTCGATCGAGCTCAAACAACGTCGCTTGGGTCGTGATTGCGTAGAAACCACCCCCATTGGGCACGGGCGTGATCATGGCGATTGGCACTCCCACGTCCGTTCGCCAAATCTCTTGGCCCGATTTCGCGTCGGCAGCAGTCACTCGGATGGCCGAGGTACCACGTAGCACTCGCGCGTGAACCAAGGTGTCATTGCTGGCGAAGGGTTGGCCAATGAAATTGTCCGCTGGGTACTTAAACCAATCTTGAACCACACGACCGGTATTGATTTGAAGCTCGTAACGACCAATTCGTGTTCCCGTGACCCACATTTGACTCTTGCCAACCGCCATCTGAGTCGACGTCGGCTCGTCGTACGAGGCAACCTGTTCGGCGACCACACGAACCTGTTCGCGTTCGGCCCCGGGTTCGACTTCGAGCACCATGACTTGCCCACGGTCCGTTAACACAATCACCCGACTTCCTTGCACAATCGGTCGGATCTTGACGTTACCGGTCACTCGAATCGTGGCTTGCGCGGGTTTAAGTTCGTCGCCAGTTTTGTTGGTCCGCAAAATATGGATCCGGGCGTAATCGGATCCCGCGTTCTCAAACACGAAGAGATGTTCGTACAAGGGAACCGGTGGCACCGAAATGGTGCCCTCCGCGTGGCCGATGTAATAACTTTCCAGGCAAGAACCATCACGACTGTTGAGCACGTACAGATTGCTGTGGTTGCCGGGAAGGTAAGCACGATTGACTCGCGGATCGACCCCCGGCCCCGTGTCGAGGGGTTGGGGGATCAGCGTTGCCCATTGAGCTTCGCCCGAATCGCTATCGAGCGCCGCCAACCGCCCCGAAACGCTCGAAACGAAAATGTCGTCGCGTTCGGCAATCGGCTCACTGAACGGCTCCCCAATTTTCGAACGCCAGCGAATCACGCCATCTTGGCCGTCGCAGCGTTGAACTTCGAGCTTCTTCGACTCGCTCAGCAGGACCCCCGACCCATCATCGAGTCGCACGGGCAAATGATCTTGGCCATAGCCGACAAATTTGCGCCATAGCAAACGTCCCGTTTCCCCATCGAACGCCAACATCGATCCGCCCGCATCAAGGTACAAGATTTCACCGTCCAAATCGGCGGCTTCCTCTCCTTCGACGGTCGTCAACACGATCGAGCGATTGGTGCTTTCGGGCTCCGACTCATCCACGAGTTCGGGAAGATCGGTCGCAGGCTTGACCAGGGCTTGTTGAATCTCGCTCGCCTTTTGAATCAATACCATCAACCGATCGTTGTTGTACAATTCAGGGAACTCACGCAGCAAACCGAAGCGAATGTCGTAGGCTTCCTCGGTCTTTTTTTCATCAAGCATCTTCTGCATGGCTGCAACCGATTCGTCCAGCCGAATGTTGCGATTGATGTCACGGCGGACGCGGTCGCGTTCTTCGGTGACGGCTTGGATTTTTCCGGACAACGTTGTCTTCATCGACCCGGTCATGTAGTTTGCGTTATCCATCAACGCCATTTGATCTTCCAGCCGGCCAAGCAACCGTTCTTTCTCGCTGGTGTCCTTGGCCTTGGCCGCTGCGTCCGCAATGTTCTCGGCAATGTCGACCAGCAGTGCAGCCAAGTTGCCGCGTTCTTGGTTCAAGCCCGGTTCCTGCTCGATCGGTGGCAGCTTCTCCTTTGCCAGATCAAGGGCACGCGTCGGATCGGACATGGTTTCGGCACGATACAATTCGATCATCACCAATCGCGTCCGAGCAAGTGACGAGTACTGGTTCCCGTCACCAAAGGTATCGATGAACCCAAGGTAACGTTCTTGAGCGGGAACGAAATTCTGGGCATCGTACAAACCGTTGGCTTCGCTGATGTACTCGTCCGCGCTTTGCCGAGTCAGCATGAAATACAAGCCAACGAACGAAAGCAGCAGTGCGATAATGATCCCGGCATAGCCATAGATCTTGAACGAGTCCCAAACCGATTTATGCTGCATCGGTTTGTGCTTTTGACGCACAGGCCGTGACGGGGGTGGTACGTCGGCTGCGGGGATTGATTCGGCGGCAACCGGCTGGGCAACCGGTTCGGCGTAAACTTCCGCGACCGGTTCAGCTTCGGCAACGGCTTCGACCACTTCTTCCTCATCGTCCTCGGGGACGATTCCCAAGTCGTCAAAGCCAGCTGCGGCCTCTTCGGATTCCTCCTCCTCCTCGTATTCACCGCTACGGATTTCGCCAATCAACTTGGTCGCTTGATAACGTGTCAGTTGGCCGTTGTCGACCAACAACTTTGCGACCGCCTCAGGCGTCACACGCGTCCCCTGCTCAAGCTGTTCACGCAGCGCTTCGATGATTTCCTGATCGAGCAGTCCGCGGCGTTCGAGCCGATCGATCAATTCGTTTGCAAGCATGTTCTAAAGTAGTTTCAGTGGATGAGAATGAATTTGCGATAGAGAGAAGCACGTCAAGCGTTGGGTTAATCAAACTCCTCGACCTGCATCACTTTCAGTTCCGTGAATCCTGCGATCGTGCCCGCATCCATGGCGTCGACAAGGTATCGTAGTTTTGCCAATTCATGAACCTTGATATTGAGCGTCATGCCCTCGTTGACGGCCGTCATCGCTTCGCGAAGTGCGAGTGTTAAATTCTGTTTGCCTGGCGTTTCGCGTTCCCAATCGACCGCCAAGACCAAGAAGGATCCTCGTTCATCGACTTGGACTTCCACCGAATCGAGCGGATCGTCGATATCTTCTTTCGGCGTCACGCTGGCCTGGTCCGTTTGTTGCCGAGGCATCTCAATGGATTTCTGCAAGCTAAAACTGGCGGTCACCATAAAGAAGATCAGCAACAGGAATGTCACATCGACCATCGGGGTCATGTCGAGGTCTTCGGTTTCCCGTGGCTTGCGGCGAGGAACTTGGTCGCTGTCTTCGTCGTCCGCCAAGACGGGCGTCGAGCCCGTTGCGAAGACAGGAATCGAAACCGATTCCACCGGCACCGCGGAGACCGGTTCCTCTTCGATGGCATCAACGATTTCGTCAAAGTCCTCCGTTTCTGAGGGGATCGCCGCCAGCACCGCCTGATCGGCTTCGGGCACGTGCACGGCGGTGTCACAGTGCGGACACCGGACGCGACGTCCGGCCAAACGATCATTCACATTGTGAACACTGCCGCACTGGAGACATTCAACTTGAATTGCCATCGTCTAATCCTCCTTCACCGCGATGTAGGTTTGTTCGATGTCCTCGAACGCATCGCCGATGACCTTTTGGATACGTGTCACTTGCCCCACTTGAACATCTTTGTCCCCAAGAATCATCACGTGGTTCTTATTGCGGCCCTCCGACTTTTCAAGTTCATTCGTGACGTAATCGACAATTTCCGATGCTTGCGTCGCTTCATCACGACTGAACTGGGAACCATCCAATCGCTTGACGATCACTTCGTCGGCACCGCCCGGTTCGATAAAAATCACAGCCGAATCCTTTGCGGAAACGGCTAAACCATGTTCGGCTTCGGGGATCGTTCCAATTTGTGTCGGGTCCATTCTGGAGGCAACGACAAAGAAAATCAAAAGCAAAAAGACGATGTCGATCATCGGCGTGATGTCCATCTCTTCTTCATCACGCTTGGCGCGTGGCAGATGAAAGTCCTCTTCCTCGTTGTCGTCTTGGTCGATCAGCGAAGGATCGGTCAGTGGTGCACTGCTCATGGTATTTCGGCCCCTACTTGGGTGATTGCATCGCCGAGGATGCGGTGGGGTCGGTGGATGCCGCCGCTACCGGTGCATTTGCTTGGTTCGGGTTTCGCGACAAGGCTTCGCGGAAAACGGTCATGAAGCGGCCCAGCCCCGATCCGACCAGATCTTCCATCTTGGCGATACGAATGTTGACGTTGGCGGTCAAAATCATCAGCGGGACGGCAATCGCCAACCCACACGCTGTCGTTCGCAGCGCGATGTTGATGTTACCGGCCAAGTCGGAGGGGTTCACGTTCGCCGACGACGCCAAGGTATTGAATGCTCCCATCATCCCGAATACGGTCCCGAACAGCCCAATCATCGGAGCGGACTTGATCACGGTGCTGACCCAGCTCAGCCGATACTCCAAGTCGCTCATCACGTCGCGTTGGAAGCGGTCCATCACGAATTGTCGGGCTCGTTTGTAGCCGAGATCACGGTGGTGCATCGCCATTTCGACGATTTGAGGGATCGCACGGGCATCCCCGTCACAGTATTCCGCGACCCCTTCAAAATCACCTGCCGTCACCATCTGCTCCACGTCATCCATAAAGACATCTTGTTCGTCTTCATTCTTAAATCGTTTCTGGCTCACGCGGGTCCAGACCACCACGATGCAATACAGTCCCCACAGGGCCACGCCCGCAAGTGCGCCGTAGGTGGCGAAGGAAATGACGTCAAAAACAGTTAAAGCGGCAAAGAGCATCGAGAATCTCTTCTTTCGAGTGCGAAAGATAAGGGGAAACGAGAGACGAAAACACGGCAAGCCAACGCGGCCCTGCCACGAACAGGCGGGGCCGTTCTAACAAGAATTACCCAGCAAGGACGTGAATTCCAGCCATATCCTAACGAATGGAAGCTTTTTTGGGGCGAGGACAACGCAACAATTCTTGTTGAAAAACCAATCCAAGGTGGATTTGTAAGAGTCCGACGATTTGTTCGAGCTTGATGGGAGGTGGCAGCCTACTTCGGTGATCCGTCGAAAGTCTTGCCCACAACGATTTTGTCGCTGAGCGGCTGATCACCCATCGCGAACAAGCCGACCAACGTTTTGACTATCGGACCTTCCTCGATTTTCGGTAACGCTGGTCAATCACTTCGAACTTGAATCCGTTGCCATCCGCCTTACTTTCGAAGATCGTCTTTGCAACTTCGGTGATCGATGGGTGTCCCTTTGCGGTCGCATACTCGATCTCGATTTGGGCAAGCTGGTTTTCAAGCTGTTCGGGGATGAACTTTAACATTTGCCGGTTTGGCAGGGGGATTGCGGCTTTTTGAAGCAGCTGGCGGTCGTACTGCATCAAGGGGCTGGGCGTGGTCCACATGAAATACAGCCGCTTTTCGTTCTCGGTGTCTACAATTCGACGTTTTTGCGGGGATCCCGCTAGGTTGCCTGCGACATCGACCCCTTGGATGGAACCGCCAATGGCACCGAGTTCAATCTTGTAGAAATCAAGCTGGCCGGCATAGTTCGCCAAACTGGTGGCATTGAAATTCAATCGCCACCGTTCGCCTCGCGGCACGATGTCCGCCCCTTCCCCCATCGGTCCCGGCGGGCGGCTGTCGCCACGCCCCGACCCCAGCGTGTCCCCCGACAAGCTGGTGTTCATGGTGTCGAGCGAGGCGGCGATGTTGCTGATCGCATCGGTGACCGCCTGGATCGTGTCTTGTAGCGTTGGTTCAAGCAGTTCTTCCACCTCTTCGGCACCCGGCGGCTCAAAGTCCCGCTCGAAGCCTTCGGCATTTTCACCACGACCCGCGGGGTTTTCAATGATCGGCTTGATCGGCTTGGGCGGGAACTCCAACCGGCTGAAGACCCAGATCAAAAACATCATCAACACAAAGGTGCCGATGAACAAGATCAACGCCATGAACAAACTCGTCACCGCGTCAAAGCGACTGGTGCGCAGCTTTTCACGCTCCAGCAAACGTTCGGTCCGACGCTGATCGATCGATTCGGTTGGCTGCTCGTCGGTTTGGACGCCGGAAGACATCGTTGGCCTGTGTTTTTTAGAAGGGAATGGGTTGGTGGACCGGGCGTGAGCCGGCCTTGCAGTCCGTCAAGGTTCGTCAACGCGAACCCTGCGTGAAGACTACAAATCGTAATCCAGGAACACGTATCCGGGGTCCATTCGGCGGTACCAAGCTCGCCACTGACGTTGGGCCTCGGTCACGTCGGCTGGGGTCGCCTCATCCGGCATCCCGAATCCTTCGAACCGTCGTGAGATGAACCGCAGTCCGTCGCGAGCATACCGTGGCACCATCGGATCGGGATCGGTGAGTGCGAAAATCAGCGTCGGAACCACGCGTGGATCGTCACTTTGGCCGAGCAACCGGGCCGCAACCCGGCGTGCCTGCCACGATTGGCTGCCGCGGACCAAGCGTTCCATTCGGTCGATTTGGGCCGCTCGCTGTTTCGGATCGGTTGCCAATTTTAGGTTTTCGGGAATCGATTTGCCTTCGATCTGGTCCGCCCCATCGGATTCCAGCAACGCCAACATCGAATTGACCTCCGCCGCGACCGGTTTACCCTTGATCTGGGTCCCATCGACGGTGATTTGAGTCGTGTCTTTTGGCAAATCTCGGCTGCCAGCCAAGGATCCGCTGCTGCTCAGCGCGATGGCTTTTTGCGTGCTTCGAATCAGGAACAGGACGGCAAAGGACGTTTCCACCGAACTCGTCACATAGGAAGTCCAACCCCCGTCGGGCCGCTCGGTCGATTTCAAGTACTCCACGCCCGACAAGAACCAAGGGGGGCTTGGATCCGGCTTTTTTCCCAACGCAACCTCGCGAAAACTCTCGTATCGTTCGAGCGAGTAGAGTTGGTAGTAGGGCCACTGGGATCTCAGCTTGCCCGGGTCGGGCGAGTTTGAGCTGAGGTAGGATTGGCAATTCTCAATCGCCGACAACAGCGGGGCTCCCGAGACGGACGGTCGGCGAACATTTCGGTTTCCGAGTTCGTCATCCGGGATGTAAAGTTTCACCGCTTTGGGGAGCCCGGGGATTTTGGGGTCATTCCCTGACAAGGCATCACCCCAGACCCGCAAAATATCGGCGCCAATTAGCAGTGCACTCCCGCCTGCGACCGCCATCGATGCCGTAACCCCTTGTTGACGAATCCGGGTTCCGGGGACTCGGGGTTCTTCGCCTTGGTAAGGCCATCCCCCCTCCACATCCTGGACCCGCATCAACCACGCCAGCGTTCGTGGCACGGTGTCGTAGTCGATCCGGACGCCGGAATGATCCATCGTCCACAGGGCCAGCATCGCATACTGTGTTTGGGAGACGTCGCCGGTTTTTTCGTGATAATAGCCATAGCCGCCGCTCGGGTATTGGATGCGTTTCAGGAAATTGGCGATCTTTTCCAATTCGCTGCGATATTGGTTTTTGTCGACTTCGGCAAACAGCATCGCAGCAACGCTGACGGTGTAGACGGTCTTGCTGATATCTCCGCCGGGGTCTTCTTCGCCTAATTTGGTGAGCAGCGTTTTTGCGGAAGCAATCCCCTGCTGGACGACGGGGTGATTGGGATTGTGTTTGACTTTCATGTGGGCGTAGCCGATCAACGCATGCTCGCCATACCCCCCGGCCTGAACTCCCGCAAACCCGTACCGCGTACTTTGTTGGTAGTTGTCCTCGATGTGCTTGATACCGCGATCGACCAGTCTTTGGACGTCGGGATTGTCGAATTCCGCATCCACCTGAGGCGTCGTGAAGACGCAGCACGCGGCGGCCAATGCAGCGCAGAGCAGGAATCGGACGTTGGGGGCGGTCCTGCGGTCGTCGCCGCAAATGGCCCGGCGGGCAAAGCCCCAGCGAACTTTGAACATGGCAGAAGGGTCTTGTTCGAGGACGAGAACGACGGCACGTTTCAAGGCGACGTGGACTCCTTTTTTCTTTTTTCGTCGAACTTCATCATACCCTTGCACGAATAGGATGGAAGATAGTAACCTTTGCGATAGGGGAAACGAAATTGATTTCGGTTCCCGTTTGGTCAGATAGCTCAGTTGGTAGAGCACGGCCCTGAAAAGGCCGGTGTCCGCGGTTCGAGCCCGCGTCTGACCACTACCTTCTGCCTATGGCCCGTCGCCACGGAGTTTTGCTCCCTCCTCGCACCGCTATATGGCCTCTCTTGACAACGAATCGCCTGATCCTTCTGTAGTGGGCCACCGGCCTACGGCGGATTCGGGTGATTGGGATCTTGTCATTCGCCCCGATTCGTCGCTGTTGTCCTTACGGCTTGGGGAAGTTTGGCGCTACCGCGATTTGTTGTACCTGTTCACCCGACGCGACATCGTTGCGTTCTACAAACAAACGATTCTTGGCCCGCTTTGGTTTTTCATTCAGCCGCTGTTCACCACGCTTGTTTACGTGTTGGTGTTTGGCAAGATCGCAGGTTTGTCGACTGACGGGATTCCGCAAGTGCTGTTCTACCTGTGCGGGATCACCTTCTGGAACTATTTTGCCGAGTGTTTCAGTAAGACGGCGACCGTTTTCAAAGACAACGCCCACATTTTTTCGAAGGTCTATTTTCCCCGTCTGATCGCTCCCCTATCGATCGTGCTCTCGAATCTGGTGCGGTTTGCCATCCAGTTCGCACTGCTTTTGGCTTTCCTGGCTTGGTATCTCCTGGCGGGCCAGGTTGCGCCGAACGCAACGGCGCTTTGGTTACCGGTTCTCGTCCTGATCATGGCAACCTTGGGCTTGGCGATGGGCATGCTTTTTTCAGCCATGACGACCAAGTACCGTGATTTGGTGTTCCTGCTGCAGTTCGGTATCCAGCTACTCATGTATGCGACGCCCGTCATTTACCCCTCCTCGGAAATGCCGCCGCAGGTTGCTGCGGTTTTGCGGTGGAACCCTTTGGCCCCCCTTTTTGAAACGGCACGTTATGGGTTGCTCGGTGCCGGCGAGCACGACTTGGGTCGACTAGGCTATTCCGCGTTATTTTCCGCCGTGGCACTGCTGTTTGCCACGGTGGTTTTCAATCATGTTGAGCGCCGTGTCATGGACACGGTCTAAGACGGATCTCCTTTCCCGACGCAGTTGCATGTCGCTTGCCATTCAATTTGAGAACATCTCGAAGCAGTACCGGCTCGGTGAGATTGGGACCGGAACACTTTCGCACGATTTGCACCGAGCCTGGGCTCGCCTGCGTGGGAAGCCCGATCCGTTTGCTCAGGTCGGGAGCGAAGATGCGACTGGGCCGAAGCAAACAGCTGGGCCGAAGCAAACGGACCAGTATGTTTGGGCGCTTCGTGACGTCAACCTTGACGTGGCTCAAGGCGAGATTCTTGGAATTATCGGCCACAACGGTGCGGGCAAGAGCACGTTGTTAAAAATGCTTTCTCGGATCACCTCTCCCACGACCGGCACCATCAAAGCGAGGGGGCGGATCGCGAGTTTGTTGGAGGTGGGGACGGGATTTCATCCCGAACTGACCGGCCGCGAGAACGTTTTTGTCAATGGCGCGATTCTCGGGATGAGTCGTCGGGAAATTGCCAGGCAACTTGACCAGATCGTTGATTTCAGTGGCTGTGAGAAGTATCTCGACACACCCGTAAAACGCTACAGCAGCGGGATGATGGTACGGCTTGGTTTTGCGGTCGCCGCCCATCTGCCCTGTGATACGCTGATTGTCGATGAGGTTTTGGCGGTTGGGGATGCGAGTTTTCAGGCTCGTTGCTTGAAGAAGATGAACGAGTTGTCCAATGAATCGTCTCGCACGATTCTGTTCGTCAGCCACAACCTCAACGCGGTTCAATCGCTTTGTACCTCGGCAGTGCAACTCGATGCGGGGGCGATTGTTTGCCATGGCGCGACCGATCAAACCATCACCCACTACCTTTCGAGCATTCAGCGACGGCCGGATCGCATCCCGCGAAAAACGCCCGACACGGATGCGTACATTGCCGAGGTTCGACTACAGAGTGACGAGACAAACCGGCCGGATTGCATTGGGTTTGAGTCGCCGGTGCGATTCCAGCTTCGCACGGTCTTACGGCGTCCGCTTCAGCACACGCATCTTTTCTTCGAAATCCACTCGCCACGCGGGTTGGTGTTTTTGTCGTTTGATACGGACGAATCCCCCAACCTGCTCGATCTGCGACCCGCCGGCGAGACAATCTATTGCGTCGAGATCCCTGCGAGAGTCTTGAAGCCGGGCCACTATTCGGTGACTGCGGGGTTGGGCGTGCCACAGGGCGAACGGCTTGATACGCTACCGGATGCCTGTTCGTTCGAAATCTCTTTGACCGAGGGCAACGAATCACTGCTGAGCTACGCGGCGCACCGCCCGGGGCTGGTCGCCATTCCCATTCGATGGATGATAGACTGATGGTCACACACCTCGGTGAACCAACAACCAAGCGATCGAACCAATGAACAACACATTTGAATTTGTGGCACTGCTGCCCATCAAGGCGCATAGCGAACGGGTCAGCGGGAAGAATTTCAGGGACTTTGCTGGAAAACCGCTGTTTCAATGGATTTTGGATTCGTTGCTGTCTGTCGATCGAATCGATCAGGTCGTGATCAATACCGACGCCCGTGAAATGCTCCTCGAGCATGGTTTGGTGGAATCCTCGCGAGTGTTGCTTCGAGATCGCAAGCCAGAAATCTGTGGCGATTTCGTCAGCATGAACCGTGTTTTAGCCGACGACATCGAAAACATACGCGCGCGGACCTATCTGATGACGCACGCCACGAACCCACTGCTGAGTGCTGCGACGATCAATGCGGCGCTGGATGCTTACGAACAAGGGGTCGCAGCCGGAACCGCCGACAGTTTGTTCACGGTCAATCCGTTTCAAGCGAGGTTTTATCGAGCCGATGGCTCGGCGATCAATCACGACCCGAATAACCTGATTCGCACACAAGACCTTGAACCCTGGTACGAGGAAAACTCGAACCTCTATCTTTTTTCCCAACCGAGCTTCGCGAAGACCAACGCGCGTATCGGTGCAAAGCCGATGCTCTTTGAAACGCCAAAATTGGAGTCCTTTGACATTGACGATTCCGAGGGTTGGGATTTGGCCGAAACGGTTGCCAAGGGGCAATGGCGGAGCGAGAACTCGTGATCGGGTTGTCGCTGGACATGCGATACCAAACCTTTCTTGTCACTGGTTCGTAAAACGATCAGGCTCGTGGCCTCTCCCCTTAACCTGCTAAAGGCTTTGCTTTGATGGATCGTACCGACAGCCAACATGTCGCACAGGTGCTTGTGACCTGCCCCCCGATGCAACGCGCGATCGCTCGCTACCAAGCGATTCTGGAAAAAAATCGAATCGAGGCGACTTGCCCCGAAATGGTTCAGGAGCTGAGCGAATCCGAACTGATCGCGATGTTGAAGGACTACGATGGTTGGATCATCGGTGACGATCCTGCGACCGAACGTGTGTTTCGGGCAGGTACCAATGGCCGGCTGCGGGCGGCGGTGAAATGGGGCGTCGGGGTTGACAACGTTGACTTCGACGGAGCGAAGGCGTGTGGACTGCATGTCCAAAACACGCCAGGCATGTTTGGCGATGAAGTGGCCGACGTGGCAATGGGTTACGTGATTGCTTTAGCTCGTCACACGTTCGAAATCAACCATGGAGTCCATCAAGGACAATGGCCGAAGCCGACCGGGCTCAGTTTGCGTGGTACCACCGCGGCAGTGCTGGGATTGGGTGACATTGGACAAGCAACCGTGCGGCGGTTGCTGGTCAGTGGCGTCAAGCCGTTGGTTTACGACCCCAACGCCCAGACACCTGTGGATCTGCAAAATCAAGTCGAAAGGTTGGAGTGGCCTCGCCGAATCGGGGAGGCCGATTTCTTGATCGTTTGTTGTGCGATGAACGCTGCAAACCGCGGACTCATCAATGCGGATCTGTTGAGGCAATGCAAGCGAGGCGTTCGGATCGTGAATGTTTCGCGAGGTCCCTTGATCGATGAATCGGCATTGTGCGATGCACTGGCGAGCGGCCAAGTGCAGTCAGCCGCCTTGGAGGTGTTCGAGCGAGAACCGTTGCCGTCGGATAGCCCGCTGAGGCAGTTTCAGCATTGCTTGTTTGGCTCCCATAATGCATCCAACACCGCGGAAGCGGTCGATCGGACGACTCACAAAGCGGTCGCGTTGCTGGTGGAACAATTGAAGCAGCCGTCTCGATAAGGTGAAAAAGCGAGCGAACGAAATGAAACGAATTGCGGTCTTGATCGATCCCGAATTGCCGAGCGAGACGCGCGCCGTGGTGCGACGAGCCGCCGAGAGTGCTGCATCGTTGCAGGTTGCGAGGTTCGATTGCTTGGAACGCTCGCCGAACCGGGTGGGAGTCAGCATGTTGCCGCTGTGGTACGACGTGCTGCTGACCACGGGGGGGTACGATGATGCGGCCACGACTTTTCCGGCTCGTCGACGCCCACACTTTTCCGTAGACCCTCTGACGAATCCCCTCGCACAATGGGGCTGGTTTCAGGGGATGGATGCGATTCGTCCTTGGGCGGAATCGGACCAGCGAGAGAATCATGAACGATTGCGGCGTTGTTTCGATCAGATCAAAGCCGATCCGTTGTCAAAAGCCTATGTGTTTGGAACCGGTCCCTCGCTCGATCTTGCGTACTCCCACGATTTTTCAGACGGGTACCGTGTGGTTTGCAATACGATTTGCAAAGATCCGGAATTGTTCTCGCATCTTCGCCCTGATGTGATTGTTGCCGGCGATGCGCTCTACCATTTTGGTGATTCGGGTCATGCGGTTGCATTTCGAAACGACTTACATGATCGGATGAAGGAAGGCACGACCGTCTTTTTGTATCCCGATCTCTTTCGGTTTCGCATCCAAGCTGAGTTTGCGGATGTGGCGGATCGATGTGTTGCGTTACCGACGGGCCAGGGGATCGATTTCACGAGGGACATCGCGGAAACCTACGAGTTTGCGGCGACCGGCAATGTGCTCGGCCAGATGTTGGTCCCCGTAGCCTGTTCGCTCGCCAAACAGGTTCATCTGCTCGGATTTGACGGTCGCAAGCCCAACGACAAGCATTTTTGGGCAAACTCAGCACGGGTTTCTTATCCAGGGATGATCGAAACGATGCGTGGCGAGTATCCTGCGTTTTATGATCATCATGTCCCCGCCAGCAACCCGCTCAAGTATGTCAATGCGGTCCAAGGGGACGCCCTATCCGAAGCGTTTGACCATGCTGAAGGCGCGGGTTGGCAGTTTGCGTTACTGAGTCCATCGACCTCGCCTGCGCTCGCGAATCGGCGGTTGATTCCGATTGCCGAATCTCGCTGAACCTCCAACACGAAACGTCGTCCATCATGAGTATTGAGCAGATCAAGCATTTGGATCAAACGATCGCGATCATCATCCGATCCGATTTTCGCTCCGAGGGAATTGAGTTCTTCACGCCCAGCATGTTTTCCCAACAACTTGGCTACATGAACCGGCCGACGGGGCATAAGATTGACCCGCATGTTCACAATCCGGTCGAGCGAGAAGTGCTTTGGACCCAAGAGGTCTTGCTGATCCGATCGGGCAAGGTTCGCGTTGATTTCTATACCGATGGGCGACACTACCTGGAAAGCCGCATCCTGTTGGCTGGCGATGTGATCCTGCTGGCCGCTGGCGGTCATGGTTTCGAGATGCTTGAGCCGAGCGAGATGATCGAAGTCAAACAAGGGCCCTATTCAGGTGACCAAGACAAGACACGCTTCGATCCGGTTTCGGAGGAGAAAATTAAGTTGCCGCCAACCGATAGCGAATCATCGTGAGCGATACGTTTGCTGCTTATAGTCGCTACTACGACCTGTTGTACAAGGACAAGGATTACACTGCCGAAGCGGCCTACATCCGCACGTTGTTCGATCGCTTCGCCTGGGGGGCTCAGGATAGTTTGGAACTTGGTTGCGGAACAGGCAAACACGCTTGTCTGCTTGCCGAACAGGGCATCAGTGTTACCGGGATCGACCGCAGCGCTGAAATGATCAAAGCCGCCATATCACGCGCGGCAACGGTCACCTCCGTGGCAAGCGGAAAGTTGCAATTCCTGCAAGGCGACGCCAGAACGGTTGAACTGACGCAGCGATTCGAAACCGTTATGTCGTTGTTTCATGTTGTCAGCTACCAAACGGCGAACGACGATGTCACGGCGGTCTTTCGTACGGCATCGAATCATTTGAAACCGAATGGAATCTTTGTCTTCGATGTCTGGTACGGCCCGGCAGTGTTGAGCGTTTTGCCGAGCGTCCGGGTCAAACGTATGGAGGACGATGCGGTCAGGGTGCTCCGAATCGCGGAACCGACGATTGACGTCAATCGAAATCGGGTGGAGGTTTGCTACACGGTCATGGTGACCCGCAAAGCCGATGGCCGAACGGAAACATTCACGGAAACTCACCCAATGCGATACTTCTTCGCACCCGAATTGGCATTGTTCGCGGATGCGGCAGGGATGGAGCTCGTCCACAGCGAACAGTGGATCGACGGTGCGACGGCATCCTCCGACACCTGGGGCGTCACCTTCGTGGCGAGGAAAAGGTTAACACCATGATTCCGGTGAACACGCCGTTGCTTGACGGAAATGAAAAAAAGTACCTGCTCGAGTGTATCGAGACCCAGTGGATTAGCAGCGAAGGACCGTTCGTGAAGCGATTTGAGGATCAATTCGCCGCCACGGTTGGGCGCAAGCATGGGATTGCCTGTGCCAATGGCAGCGGCGCATTGGATATCGCGGTGGCCGCTGCGGGGATCGGGCCAGGCGATGAAGTGATCCTGCCCACGTTCACGATCATCTCGCCCGCTGCATCGATTGTAAGAGCAGGCGGTGTGCCTGTGCTGGTCGATAGCGATCCGAACACTTGGAACATGAGGGTTCAAGCGATCGAGCAGAAGATCACCTCCAAAACCAAAGCGATCTTAGTCGTCCACATTTACGGGCTCCCCGTCGAGATGGATGCGATACTCGCGCTGGCGGAGCGACACAACTTGATCGTGATTGAGGATGCGGCAGAGATGCACGGTCAAACCCACCGGGACCGCCCCTGCGGCAGCTTTGGTTTGATCAGCACGTTTAGCTTTTATCCCAACAAACATGTGACTTGTGGCGAAGGGGGCATGGTCGTATGCGATGACGATCGGATTGCCGAGCGGTGTCGGAAATTGCGCAACCTGTGCTTCGAGCCTGAGCGACGATTTGTCCACCATGAACTGGGTTGGAATTACCGGATGACCAACATGCAGGCGGCGGTTGGACTTGCACAGCTTGAGAAGTTGCCACAGCATGTGCAGCGAAAACGCGAAATGGGATTGCGATATCAGCAGCGACTTGCGGACGCATCGGAGATTCAATTGCCGCTTACTCGCAATGACGCTGCTGAGAATATCTATTGGGTGTTCGGGATCGTGATATCAGATGCGGTCGCTTTGACTCCGGAAGATCTTGCCGCAGGCCTAGCGAAACGAAAGATCGGCACTCGACCCTTCTTTTGGCCAATGCACCAGCAGCCCATCTTTGAATCGATGGGGTTGTTTCAAGGGCAGTCTTTCCCCGTAGCGGAACGATTGGCTCGGCGTGGTTTGTATTTGCCGAGTGGACTGGGAATCAAGAATAACGAAATTGACGAAGTATGTGATGCGGTCAAGTCGATCTTGTCGGGTGCTTCGCGTATCGATGGGTGAGTCAAGATGAAGATTGGAATTTACCCGGCCGAATACTCTCGGAAATTGGGAGGAAGCGCTCGTTTTGAGTTTGAAGTCGTCAACGCGATTGCGAAAGCCCAAAACGGCAAGCATGAATTCTGCATCCTCGGTGGCACGGATCGTCGAACGGTCGATCTTCCTCATGTCGAGGTTCCGCAACCGGTCCCTGTCACTCGGACGAGTTTGCTGCTTCAACGGACCGGTTTCGCCAAGGATCCATCGATTGCCATTCGAACCTCGCTGCAGGCGGCTGGAATTGACTTGGTGTTTTCCGCTCACCCCAGCACGCTGTGCGAAGACGTTCCCTACATCGTTACCTGTTGGGATCTCGAACATCGAGTGCTGCCGTTTTTTCCCGAAGTCTCTCATCAGGGATGGACCTGGAAAAATCGTCAACAACATTACCGTACCGTTCTACGCCGTGCCGCGGGCGTGATCACGGGAACCCAACGCGGCCAACAAGAGATCGAACGCTTTTTTGGTGTCGATCCCGATCGGATCTCGATCATCCCGTTTTTCGTTCCACAAACGCTCGTCGCATCGGAGTCGATCAAACCCGATTGGGCTCCTGAGTCACCGTTCCTGTTTTATCCTGCCCAGTTTTGGCCTCACAAAAACCATGTGACAGTGCTTCATGCTCTCAAACGGTTACAAGACAACGGTCATAAGAATTTGACCGTTGTATTTTCAGGGTCGGCGAACCTTGATCATTATTGTACAAAACAGTACGTGGCGGACACCGCCGAAAGTCTCGGCGTGTCCATTATGACACCAGGGTTTGTCAGCGATGAGAACCTCCGCTGGCTCTACGAGCATGCCCAAGCACTCGTCTACGCAAGTCTTTTCGGTCCCGACAATTTGCCACCTCTTGAAGCGATGAGTTTGGGCTGTCCCGTTGTTGCATCGGAGGTGTCTGGAAGCAAAGAGCAATTTGGGGATGCGGCTCTGTTGGTACCTCCCGCGAATGAGAATGAAATGGCGGCGGCGATTGATCGATTGCTGAAAGACCAAGCGGAGCGGACGCAATGGGTTGAGCGGGGACGCAAATGGGTCGAACACTTGACGATGGATCACTATGTCCGCGAGTTGTTCGAGTTGTTTGACCGATTCGCCACCTATCGACGTTGTTGGCCTTCTACCCGATGAGCAGTGAAGGTCGATACACAGCGATGCCAATTCTTGCAGCCAAGTCTGATTCGACGCCACGGATAACCGTGGTCACGCCTAGCTACAATCAAGGCGACTTCCTTGAACAGACGCTTCAATCCGTCCTGCAGCAAGACTATCCGAACTTGCAGTACATCGTTGTGGATGGTGGCAGCAGCGACCAAAGTGGCGAGATCTTAGACAAATACAGCGAGCAGATCACACAGGTGATTCGAGAACCCGACGAAGGGCAATCGGATGCCATTTGCAAAGGGTTGAATCTGGCGGATGGCGATTTTTTCAATTGGATCAATTCGGATGACTTGCTAATGCCGGGCGCTCTTCATGAACTCGCGGCCAATTTTACCCCCGACATCGACTTGTACACGTTTCCGGTGTCGGTATTTGGTCAGGACACCGAATCGTACCCGATGCGAAATGAGAACCTCTCGGCGAAGGCAATCCTGCGTTCGGATCGCTACTCGTTCTGCCAACCCGGGCTTTGGTTTCGCACCGCGATGCTTCGGGGATGTGGTGGGATCGATCGATCGCTGAACTATGGATTCGATTGGGACTTGCTGATCCGCTACCTCGCGGCACATCCGCGGGTTCATTACAGTCAAGCCGTCGGTGCAGCCTTTCGATTGCATCCCGATTCCAAGACCGTGGTCGAGTTTGCGAAGGACGACGTGCAAGCCAACCGGTTCTTGATGGAGTCGGCTCAAATTCGTGACAAGCTCGAGTCGGCTCTGTCGCCGAAATTGGCATCCGCCTCGCGGCTTGGCCGCCGTCGGCAACCGTGGAACGATTACCTGATCAAAACGCTTGACGATCGAGACCGGTCGCCGCTGGGGGCGGCCTGCGAGATCTTTTGGCGATCGTTAAAACAACCTCGCGTTGCCTGCTCGACACGTTCCCTCGGGGCGCTCGCTCGATTGCTTTCACGCTACGTGCGTCCCAAATTCTACCAAGCATCGCGGGATCAATAACGAACGCGTGGACGAGGCCACGAGTCCTGCAACACGGGACTCGTGGCCTCGTCCACTTCTATGAAATGTTTGCTGCTGTCAAGTGACTGTTGTGTTGGGGTGGTTGTTGATTGAGTTTGCGTTTAAACGATCCGGTTCCCCATTCTTCTATCCGAGCTCTGATGGCCCAAGT